>JALHNI010000017.1 GCA_022843605.1 Bryobacter sp.
ATTGCCCTGCTCATCGATCATGCCTTCCTCGAAATGAAGGCCGCCCAAAACGCCATGGAAATGATGACCCGCTGGCCCAACGACTGGACTCCCGGTTGGGTGGAGACCATGACCAGCGTCGCCCGCGACGAAACCGCCCACCTCTCCCAAGTCTCCCGCCTGCTCATCCGGCGTGGCGGCCGGCTGGAGCGTGGCCACAAAAGCACCTACGCCGCCGCCCTCCGCGCGCTGGTCCGCACCGGGAAAGCGCGCGAAACATTGGATCGCCTTTGTGTTTCGGCCCTCATTGAAGCGCGCTCCTGCGAGCGCTTCGCCGTCCTCGCCGCCACCACTGTCGACGCCGAACTCGCCAAGTTCTATCAAGCTCTGTTCTCGTCGGAAATGGGCCACTACAAAGTCTTTCTGAAGCTCGCCTACAAGATGGCCTCCAAGTACGAAGTGGATGTCCGCTGGCAGGAATTGCGCCTGGCCGAAGCCTCCATCATTGCCGGCCAGCCCCCGGGCTGCCGCATTCACTCCGGCTTCACCATGCTTCCCGGTTCGCTATCCTAACCCGGAACAACGGCTTCACCCGCTCGGACTCTTCCATCACGTAAGTCTGTTCCGTCTTCGCCGGATTGTAGTCGCGCCACAGCCAAGCCAGGCTCTCCGGCAAGTCCATCGCCCCCTGCGCAATCGCATGCGCACTTTCGCCGAAACGAAAGTGAAAATCGTAGCCCTTCATCTTCAGGGAATTCGCGAGTTGAATATTGTTCAATGGCCAACTGCCCGCCGGACCCTCGATATCCTCCGCGCCATCCGACAGCCAGATCCGCATATTCTTACGCGCCTCTCGCCGAACCCGATGCGAGACGATGTAGCCGCCTTCCAATCCCGCATCCGGCTTCCACTGGATCGCCGCGTAACTCCCAATGTGCGAAAGCACGCGACTATAGTCGCCCGGAAAATACCACGCTACATTGAAAGCACAAATCGCCCCGGAGGAGGCCCCGGCGATAGCCCGGGAATAAGCATCCTGACGCACCCTGTAAGTCTTCTCCACCTCCGGCAGAATCTCTTCCCGCAGATACTTCCCGTAGCGGTCCGACACCGTGTCGTACTGAATGCTGCGCATCCGCGTGCCCGTGGCTTCCCCACCATTGCCCGGCGCGATCAGCACATGCACCATAGGAGGAATCAACTTCTTACTCACCAGGTTGTCGGACACAATCTGTAGCCGCAGACGCAACAGATCGTTGTCCCCGACGATCGTCTCGCCATCCTGCCATACCATCAGCGGCGCACCATGGACTACATCGGCGCCGGGATTGACGTAGACCCAGTAATTCGCCGTCATCCCCGGATAGATCTTGCTCGCGTGGGTTTGCATCTCCGACAATTTTCCCTGCGCCACCCCAGGCAGCAAGTAGGAATCCGGGTTATAGCCGGCTACATCGTAACTGCCCAGCAACTTACCCTCCGAAAAGTATTGATAGAAATGCGTCGTGCCAAGGCGCAAGGTCTTCACCAGGTACCAGATCTTCGTACCGCCCAGGTTCTTGAGCGCCAGCGGCGGCTGACGATCGATGGCCACACTTGCTGGCTTCTCGCTCTCCACCGCGAAAAGAAAGTCCTGTCCCCAAACGGCTGCGCCGTCGCGCCCCTTCAGGCCCGGTAACCCCTTCCCAATCAACTCCTTCAGTCGCGGCGAATCTGTCCGCGCGGCTTCGATCAATTCCTGCAGCGGATGGCGCTGCGCCGCGAGCAGCGACGCAACGAAAGCGAGTGTCACCAGTTTCATAACGACTCACAGACTATCACCTGCGAAAATGTGAGCCATGGGCATCACCTACTGTGCCGCCGTCCGCCAAGGCATCGACGAGTGGAACCGGCACTATCACGACACCGAGTACGGCTTCCCCCTGAACACGGACCACGAACTGTTCGAGCGTCTGATCCTCGAAATCAATCAGGCCGGCCTCTCCTGGCTCACCATCCTCAAGAAGCGCGAAGCCTTCACCCGCGCCTACCATGGCTTCGACATCGCCAAAGTCGCCGCTTACACCCAGGCCGACCGCGACCGCCTCCTCGCCGACGCCGGCATCATCCGTAACCGTCTTAAGGTCAACGCCGCCATCGAAAACGCTCGCCGCATTCAAGCTATGGGCGGCTTTCGACCGTGGCTCGAGGAGCGCCGCGGCCTGGCCCTTGATGCCTGGGCCAAAGAGTTTAAGCGCACGTTTCTCTTTACCGGCGGCGAAATCGTCCGCGAGTTCCTCGTCAGCACGGGCTACCTGCCCGGAGCCCACGACGAGGACTGCCCCATCTTCCGCAAGCTCCAGCGCCGCTAAACGCCAGCCACTTCCATCATCGGAGCGCGGGCGGCGCGCAACACCAACGCGACCAGTTCTCCCTGTCGGTTGCAGGCCATCTTGCTTAAACTGCGCTTGATGTGCGTCCGCGTGGTGTCGAGCATAACGCCCGTGCGCAGAGCAATCTCCTCGGCAGAGAGGCCATCGGCCAGTTGCAGCGCGACGTGCGCCTCGGCCGGCGTCAGCCCGTAAAGTCGTTGCAGCGGTTCGGGGATCAGGCGCGGACGACGGGTCGGGTCAGTAAGGCTCAAAGCGACGGCGGGCGCCTCCGCCGCCAGGGGCGAGTCACCGGGTCGCGCGAGTCTTGACGCCGTGGCCCAAAGGGTAACGGCGTCGTTGGCAAGCACCAGACTCCCCTGATTCACCTGGGAAAGCGGCAGCCCCACCCGGCCAATCAGTTCGTGCAGTTTAGTGTTCAGTGCCGGATCGTTAGCCCGCAGATGGCCACGCTCGGCATGAATGAGCCCTCGGTCCTCCAGCAGTCGCTGGGCTGGCGCATTAGCCAGACGAATCTGCCCTTTCTCGCTAAGCAGCAACAGTGCCGTACCCGCCGAGTCGAGCAAGGCGCGAGCCGAAGACTGCTCTGCCTTCATTCGCAACCTTTCGTCATGCAGCCGCACCGCGCGCACCAGGTGCGGGCTCAGAAAGTGGTGCAGGCCGACTTCTTCGGCATTCAATGGCCCCAATGCCTTGGGCCTCGTCGAAGTCAACATCGCTTTCTGCACTGCCGACGACGCCAGCAGAATCCCTCCGCCATAGTGCCACCCACGTGGACCCAGCAGGCGGCTATACATCGGCGAGGATTCGAGCAACTCGTCGGGGCAGATGTCCTGGCTGGCCCGAAACTCGCCCGGAGTCGCCGTCGCCCAATCGATCCGCGAGACCCAGGGATCGGACTCGGGGCCCCACTGCGCCAGTTCCCGGCGGTCGTCGTCGGACATTCCGGACGACAGCACCATGCTGTAAACCGTCTCTTCGGGGTAGGCAATGGCGAAGATGGCCTGGCTGGTCCGCAGCCGTCCTCGAAACCCATCCAGGAAGCGCTGCCACTCCCTGGAATCGGTCAACCCGGCGTAGATCAGCTCAACAAGCTCCCAATCCTTCATCCACGAACAGGTATACCAAACCATCCGCCCTGACTCGGAGTAAATTGCAACTCATAGCAGCACGTTCACTTACGGATATATCGAGAATCTATTCTCACATCTGCTTGATCTTCTTAACCTGGTCTTTTGCGAAACTTAACCAACCCGTTCCCCCCGGCACACCTCTCACTGTCATGACCCTGAGAACGGCCGCCACCTTCGCCCTCTTCATCCTCAGCACCCCCGCCGCCTCGCTCCCCGCCCCCACCGCCGGCTTCGCCGACCTCGTCCAGAACAACGTCCCCAGCGTGGTTCGCATCACCACCACCAAAGTCGACGCCCCCTGGGCCAGCGCCATCCAGGCCGCCTTCTCTCCGCAGGCCAAACCCACGCCCCGCGGCAAAACCATCTCCGGCGAAGGCTCCGGCGTCATCGTCTCTTCCGACGGCTACATTCTCACCAATCACCACGTCGTCGACAATGCCGTCAAAATCACCGTCGAACTCTACGACGACCGCGCCCTCCCCGCAAAACTCATCGCCGCTGACCCCGCCACTGACCTCGCCGTCCTCCGCGTCGACGCCACCCAACTCAAAGCCATCACCTTCGGCAACAGCGCCAAACTTCGCGTCGGAGAGGCCGTGCTCGCCATCGGCAATCCCTTCGGCGTCGGCACCACCGTCACCTCCGGCATCATCAGCGCCATGAGTGCCTCTCGCGTCGGCATCCCCGGCGATGAAGACTACATCCAGACCGACGCCGCCATCAATCCCGGCAACTCCGGCGGACCCTTGCTCAACACCGCCGGCGAACTCATCGGCATCAACACCGCCATCATCTCCCCTTCCGGCGGCAGCAGCGGCATCGGTTTCGCCCTACCCTCCAACGTCGCCTACCGCGTGATGACCGAGTTGATTGAGACCGGCCAGGTCTCCCGCGGCTACCTCGGCGTCGGGATGCAACCCATGACCACTTCTCTCACCGAAGCCCTGGGCCTCGCTCGCCCCGGTGGCGCCATCATCACCGACGTCGCGCCCGAGAGCCCCGCCGCCAGGGCAGGCGTCAAGAAAGGCGACGTCATCCTCGGCATGAATGGTCGTGTGATCCGCGATTTTGACCGGCTGCGACTCTACATCGCCGAAGCCCGGCCCGGCGCCACCGTCGAACTGCGCGTCCACCGCGATGGCCACGAACAGACCCTGCAAGCCACCCTGGCCGCGCGCCCCTCCGCCCCGGCGATCGATGCGCCCGAAATTTCCGGCGAACTCCTCACCGGGGCCGCCATCGCCGAACTCACCTCGCAAAACCGCCAGGAATTCGGCATCTCGCCCGACGTCAACGGCTTGGTCGTGGCCGCCGTCGACCCGGATGGCGCCAGCGCCGAAGCAGGACTCCAATCCGGCGACGTCATCGTCTTCGCCAACCGCCACGCCGTTCTTGATCTGGCGAGCCTCGAGAAAGCGCTCACCGACGCCAAAACAACCGTTCTCGAGGTAAACCGCCGCGGCACCGCGCTCTACCTGGCCGTCCCAAAGTAACCCCTCCTGGCAAAAGGCAGACTGTACTCGAAAATTGTACTCGGAGTAAATCGTAACCCTCAGACACGCCTCAGCTTGCGGGTATTTTGAGATCCGGTTATCGCCTGAGCCTGGAACAAGAACCAACTCGCGGCTGGCACCCCCGGAGCCGAAACTCGGTCGTTGGCCGTTACTGGAACCGTGAACCCGCTGGCAAGGGTGGCCCCCGATCGCCACGCTGCCCCGGATTCCCGCAAGAAGGTCCAAGTACCGGTGTCCACTTGGCACCGGTCTTCAGACCAAACACAAATCTAGGAGGCGGCAGGGCGAGTTGGTCCAGGAGGAGGGTCCCGTCGCCCTTACGTCAATTTCAAGCGGCAAATCGTTAAGGCCAGCGCACAGGACTATGGGCAAGTAGCCGGAGTCGACCTAAAGATCGCAAACGTAGACCTGCGTCACCCCGGTCCGGTCGCTCCCAAACGCAATCCGACTTTCATCCGGCGACCACGACGGGTGCGGATGCGTCCACTGCGGCCCATAAACCGTGTCGGTGGAAGCCTCCATCCAACTCAGGTTCCCACCCGACTTCGCCGCGCTTCGAGCAGCGGCAAAATCCTCCGCCAACGCATACCGCGAAGTCTTCCATTGGCTCCCCTGATTGGTCGCGCCACTCTCACAAACGAATTCGCGTTCGCCCGTCGCGACGTCAATCAAGTGAATCCCGAGGTCCGGATGGTTCGTATCGCAAAGGACCTTGCTTCCGTCGGCGTTGGGGGCAATGTGCCAGGCATTGAAGTCGGCGATCGTCCTGATCTCCCGCGTCGTCCAGTCCATGCGGCAAAGCTTATGCGGCCAAACCGTAAAGACCAAATCCCCCGTTTGCCCCAGAAACGTCTCATGCACCACGAATTCATCGTTCGCGTGCTCATACAGGCACTCCAGTCCGGTGCCGTCCCGGCGAATGCGATACATACGCGGCGCCGGATCGCCCGCAAACTCAATCCACTCCTCCTCCAGCGGATGGAACTGCGGATGAATCACCGTGCGCGGGTACGGAATGAAGCGCCCTCCGGAGCCATCCGTCCGCGCCACCGCCAAGCCATTCTGACCCTCACGTTTCATCGCCGCCGTCAGCCACTCGCCATCGGCGCTGATCGACGGCTCACCCACCGACGCTCCCTCAAAATCGGCAATCAGCCGTTCCTCGAGATTGTGCCGGCTGATCGCCCACAATGCCCCTTGACGCGTGAAGATCAGCTCATGCCCACGCGGCGAAAGCGCAGGCGAATACGGATGGATGCCCGGCCCGAACGTCATCTGACGGAAACCGTCCGGGTCCGTCTCCCAAAGCTGCGCGCTCCCGGACTCGTAGGAGATGAAAAACATCCCCGAGTCCGGGTAAAACGAGCTCTGCAGAAAGTAAGTCGGGTGCGAGATTGCCTCGAACCGGGTTACTTGTCGCGCCTGCCTCATAGGCCCAGGTACTTGTCGCGGCCCTTCACTAAGTTGGCGATCTTGCGATCCGCAATCGAGCGCTTCAACATCCAGAAACCACAGTCGGGATGCACCCACCCCAGGCGTCCCGGACCGATCCGCTGCTCGATCAGTTCCATCTTCTTCGCGATCTGGTCCGGCGTTTCGATATGGTTCACCTTGATATCGATCACGCCCAGACCCATGCTGATCTTGGCGTCGACATTCTTCAGCGCATCAAGATCCTCCACCGGCCGGTGCGCCAGTTCCAGCACCAGATGATCCACGGTCAGCGCATTCAAGAACTCGACGAGCGTCGCCCAATGGCCGGCCTGGATCGTCTGTCCGCCATAGTTGCCAAAGCAAAGATGGACGGCGCGGCGTCCCTTGATCTTGGCCAGCACGCGATTAATCGCCCGTGCCGCCATCGGCGCATCCGCCGGGTTACCGGGGATATTCGCTTCATCCACCTGGATGCAGTCGCAAGGCAGATCCGCCACCTGGTCGGCGATCACGTCAGCCAGCGCCATCAACATGGTTTCGAAGTCCGGATAATGATTGTCGAGCAGCGTACGCGCCAGCATATAGGGGCTGGTCACCGTAAACTTGAAAGGCCCGCCCGCCACTGACGCGGCGAGTTCGCAATCCGCGAGTAAGTTCAAGGACCCTTCGCTCAGCGGCCCCTCAATCACGCCCGCTGCTTTGCGCCGGAACTTCATCGAGCTCTTAGCCGCAAAAGCTTCGTGGTCGCTGCGGCCCACCTGCGTACGAATTCCGCCCATGGGCCGGATAAAGTACTCAATCATCCCGTTCGTGTCCGGGTGATTGATGTCGAAGCGGTAGAGTTCGCCGTCCGTCGGCAAGTCGATCCCGGCTTGCCGCTGAAAGTCAAAAACGACTCGCGTCGCGTCCAGACGTGCCTGTTCGCTCGGCAAAGCCGCGAGCCAATCGGGAACGGGATAAGACCCGACCGTCGTAGTAAGAATGCGTGGTTGATTCATGAATAAGTTAGACAACGTAAGGTTTACGGTAATCGCGTGTGATCAGCTTATCGGCCTCGGAATCGCCCACGAACTTACGCTTCGTCTCGTCCCAGGTCAGCTTACGGCCCACGCGATAACTAATATTGGCCATATGGCACAACGCCGCGGCGCGCGCCCCGATTTCGATCTCGGCGTTCAAGTCAGAGTGCTTCCTCGACTTCACGGCCTTGATAAAATTTTCCATGTGCGCTTTGGTGTCGTAGCCCACCGGCGCCGGCTTTTCGTCCATGATCTTCTCGCTGCCTTCGCCCTTAAAGACCTGAAAACCATTGCTGTCGATGGTCATGTAGCCATCCGCGCCAAAGAAGATATTGCCTACGGTATTGGTGCCGCGACGGAGTAAGTAGCTTTCAGGGCCCGTTAACAACCCCCGCACTTCGAACTGCATCTGCACGTCACCAAAGTCGAAACTGGCCGACTGCGTATTCGGCGTCTCCTGGTCATCGTCGTAAAGAAACTTGCCGCCCGTGGAAAAAACGCTCTTGGGCAGGCTGGTTTTGCCCAGGCCCCACAAACAGATGTCCATCTCATGCACGCCCTGGTTGCCGATATCGCCATTACCCGTTTCCCAAAACCAGTGCCAGTTATAGCGAAAACGATTCCAGGTGAACGGCCGCTTCGGTGCCGGGCCCAGAAACTGGTCCCAGTCAATGCCCGGCGGCACCGCCTCTTCCGCCGTCCGCCCAATCGACTTGCGGCGTTTATAGCAGAGCCCCTTCGCCAGATAGACCTTGCCGATCACTCCCTCGCGCAACAACTGCATCGCTTTCATGTTGTGCGCCGTGGACCGGCTCTGCGATCCGATCTGCACCATGCGGCCCGTCTTGCGCGCCACTTCCACCATCCGGTAGCCCTCGTAAATGTTATGGCTCGCCGGTTTCTCGCAATAGACGTCCTTACCCGCCTCCGCCGCGCGAATCATCGACAATGCGTGCCAATGGTTCGGCGTGGCGATTGAAACCGCGTCAATCTCCTTCGCCGCGAACATCTCGCGCATGTCCTTGTACTCTTTGGCTTTTGGCTGGCTCTCCCGCACGATGAGCGCGTTGTTCTTCTCAAGCGCGGCCTGATTCACGTCGCACAGCCCCACCAACTGAGCCCCAGGGATCGCCAGGTACGTGCGAAGGTGATCGGCACCCCGGCCGCCGAGTCCGACAATGCCGAGTTGCACCCGGTCATTCGCCCCCATCACTCGAGTGGCGGACGCCGCCAAGGCGGCCCCCTGGAAAAACGTGCGGCGGGAAAGTGGCTTCATCGTGGTCCCCTCAACTTGCTAGTGTATCAGGGCCCATTTTCGCGCTCTCCGGCCGGCCGCCTACGCCAGGATGTACGCCGGCTTAAAGTCGTTCCCGTCCATCCAACGAAGCCCATAGACCTTCCGTGGGTCGGTCTTATTGCGGAAGAACGTATTCGGGAAAACCTCCAGCAGCAAGTGCGAGGCCTTGTCCTGGTAGTAGTCCATATCGATATCCGCGTAGCAACTGTCACCCTTGGTGAAAAAGGTGAATTGCAGATTGCCGAAAGGGAAATCATTCTGCTTGAAGCTTCCGGCTCGCATGTAGCCGGCCGGAGTCGGGTGCGCCCAAGGCGGTTCCAGGGACATTCCCGCAGCCGTCACCACGTCGATCAACCTCTTATCCACCTGCAACAGCGTCCGATCCCTCATCAGGCCAGGTTTACCCTGCTTCCGAAAGTCCTCGGTAGCCGGCTCCACGGGCACCGTTCCCATTCTCTCGAGGCCTGCCGCCCCCAGTTTCAGCCGGATCGCCTCAAGAATGTTCAATAGACAAGCCGCCGGCAACCCATCGTCAAACTCGACGAAATCTTCGAAACCATCGGGGATCAGGCTCTTGATCTCCGGCGGCCATAAATCAGAGGGCCTCAGCACGACGCTCGCCGTCTTCGCGATCAGCATCAGCTTTTGCTCGACATCCTGGGTGATGTTCATGAGGCCGGCATCGTTAAACCCTTTCGCCGATGCCATCAGCCGGAACCGGTCGCGCAGCGGACTGTCCTGCAGCAGCAAAGGAATCGTCATCTCTCCCTGCTCCGCATACCAACGCACCACTTTCTTCTGATTGCCGTCAAAGACCGTCACCATGACTTCCCGACCCACAAGCTTGTCTCCGGAGCCATCGTAGAAGCAAAGCTTCAAATTGAGGTTGGCCATGGCCTAGACCTCCCCTTTCGCATCGCCGGCCCACAGATAGTCGCCTTGCACTGTCCGGTACCAGCGCGAATTCGCGCCGCTCCCCACCCGCACCGCCTCCGCTTCCACATAGCCCATCACGTTCACCACCCAATCCACCGGCAACTCTCGCGTGATGGCCGCGCGCTGACTCGGCTGCGCCCGCAGCGACGCCGTACGGTCGAGCATCACGCCTGTCGGCTCCCCCTGCAGCGCTGTCGGCTGCGTCGTCACCGTCCCGGGATCGTTCACCGGCGCCGCTTCCTTCTGTTCACCACGCCGCGCCTCGCGCTCAGCATCGTCCTTCGTTTGCAGCAGTGACCGCAGCCCCAGCAGCTTCTTCAGCAAGTCGTACCAAAACGGCGCGCCCAGGCTCACCAGAACCCAGGCGAACATCACCCCGCCGAGCCGATGCTTGAATCCCTCGCAGTCTATCTCCCGGCTCTGCGAACCCTCCACCTTCACTTCCTGGCCGGCCGCAACCGTCGCCATGGATATCGAACTCACCTCCACACTGCGCGCCACCAACGTCAACGAAGCCGGTGTCGGCGTGCCAACATGCACCTCCACCGGAGCCGTCCCCCGCCGGAATGCTTCAGCGACACAATCCGGGAACCGGTTCAGGCAGTTCCTGGCGACTTCCACCTTGAACTGCCGGTCGTCGAGCCGCAGAATCAGGTGGTCCGGTGGCGGATCCGTTTTCGGCGCTCGATCGATCCGCAAGTGGGCCACCTTCTCCCAAAGAAAATACTCAGGAATCACCGACGCCTTCGGGTCACGCAACGCCTCAACAGATTCGCGAATCGTCTTGAGCGCTTCGTCCCGGGTTCGTTGAGCCTCTTCTGCCTTTTTGGCGTCTTCTGCCTTGTCGCCGCCTGTCTTCGTGTCTGTTCCGGCTTCGGCGCGCGATACCGGCTTAGCCGTAACCTCTTCGTAGGCCTTCTTCGCCGTCTCCACCTTCGCCACCAACGCGGTGCGCAGTTTCTCATCCTGCGACAGCCGCCTCAGCAGATCCACCGCATCCAGTTGGATCGCGAAAACCACGCACAACGCGATCATCGACGAGAGCAGCTTCGCCTCCAGCGAAAAGAACTCGCGCACCCGCTCCATGGAGTTGTCGTACCAGGCGAACACCTTGCCCGTCAGGTCACCGAGATTGGCTCGAAGCAGGGCCTGCGTGTGCCAGGTCTGCGCCGGCAGGCCCGCATTCGCGCCCTCAAACTCGATCAGGTTGGCCCGCACCTCGCGTGCGGCCTGGCCCGGATCGGCAATCCCGCACTGGGCCAACGCCCTCCGCAACTCCTGGTTGATCTTCTCCAGCCGCTCCCGCACCTCCGGCCGCTCCCGCAGCAGTTGCTCATCCTGCCTGGCCAATGCCCCCTCAGCGGCCGCCCACTCCAGTAACGTCGCCACCACCTCATGCCGCAGCAGCACCTCGCCCCGAGCTACCTTTGGCATGGGCCAGGCGGTCGCCAGCCGCCGCTGCGCAATCCCCATCCACTCGCGCAGCTTCTTCAGCGCCGCCCGCATCCGGAAGAAGTCAAGCCAGCGGCGCCGGCCCACCAGGGGATGCCGCAGCAGTCGCTCGGCCACATACTTCGACTCCTCCGCCGTCAACCTCGGTGCAATCTGAGCCACCAGATCCGTCAGCGTCTCGCGCACATACAACGATCGCCGGCAGGCAAGGTTCAGCAGGAACTGCGTCACCGCCACCACCAGCGTGGAGACGATCAGCATCACCACGGCCAAGCCGATCAGGATGTCCAGGTGTTTCAGAATTGGCAGGTCCATGCCACTCGCCTCCTCGCTTCTCCGCGTCAGGACGACCAGCCTCAACGAGCCGCATCGGTCCCTCTGACCGCTTAAAGCGTCGTTTCGCCGCCAATAGCGACAATCTGTTCTGCGCCTACTCCTGCGAAATCGCGCAGTTCTTCGGCGCGTTCACTGGGTTGCACCGCACCCGTTTGCCTCCCGGCAGCGAAACCCCGTAGCCGCTCTCCGCCGCCTTCCACTCAAACGGATAGTCCGTGCTCAGAATCTGCGCTCCGCTGGCCAATGCCGCATCCCGGCGCGCTGTATCGCCCTTCCGCACCGCTTCCGCACCGCCGTCCGTCATCGTCCGCACCAGATAGCCCTGTCTCACCAATTCCGGAATCTCCGGCGACTGCGCATTGTTCACCTTCACGAACGCCGCGTCCGGCGCGCCCGGCTTGGCATTCGTGAAAATCATGCGGCCCCGCAGCGACGGGTGGCCTTCGAGATAGAGCGGCGACACCCGTTCCTGGTCAAACAGGAAAACTACCTTCCCCCGCGCACTTTCAAGCGTCGGCCAGCCGGACTTCCGCACCGCCTCTTCCAACGTCTCGTGCTTCCCCCGCACCACATCCGGCGTCACCACCTCGCCCGCGCTAAACACGGTCCGGATCTCCGCATCCAGCGCATCCAGCGTCGCCTTCGTTATCGTCTCCGGCTTCACGAACTCTGGCCGGGACCTGCCGTCCTTGTTCTCCACCTGAATGTAAATCGGCAAATGCCTCGGATGCGCCTTTGACCATGTCCGCACGATCTGCAAACACCCCACGAACGTCGGGCAGTGGCTCCGGAAGTCAATATCCGGCACGTGCAGCACCTTAAACCCCGGGCGCTTCAGCACGTCGGCCCCGTAAGGCAGCGCCTCAACCGGCAATCCTTCCTTCGCCACCAGCTTCAAATACAAAGGTTCCGCAAACAGTCCCCCCTGCTCATCCCCGTAGACATCCAGTTCCAATTGCCGCACGCCCGCGTCCAACTGCGCCTCAATCTTTGGATGCCGGTACGCCAATGACGCAGCCGCCTTCGGATTCTGCCGCTGTAACAGCGTCATCTCTCCAGCCGCCAATCCCGCGTGGTAGCTGTTGTGCGTCCCCACGAACTGAATCTGATTCATGCGCAATTCCTGCGCCCTCAGGCCAAACCCGGCTGCCGCCAACATCAACACCGCTCGCATCTTCATACTCTTCCGAGCATAGCGGCTGCATGTTTCATCCCGATGTCCGGCCCTTTCGCCTAGCGGCGCGCTGACGAGGAGGGAATCGTGTAGCCTTCGCCCCACGACATCACGATGAACGGATACGGTGAACCGAAAAGGTGGTTGTAGGTCTGCGTAAAGTCTTCGCGATGATCCACCGTATGCGCCATCTCATTCTCATGGCCGGTCAGCACGAGCTTGGGGTTCACGCCGCGGATCATGCGCTGAATATCCGTCGTCCAGCAGTTCGGCAGCAGGACGTCCACCCGATGCTGAAACCCTACTTTGCTGATCCAGTCAAAGTCGCTCCAGTCGCCGTTGTCCGAGGACTGGTCGCCTGTCTGCATCACCACGAACTTCTCCGGCGTAATCACCAGATGATTGTTGTTCAGCGGACCCTTCCCCTGATGGCCCGGATAAGCCACATAACGGAGCTTGCCGACTTCATGAACCTTCTCCGCACTCCGTTCCGGATAAGTCAGGCGCGCCGCGAAGTAGGGGTCATTCTTCCAGAGCCCTTCGGGAGCCACCACCTGCTTTCCACGTTCTAACAACATCCGCGCCACCGTCTGACTCGCATGGTCCGTATGCAAATGGCTGATGAACAGCACGTCGATCTGGTTCACCAATCGTTCGACCACCGGCATCGGCAGCGCGAAAGCCTCGTTCCGCGGCGGCCCGGGAACCAGATCGTAAGCAAACGTGACCGACGCCGTGCGGACCACCCAACTGTGGCTATAGATCTTCCAAATGCGGGCCCCGCTGGTCAGCTTCGTCTTCTCGATCTCTTCGATCGCCCGCGTCGCCTGCTCGTGGAAGAACTGGTGCACCAGCGGCTTCTTCGGTGCCGACTCAATGTGCAGGATGTCGTCAAGACGAATCAGTGCCGCACGCCGTTCCGGAGGCTCCGGCAGCGACGGCGGAAACGTCCGCAACATATCGTCCACCCAGGCAAACGAGCGCACGATCCATTCATCGGGCGCATCGCGAAGCTCCGGAGCCGTATAGGCCCGCCGCGGCGAAGACAGGTAACTCTTCGCCGCCGGTTCCGCGGCCTGCAAAGTAACCAGCATCAGGAGAAAGGTAAGAAGTCGCATATTGCTTTAGAAGATGATCTTAAGGCCTAGTTGAAGATTGCGTTCGCCGTACTTGCTCGTAATGCGGCTGAAGTCGCCAGCGCGCGGAGCGGTGGACGGATTGCTCAGCAACGGATGATTTAGGAAGTTGAACGCCTCCGCCCGCAGTTGAGCGCCAATGCGTTCCGTCAGGCGGAAGTTCTTGAACAACGCCAAGTCCCAATTCTGAAACGCCGGACCACGCAGAATAAACAGTCCCGCATTCCCGAATGTTCCTGCTCGAGGCACGCTGAACGCTGCGGGATTAAACCAGGATTGCCCCACCCCCATCGCCCCAGGAGCCACCAACGACCCCGCAACGTTCCAGGGTTGCGCCGCGCTCCCCGCGCCGACCCCCGCCGTATCCGTCGCATCCACCACCGACAGCGGATTGCCGCTCCGAAAGAACGTGACACCCGAAATCTGCCAGTTGCCAAACAGGTTCCCCCGCAACGTCCGCGAATCCCTCAGGAAAGGCAGTTGATAAATGTAGTTGATCGAAAGCACGTGCGGACGGTCATTCGTCGAAAGCGCCTTCACAAAGTTGTTGCCGTTATAGGGCGTGGCGACATTATCGAGATTCTTCGAAAACGTGTAAGCTACACCGAAGCCGAGTCCATTTCGAAAGCGCCGGTCCAGGCTCAGTTGTCCCGAGTTATAGTTCGAACGGCCGCTCTGCTCGCTATAGTTGATCGCCGCCAATCCATAGTATGGGCGCAGCGCGTTCACGTTGATCCCAGGATTAGCCTGCACCGTCCCCGGCTGCAGTTGATTCGCGTTTCGTACGCGATACAGATCTACCGCCGTCTTGCCCACATAAGAGGCGTCCATCACAATGCCCCACGGAAGTTCATGTTGCACGGAGAAGCTGTATTGGTAGGCGGTGGGGTAGTTATACTCATGCGCCAACGCCCCGAGGCTAAAGGGAAATTGCGCGCCGCCCGTCCCACCCGGCGAATCGACCACTCCATTCACCACATCCACCCGCGCCTGGTTCGGCGCGTTTCTGAACAATGAGCCATTGTTCAGAAAATCGCGCGCCTTGAACGATCCCCCACCCAGACGCACCACCGTCTTCGGGTTCACCCGCCACGCCATGCCGAAGCGCGGCGCAAAGTTCGCGAAGTAGCGATTCACGAAACCCTCCGGAACACCACGAAACAGGCGCTGTACATTCGGGACCAACGCACCCAGCGCGCGTCCCTTAGCGGACTCCGGATAACCCGTACCGCCCTGAACGATCCCGTTATACGGGTCGCCGCCAATGATCGCGCCGGTCCGCGGATCGAGAATCGCGCGATCCTGCACGCTGAAGTAGCGCGGATCGAAGTTCGAGATGTCGTTCCACTTCGCCGTCCACGGCGCGAAGTAAGAGTAGCGCAACCCAAGTTCCAGGGTCAGGTTCGGCCGCAGCTTCCAGGTGTCCTGCAGGAAAGCCTCGAATGCGTTGCTCCTCACATGCGTATCCGCCGCCGGCCCAATCTCGAAGTAGGTATCGAAATTGCCCAGAGCCGCATTCGCCAGCGCATTGCCCGTCGTCAGCGGATTGCCAACATCGCGAAACGTAAACCAGCCATTCTGATTGAATGCGATCTGGTCCGCGTTAATCTGTGTGTCGCGTCCCAGAAAGCCACCGAACTTCACCGTGTGGCCGCCCGCAATCCAAGTGAAGTTGTCGGAGATCGACACCATCGGGCCGGAACTGCTGCCCGGCTTCGACGACCCGTCCAGCGAAGTGAATCCCGTGATGTCAATCGTCGGAATCCGGTTCTCCACCCGCTTCGTCCCGGGGATCACATAGGGAAAGTTGATCCCATACAGCGAACGTTCGTAACGGTTGACGCCATCGAAAGGATACAGCGTCATCTGCACCACATCGTTGGCCGCCGTCGCCGTGATCTCGTTCACCTTGTTCGCCCCGAGCGTCGACGAAACGCTGATCGCTCCGGTGCGGTTCGGACGGCGCCACCGCGTGTTCGCCACCGTGAAGCCTCCCCGGAAGGGATCGTCCTCCGCAAAGTAGAAGTTCGTGCCGGAGAACGAAAGACGGCTCGCGCCGAACAGATAGTCCATGCGCACCGTGTCTTTGCGAATGTCGCGCGGATTCGGCTGTGAATCGATCCAATTCGCGGCACCCTGCCGGAAGCCCGGCGTCGGCAGCGGATAAGCCCGCAGCAGTCCCGTCCCGTTCGCGCTCAAACGATTCGCCGGAATCACATTGTTCGCAAACGGAGTGTTCGTCAGCGGATCGCGAACCGCGATCGCCCGGCGGAAGAAAAGGTTCGCCGGATTCAGCAGCTCACTGAAGTCGCCCGTCCGCATCGGCGCGGACGGCACAATCGCCGAACCCGTCTTCTCCTGCCGGAAGCGAATCCACTCTTCGGACACAAAGAAGAACAGCTTGTCACGATTCTTGTTGAAGGCCCCGGGAATCGCCACCGGACCCCCAATCGAGAACCCCGGCTGATTAAAGCGGAACGGCGCGGGCCGCGTCGAGTCAAACGTGTTCGCCGCATTCCGCACCCAGCTATTCGCATCCAACGCCGAGTTCCGCATGAAGTGCCACACCGTCCCGTGAAAATCGCGCGAACCGCTCTTCGTCACAAACCGAATCTGTCCATCCGAGGCGCGACCGTACTCGGCCGGATACGTCGACGTCAGAATCTGTACCTCCTGCAGCGAGTCCGCATTGAAGATCCCCAACAACGCTGGTCCCCCCTGGCCATCGCCCCGCGTGCGCACCGCGCTCACGCCGTCGATCGTTACGTTGTTGCCGTCCTGCTGGCCCCCGTTGATCGACAGACTGCTCCCCATGTTCGTCGGCGCAAACGCGTTGAAGTTGCTACCCACCACCCCGGCCTTAATCAGTGCCAGATTCAGGGGGTTCCGCCCATTCAGCGCCAAGTCCGAAATCTGCTTGGCTTCCACCACCCGTCCCAGTTGCGCCGATGAGTCCTGGATCGGTGCCGCCTCATCGGTCACGTTCACAATCTCCGTGGCCGCCCCCAGCGTCAGTTGCGCATCCACCCTGCTGCGGCTCGCCGCATCCACCTTCACGGTCGCGCGAATGAACTTGCGAAAGCCGGGCGCCTCCACCTCCACCGAGTAAAGTCCCACCGGCAGATTCGGGATCACGTAGTCGCCCGCGGCACTGGTCTGCGCGGTCAGCCGGCGCCCGGTCTGTGCGCTCACTGCGGTCACGTTGGCCGCCACGATCACTTGCCGTGAGGGGTCGCTCACCGTACCTGCGACCTGACCTTGGTCGAGTTGAGCAAGGGCGGGCATCAGCCCCAACAGAGTAAGCAGAATCGGAGCTAAAGGAGTTTCGCGCATGGCAACCGCCAAGCTAGCAACCAAAAGTTGCGGCTCGATTAACGCACGTTGAATTTTCGATCCCCCGCCACCTGAGATACTGTTGATCGCTCATCCACATGCAACGAAAATCTGGCAAAAGCTTTCTTCGCAAACTTGGGCGGGCCGCCGGCTTTGCCGCCTTGGGCTTCGCCGCCGTGGCGATCCCCCTCCACCTCTTCCTCCGCAAGCAACTCGCCAACGCCCCGGAAGACTTGCAGGAGCAAGGCTGGCCCATCCGCCTCATGCACGTCCTCTTCCGCAATCACGTGCTTCGCTGGATCGACGTCGAAGGCCTCGACAATCTACCCCAGGGCTCCTATGTGCTCGCCTCCAACCACGCCTACAAGTCCGGCGTCGACGGCTTCATCCTTGGCCACCTGCTCGTCACCCGCGCCGGCCGCGTCCCCCGTATCGTCATCACCGCCGATAGCCGCAACTGGATCGTGCGGGCCGAACGCTGGGTCCTCCATCACTACGGCATCGCCCTCCTCGTCGGCGACCCCGCCGCCAGCCGCCGACGCCTTGGCGCCTCCGACACCATCGCCGCTTACCTCCGCGAAAGTGACCGTCACGCCGTCCTCATCTTCCCCGCCGGCCGCGCCATCGCCGATCCCGCTCTCCAACTACAGAACTGGAGCACCGGCGCCATGGTCACCGCCATGAAAAGCAACTGCCCCGTCGTCCCCGCCGCCATCGGCGGCCTCCGCCTCGACTGGACTCCCGAAACCGTCATCTTCTCCGCCATGGGCACCGATCAACTCGCCCTCAGCGAACCACCCTTCCGCATTCACGTCCGCGTCGGCCCACCCATCTACCCCACCGGCGATCCCCTGCGCGACACCGAACATCTCCGCGACGCCGTCGCCGGGCTCATGCAGCACATCCCCGGCCTCCGTCCCGCCCCCGGCGAATCCCACCCCTCCTTCGGCAAACTCACCCTCAGCGACGGCCGCACTCTCGCCTACATGGACCGCGGCCCCCGCGACGGCATCCCTATCCTCCACTTCCACAGCTTCCAGGGTTCACGCCTCGAGCGCCTCGCCGCCCACGATGAGCTACTCCACAAGCTCAACATCCGCCTCATCTCGCCGGACCGCCCCGGCCTCGGCCTCTCCACCCCCGCCCGCGAACGCACCGTCGTCGGCTGGGCCTCCGATGTCCGCCAACTCGCCGCCCACCTCCTCGGCCCCGGCCAACCCTTCAGCATCCTCGGCTTCTCCGCCGGCGCCACTTACGCCCTCGCCTGCGGCCAACTTCCCGGCCTCCGCGCCGTCTCCCTCGTCGGCAGTCTCGGTTTGCCCCACATGATCTCCAATTGGCGCCGTTTCTCCCAGGAAACCTGGCACATCCTCCTCTCCGCCAAACTCGCTAACTTCCGCGAAGCCACTTTCCTCCGCATCGAAACCAAGCACCGCAACCGCCTCATGAACGAATGGGAGAGCTACTTCGCCGACGTGAAACGCGGCCTCTCCGCCGACGATCAACGTCTGCTCTCGATCCCTGAAATCGAAGACTCCTTCCGCCTGAACCGTCGCGAGAGCTACGCCCAAGGTCCCGGCTACCTCCTCCAGGAAGTCCAGGCCCTCTACTCCGATCCCCGCATCGACCTCACCCAACTTGCCGCCTGCACCGTCCTCGTCACCCACGGCACCGAAGACAAAGTCGTCCCCATCGAAGTCGCCCGCGACCTCCGCTCCCGCCTCCCCGGCTGCGGCTACCAGGAACTCCCCCGCCGCGGCCACTACTTCGTCTACGACCCCGACGAGATGGAGAACCTCCTCACCGACCTCCGCAAGGCCCACCGCGACTGCCCCGGCTAAATCATCCGGCTCCATGGTATGGTCTTCGGTATGGCGACCACTAAAATCACCATCACCTTGGACGACAGCCAGCTTCAGGAAATCCGGAGCCTGATCGCCGCTGGTCAGGCCGCCAACGTTTCCGCCTTCGTGAAGCATGCCGTTGGAGTGGCTCTGCTCGATGCCGCCGGATGGCAGGAGATGCTTCAAGAAGCCCTCCGCGAAACAGGCGGCTCGCTGACCCGGAGGGAGCGCGATTGGGCGGACGGAGTTCTCACCGCTCCAAACACCAAGCCGGCTACCCGGAAAAAGAAGGTTGCTTGAACGGGATCACCTTCGACGCCGGCGGACTCATCGCCCTCGATCGCAATGATCGCCGAGTCATCGCCCTCCTGGCCCGCGCCAACGAACTGGGACAGCGCATCACGATTCCCGCCACCGCTCTTGCCCAAGGCCTTCGCCAACCCGCACGGCAAGCGCGCCTGAGCCGTCTCATTCGGCAGCCGGGTACCGATCTGATGCCGCTCGACGCCCGCGATGCCACTGCCGTCGGATTGCTGCTCGCCCGGACCGGCACCTCCGACATCGCCGACGCTCACGTCGTCATCTGCGCCCGGCGCGCCGGCCAACCCATCGTCACCTCGGACCCCGGCGACCTCAGGCAACTCGCACCCGATCTCTCCCTGGTCGCCCTCTAAATCACCTCCCCGCCCGGACAATCATAGAAAAATGAGCGCCCCCACGCCACTCTTCCTCGAAGACCTCCACCCAGGCCAAAAATTCCCCGGCGGCCAAGTCCTCCTCGACCTCCACCGCATGAAGGCCTTCGCCGCCGAATTCGACCCCCAACCCTTCCACCTCGACGAAACCGCCGCCCAAACTAGCATCTTCCGCGGCCTTGCCGGCAGTGGCTGGTACACCGCCGCCCTCGCCATGCGCCAGCTCGTCGATGGCGGCCTCCCCTTCGCCCACGGTCTCATCGGCCTCGGCGGCGAGATCGCCTGGCCTCATCCCACCCGCCCCGGCGACACCCTCACCCTCGAAAGCGAAATCCTCGAAGTCATCCCTTCCCGCTCCAAACCCCAACAAGGCATCGCCCTCGTCCGCTGCACCATGACCAACCAGGACGGCAAATCCGTCTACATCTTCACCGTCAAGATCCTCGTCCATCGGCGTCCAGTACCCAACTAGTACCAACGAGAGCAGTCCTCCCCAAGGCCCCCTGATACAATCACCACGCCATGATCGTCACCGTCCAACAGCACATTGCCCACCAGCAGGATTCGATCTACCCAGGTGCTAGCGGCACCTTCTCCTGGCTGCTCTCCGGCATCACGCTGGCCACCAAGATGATCCAGGCCCGCATCCGCAGCGCCGGACTGCTCGATGTCGCCGGTGCCGCCGGCGCCACCAACGTCCAGGGCGAAGTCCAGCAAAAACTCGATGTCTACGCCAACGAAGCCCTGCTCCATTGCCTGGGCGTCCGCGACACCGTCGCTATCCTCGTCTCGGAAGAGAATGAAGAACCCGTCGCCTTCGACCGTGCTCCCGAAACCGGCAAGTACATCGTCATCTTCGATCCCCTCGATGGCTCCTCCAACATCGACGTCAACGTCAGCGTCGGCACCATCTTTTCGATCTTCCTACGCCCGGAAAAAGCCTCCAGCGTCCGCCACGCCGCCGCCCTGCAGAAAGGCGCTCAGCAAGTCGCCGCCGGTTATGTCGTCTACGGCTCCTCCACGATGTTCGTCTACACTGCCGGCCGCGGCGTCTTCGGCTTCACCCTCGACCCCAACATCGGCGCCTTCGTTCTCAGCCACGACAAAATGCGCATGCCCGACCAGGGCCAGTATTACTCCGTCAACGAAGCCAACGCCCCCAACTTCCCTGCCCCCTACCAGAGCTACCTCGGCCAACTCCGCGACGGCTCCCTCGGCCGCACCTACAGTTCCCGCTACATCGGCTCCCTCGTCGCCGACTTCCACCGCACCCTCCTCAAAGGCGGCGTCTTTCTTTACCCGCCCACCAAGTCCCATTCCAGCGGCAAACTCCGGCTCCTGTACGAAGCCAACCCCCTCGCCTTCCTCGCCGAGCAAGCCGGAGGCCTCGCCACCGACGGTTCCCGCCGCATTCTCGACATTCAACCCGAAGGCATCCACCAACGCACCCCCCTCGTCATCGGCAGCCGCGTCGAGATGGAAGCCTTTGACCGGGTGATGCGAAGCGAAAGCCACTAGCCCTAGCGGCGGGCCTGCTTGAAGATAGCTTCGGACTTCGACTTGATTTCTTTGGCGAGCACAAAGGGGTCGGCAGACTGGTATTGGGGAAGGAAAAGCTCGACAGAGATAGGTCCGGCGTAGCCTTTCCGGGTCAGTTGGCGAATGATCTTGACGAGGGGGGCGACGCCATCGCCGGGCACCACCCGGGATTGCAGGTCGAGTAACTCGCGGGGGATCTCCGGTGTGTCGTTGAGGTGGGCATGAATGATCTCGCCGGGACGGATGAGGTCGAGATCCTCCATTTTGCTGGGGCCGGACCAGAAGTGGTAACAATCGAAGAGAATGCCGAAGTTGGGATGGGCCGTCTGCCGGTGGAGGCGAAGCGCCGTGGGGAGCGACGCCAGGAAGGTGGAGTTCCGGACGAATTCAGCCGCGACCCGGAGTTGGAACTGCTGGGCGACGTCGGCCACGCGGCGGACGTTCTCCGGAGCGCGAGCATAGTCCTCAGCGGTGAACTTCGCCGATGCAACGCAAGGCGAATAGACAAGGGGAGCGCCAAGTTCGGCGAACTGGGCGCATCGTTTCTTGAAGGCCTCGAGGTTGGCCGCGAATTTCGGATTGGGTTCCCAAAGGCCGGTAACGCCGATGGCGCCGGAGACGACGCGGAGTCCGAGGTCGCTGACCAGCCGTTTGGCCGTGGCGAGGGAGTTGGTTTTGAGGAAATCGTCAAGCAGTCCGGCGGAGGGCTCCACCTGCTGAATGCCCGCTTTGGCCCAGCCTTCCAGCGATTTGCGGTAGCCGGCTCCAGCGGAGGTGAATTGATGCATGCTGAGGGTCATAGTGCGGAGAGCTGCTTCGAGGGGTTCGGCGGCAAGCGCGGTGAGGAGAACACTTCGGCGAGGCAGCATCAGAAACACGATATCGCTTTCTGCGGAGCACGCAGCGAGAGGGCTTTGGCCCAGTTGCTATAATCAGGTTTCCCCGTCTTCATCGCGGCCCCAGTTGGTTTGCGGAACCACCCAATTCGTTCCGAGAAAGGGACAGGAGGATGCAATGAAAGACATCAATCGAAGGTTCATGATTGCCGGCATGACGGCGTCATCCGTCGGACTGCTGTTCCGGACCAGTGCCAGTTCCGCCCAGTCGACCGGCGACGCGGCGTTAGTCGCCAAAGCCAAGGGCATTCATGACCGGGTGCTGAAGCTCGATACGCACAACGACATCGACCCCTTGAATTTCACCCCAGAGTGCAATTACAAGATGCGGCTCACGTCGCAGGTGAACTTGCCCAAGATGGTGGAAGGCGACATGGACGTGTCGTTCATGATCGTCTACGTGGGCCAGGGTCCGCTCACTGAGGCGGGCTTTGACGGCGCCTACCAGCAGGCCATCGCGAAATTCGATGCGATTCACCGGTTGACCGAGAAGATCGCACCCGACAACTTCGGCCTGGCGCTGACGCCGGCCGATGTTCTGAAGCTGCACAAGAGGAATTTGCGCATCGCCGTGATCGGCGTCGAGAACGGCTATCCGATCGGGAACGACATCAAGCGCGTAAAAGAGTTCTATGACCGGGGCGCGCGCTACATGTCGCTGGCGCACAACGGTAACAGCCAACTCGCCGACTCGAATACGGGCGAGGCGCAGGGTTACCTCTACAACAACGGTCTGTCGCCCCTGGGCAAGGAAGTGATCGCCGAGATGAACCGGCTGGGCATCATGGTGGACCTGTCGCATCCTTCGAAGGGCGCCAACCTGGAAGCCATCCGGCTATCAAAGGCCCCGGTGATCGCGTCGCACTCGAGCGTGCGGGCGTTGGCGGACCATAGCCGCAACATGGACGACGAGTTGCTGCTGGCGCTCAAAAAGAATGGCGGCGTGGTGCAGGTGGTGGGCTTCGCGGGCTACGTGAAAGTGGATTCGAAGCAGCGCGCCGCGGCATTGACCAAACTGCGGGAAGAGCTGTTCCCCGCCGGTTTCGGTGGTGGTGGCGGCGGTGGCCGGACGGGCGGTGGACGTGGCGCCGCAGCCAGTGCATCGCGGCCCTGCCCGGTGGAGAGCGAGCACGCGGACGCGGGCGCCCCGGGCGCCGGACGGGCGCGCGGCGGTGGTTTCCTCGCGATGCTGCCGCCCGATAAGCGCGCGGCTTACCAGAAGGGAATGGCCGAGGTCGATGCGAAGTATCCGCCCGGACCTCGCGCCAATGTGAAGGACTTCGTCGACCACATCGACTATGCCGTGAAGTTAATCGGCATCGACCATGTCGGCATCTCCTCGGACTTCGACGGCGGAGGCGGCATCGACGGCTGGAACAGCGCTTCCGAAGCCTTCAACGTGACGCTGGAACTCGTGCGGCGCGGCTACACTGAGCAGCAAATCGGCAAGATGTGGAGCGGCAATCTCCTTCGCGTTTGGGGCGAAGTGGAGAAAGTCGCGCAGAAACTCCAGAAAGGCTAGCCTATTCGCCGCCGGCGGCCCTCTCCAGCCATTGTGCGTAGACGATGAGGGCTTCGGCGGTGAAGGCGATTTGTTCGTCAGCTTCTTTCCAGTAACGCTGTTCGATGGCTTCGCGGATGCCGGGTAGCGTTTTGACGCCATAGCCGGTGTAGAAGCCCGGAGCTTGCAGCACGTGCCGGAACCAGGGCCGGCGGGGGAGCCCATCGGCGCGCAAGAACTTCTGTTCGGCGGCGCGAAGGCGCTCATCGAGAGCGAGACGTTGGCCGGCGGTGAGCTTGGCGGGGTCCACCTTGGTGATGGCGGCGGTAGCCAGTTCAAGGCGCGCGACGGCATTCTGCAGCGGGGCGAAGTTGAGGAACGGCACTTCGCTTTCGGGCTCGGGGACGTTGTAGGGTTTGCGGGGGTCGGCGGCGAGCTTCATCGCGCCGCTGCGGATCAGTTCGTTCTTGCGGCGGGTTTCCACACGCAGGTCATCGGCAAGTTTGACGACTTCGTTCATCCAGCCGCGGACGGCCAGGGCGGTGGCTTCGACGCGAAGCGGGAGCCAATCAGCGTTGGCGAGACGGAGCATCATGCGTCCACCGAGTTGGGCGGTGGCGAGCATGTATTGGAAGTCGGGGTCGCCGAAGCGGACGTAGTGGTCGTAGGAATCGTAGTTAGAGTGGTAGCTGCCGCCGCCGCTTTCGCCGCCGAAACCGATGTTGAGGCTGGGGATGCCGAGGTGGTGCTGGAAGACGGTGTAGTCGCTACCGGAACCGAGGGGCTCGAGGTGGAAGTCAGCAGGGCGGCGGGCGACCTTGCGTGAGGCCTGCCAGCGTTCCAGCGTGGAGACGCGGGTTTGGGGATCGGTAAGGTCGCGGGCGGTTTGCGCAGAAAAGAGTTCGAGCGAAGCCGCGCCACTGACTCGAAGGAAGCCGCGCGAGGTGCCATCAGAGTTGACATAGGCGACGGCGTGCCGCTGTAACTCGGCGGCGTGAGCTTCGCCCCATTCGGTGGAACCGAGCAGCGCAGGCTCTTCGCCATCCCAGGCGAGATACACCATGGTGCGGGCCGGACGCCAACCGCTTTTGGCCAACTCGCCCACCATGCGGGCTTCTTCCATCAGGGAGATCATGCCGGAAAGCGGATCTGCTGCGCCAAAGTTCCAGCCGTCGTGATGATTACCGCGGAGGATCCACTGGTCAGGCTGTTGCGCGCCGGTGAGTTTGGCGACAACGTTATAGGTGGGGGCGAGTTTCCAGTCGAACTCGAGCTTCAGATGGACCTTGGCCGGCCCAGGACCAACATGGTAAGTAAGCGGCAGACCGCCTCGCCATTCGGCGGGTGCGACAGGACCGGCCAAGGCGCGGAGGAGCGGTTCGGCGTCGCCATACGAGATGGGCATGACGGGAATTTTGGTGACGGTGGGAGCCTGTTTGGGGTCCGGCGCGCGGTTCTTGTCTGTCGCCGCCTGAAACGGAGTGAGCGGATCGCCGGGATAGACCGGCATGTCCATGACGCTGCCGCGCTGAGCGCCCTGGGCTGGGCGGTAAGGGCCTTGGGGATAGACGTCGCCCTGGACGTAACCGTCGTCAGCCGGGTCGGAGTAGATGAGGCAGCCGGCCGCGCCGTTCTCGGCGGCGACTTTGGGCTTGATGCCGCGCCAGGAAGCGCCATAGCGGGCGAGGACGATCTTGCCTTTGACGTCGATGCCCATTTCGCGGAGTTTGCGGTAATCGTCGGGAAGGCCGTAGTTGACGTAGACGAGGTCGCCAGTGACATCACCGTCGGTGGAGTAAGCGTGATAAACGGGCAAGTTGCCGTCTTTGATGGAACTGGTTTCGTCGCCCGCGACGGCTGGCTCTTCGATCTTGGCGGTAAAGCGGGTGGGCGCCACCATTTCAAGCAGGCGCGTTTTCGGGGTGGGGAAAAGCGGGTAGAACGTTTCGATGGTGGTTTCGAAGCCCCAGCTCTTGAATTGGGCGGCAATGAACTCCGCCACCGCCTTACTTCCCGGCGACCCCACGTGATGCGGTTTCGCCGAAAGCCGCTTCATCCACTGCTGCAGATTCTGACGGTTCAGGCCCTGATCAAATCTGGCCTCGAGTGCCGCCTCGCGTTGGGCGGACTCGGCTGTAAAACCAACCATCGGACGGGTGGGACCCTGTCCGTAAACCAACATCGAGCACACGAGCGCGGCAACAGCTTTTCGCATGGTCAACAGTGTCGCATAGGCCCTCTGTGGCCAGGTGGGCGGTCCGATGGGGATGGCTCCTTCTAGTCGCCGACTCCTCAGCCACTCAAGTCGAAGAACCCCCAGGCCCGAGCACCAAACCCCTGCTCCTTGCGCGATTGAGTTTCCGAGGGTTAAATGGCGAGTCGTGTGTCGCGGAGTGAATCTGACATTGAACAGTCAAGCGTGATGGATTAACCTGTGAGTTTCAGGCGAATTCGTCGACCAAGAACAGTTGTTATTGAGATAAAGTTAACATTCATGCAGCAAAACCTCTGTGTCGAAGACGACGGCCTGCCGTGCCCGGAAGTTGGTTCTCATGCCGAGACGAAGTATCGCCTCCTCGCGCTATACGACGAGTTGTTTTCGACGGGGATGAAGAACAAGTGGGATCAACGGGTGTACATTGATCTCTACGCAGGTGCTGGTATCGCTCGCATTAAAGGGACGAAGAAAACGCTCAAGGGCTCGCCGCTCCTTGCCCTGACCGTAGCCGATCCGTTTGACAAATACATTTTCTGCGAGGACAGCGCGGAATTGCTCCACGCGCTAAAGGCTCGTGTAGCTAGGTTGTCACCCCAGGCTGCAGCCGCATACATACATGGGAGCTGTGATCTTCGCATTGAGGAAATCTGCGCAGAAATTCCAAAGCCATCGCCACAAAATAAAGTTCTAAATCTCTGCTTGGTGGACCCTTTTGATTTCGGAATCAAATTCGAAACCCTGCAGAGGCTGTCGACCTTCTATGTAGATTTTGTCGTTCTGCTGGCGATCGGAATGGATGCCAATCGCAACTACGATCACTACGTCGATGGAAATTCTTCGAAGATAGACGAGGCACTTGGGAATACCGACTGGAGAGAACGTTGGCAAGTTTCGGGTGTAAAGAAGAGTGACTTTCGGAGATTCTTGGCGACGGAGTTCGCACGGAGTATGGAATCTCTTGGATACATTCAGCGGCCACTCGACATCATGAAGTTGGTCCGGTCAACGGAGAAAAATTTGCCACTTTACTACCTCGCACTATTTTCTCGGCATACGACCGCTTTCAAGTTCTGGGACGAGGTACTCAAATACGGCGACAATCAAATGAGGTTGTTCATATAGACATGTCATTGCTGTCGAAAATTGAGTGGACTGATGCGACTTGGAATCCGGTGCGAGGTTGCACGAAGGTGAGTCCTGGTTGCAAGCACTGCTATGCGGAAAGATTCGCAGAACGATTTCGAGGCGTGCCCCGTCACCCGTTCGAGCAGGGCTTCGATCTTAAGCTGGTACCGAGCAAACTTGGCGAACCATTGCGTTGGAGTGAGCCCCGAATGATCTTCGTGAACTCCATGAGTGACTTGTTCCATGAAGCGGTCCCTGATGAATACATCTCAAGAGTGGCAAACACGATGCAATTGGCGAGATGGCACACCTATCAAGTCTTGACGAAACGCTCGAGACGCTTGCGAGAGATGCTCCAGGGACCGCTACGCGAAGTCGCGACGGAGACCCACATCTGGTGGGGCGTCTCCGTCGAGGATCGAAAGTATGGACTCCCGAGAATCGCCGATTTGCAAGCTGTGCCTGCCGCCGTCCGGTTTCTGTCTGTAGAGCCCCTTCTAGAGGATGTCGGGAAGCTTCCGCTTGAAGGTATCTCATGGGTTATCGTTGGCGGTGAAAGTGGGCCAGGGGCTAGGCCGATGAAGGAGGACTGGGTACTCTCGCTTCGCGAGCAATGTGAGGCTGCTAGAGTCGCCTTCTTCTTTAAGCAATGGGGTGGAGTACGGAAGAAATTGGCGGGCAGGAAGCTGCGTGGCAGGACCTATGATGAACTACCCAAGCGTGTCGAGAACCCTACGCTGCCCACACTCCTTCGATTGCAGCATGCGCTCAACGTAGAGCGTGGTGAACTGGTCCAGCTGAAGTAGCTTCCGACGCGACGGCGCCGGCGAGATGTCCTTCCGCGCAGGTGCTGCCGGCGTGGGAGATTCTTGGTTGGGTGGTTTCGTTGACAGTTACCTGGATGGGCCGCGGACTACTGCGTGAGACCGGAGAAGTCGCAGGGGTGGTGAGGGGCGAGTAGGGGGGCGATGGCCTCGTGGGCGGCGTACACAGTGACGGAGCCATAGTGGCCGTGGGTGGGTTCGCGGTGGTCGATGATACGGCGGTTAGCGAGGTCGAGAACCCAGTAGTCAGCGATGGCGGCGCGAGCGTACAGGCGGGCTTTGGTGGTGAGGTCGAAGCGAAGGGTAGAGTCGGAGACTTCGATGAGCCAGGCGACTTCGGCCGGCGTGGGTCCGCGTTGGGAGAAGTCAGCGGCGGTGTTGGTGACAATGGCGTCGGGTTCGGGTTCGCTCGTGGGATTGTCGGCGGGCGCGACGTCGATCGGGAGTTGGCAGCGGACCTGCCGGCCGAAGAGTTGCACCAGGATAACAGTGAGGTTGCTGATGGCGAATGCGTGCGGGGGATTCTGGCCCAGCTTGTTGATCAATTCCCCTTCGACCAACTCATAGCGCTGACCTTCGAAAACTCCGTTCTCCAGGAGGATCTGACACTCACGGCGGGTCCACTGCTTGTGCCGGGGGGGCGGTTCAAGCGGCACAGTCTCGAGTTGGAGAGCTACGGGCACGCTGTTTCCTCAAGTATAGCGGCAGGCTGGGTTGGACCGGAGATCGGGGAAGCTGGTAGGGAGGCGGATGGGGTTTGGCGCGGTGAATGAGTATGTGACGGTTTTTGAGATCGGAAACCCGAATTGGCCGTTGCGGCTCTTGGGGCTGCTGCCGTTGGCGGCGGGGGTGATGCTGTTTCCGCGACGGTCGCCGCTGGCGATTGCGCTGCTGATCGTCGGGTGGTCGGCGACGCTGACGGGTGGGGGTGTGCTCCTTTCGGAATGGCTGGCGCTGGACGCTTACCGCCATGGGCGGTACGACATTGTGGAAGGCGTCGTCTAAGACTTTCGGACGGGGTTGGAAGAGTGCTTCACGGTGCGCGGCAAACGCTTCTGTTATGGATCCGGAATGTACCACGTGGGGCCTGGCTTTCATCGGACGCAAGCGACAGGCGGGCCGGTCGGGCCGGGGAAAATGGTTCGGCTGACACATCGCCAGTCGACAATCTTGAAGCTCGATATGGCTACTGGCGGATCGCCAGTGCCGAAGGCGCCCAATGTGCTCGCGACGGGGTCCTTCGAGATAACGCCATTTTTGCTGGTGGTTTTTGGATGGGTGCTTTGGTGGAATCTGGCTTGGCAGCGGGCGATGCGCGGCTGGTATACGCCTCCCTATAGCGAGGCGGCCAAAAGCTGGGCGCGGATCTGGTTCGGCAGTCAGTTGGCTGGCGCGACGGTGGCGCTCGTGTGCCAACTGATCGCGCAGCCGGTGATGCGCGACAATGCGCTACCAGTGGTCGCGGTTGCTGCCGTGTTCGGAGTCGTCTTGGCAGGGATGCAGGCTGGAGTACTTCTCTCGGTGGAACGGCAGGATCGCGAGGCCCTCGCGGCCGGGCGACGCCCCCGTGGCTTCTGGGGGTAGGATTGGGCGAGTGTTCGGGAAAACGATCGGGCAGTCCAGTGACTAGGCTCGCGAGGGGCGAGTCGAGCAGGTTGAGAAAAACGGGACCGGTCGGGAGACCGGTCCGACGGATGCGGCGAGCCGTTGAACCCAGTGGATTCGTCTAAAAAACGACCCGGGCTTGGACCTGGTACATGCGATTGAGCGACGACGTCTGGCTGACCACGCGGCCGAAGTTGGTCGAGGTGACGCTCAAATCCGGGGCGTTCATTTGGGAACGGTTGGTGAGGTTGATGGCATCGCCGCGCAGTTGGAACCGAACCCGCTCCGCGAACTTGAACTCGCGCACAACGTTGACGTTCCATTGGTTCAGACCGTCCGCGCGGAGTCCGTTGAGGAAGCGAGGGAAGACGCGAGTTTGGAACCCGGCGGGCTGGTTGTTCGCGACCCGCTCGAAAGGCAGGCTCGTATTGAACCATTGGTTCAAAGTCTTGTCTCCACCCAAGGAGGCATCTTCCTCAAAGTTATTGATGTCGCCCTTATAGAAGATGTTGCCCCAGGCCAGTTGCGGACCATTCTGGAATTCGTAAGTCGCGGCCAATTGCCAGCCGCCTAACAGATGATTGGCAATCCCCTGTTGGAAGTAAGCGCGGCCCTTGCCGAACGGGAGTTCGTAGATTCCCGTCACGGTCAAGCGGTGCGGGCGCGCTGTGTCGCTCGGCCACCAGACGGTGGGGGCCTGGTTGAATTCATTCTCGAGGATGTCGAAGCGGGTTTGGGTGGTCATGCCATAAGCGGCATTGAGGTTGAAGCCCTTGGAGAAGCGACGCTGAAAGTTAACTTCGAGAGAGTGGGTGCGTGCCTGGCCAGTGGGAATGGCGTTGTTGTTAAGGCCATTCATGTGCGGAAACTGGCGGAGTAACTGGTTCTTGGGAATGGTCGGGCTGGTGAACCGGCCCAGCGTCGAAAGGTGCTGGTAGACAGTCGGGTTCGAAGTCCGCAGGGACTCGAAATTACTAATGTGGAACGGATTCGGCACATTGCGATTCAGTTCGTTAGCGAGTGCGTTATTGCGCGTGTTGGTGTTGTTCCAGTAGTTCTCCGGCAGAAAATCCTCTCGAGTGGTGACGCCGACGCGCTGGCCGAGTTGGCCCCAGTAGGCCACTTCAATCATCATGTTGCTCGAGATTTCGCGCTGAAGGCCCACACGCCAGCGCTGCACGCGCGGGTGTTGCCGATTGAAGTCGGTGTAAGTAAAGCCCTGGCCGGTGCGGGCCATGGCGCCCAGTCCATCGCGCAACGGTTCGTCGAAACGCGTTCCATTGGCTCGCACTGGAAACGGGTCACTCAGCGGTGAGATACCGGCTCCCGGATTTCCGGCGTTCCAAGTGGTGCCGAAGTCGTTGGTGAGGTTGGTGACCGTGGCGCGAGCGAAACCATACTGGTCCGCGCCTTGATTCATTACATTCAGGGTGTCGTAGTAAGTGCCGAAGCCTCCGCGGATGACGGTCTTCTGGTTGAGCTGCCAAGCGGCCGAAAGGCGAGGCAACCACATGAGTTCGCTGCGCCACAGGTGCCGCGACGCTCCATTAACGCCCGCATAAACGTTGCCGCCTCTGACGATGAATTGGCTGGCGGGCAGTTCAGGAAGCGGATTGCGCGCATAGGCCGCCTGAGCCGCGGCAGTAATCGGAAGCTCCAGGTTCGAGTCGAAGTAAGTCAGCGCGCGGTTATAACGTTCGGTGGGTCCCTTCTCATACTCCATTCGCAAACCCAGCGTCACCGTCAGGTTCCGCGTGACGCGCCAGGTGTCCTGGCCATACCAGGCATAATACGGGCTCATCAGGGCGAAGTTATCGTTGGTATCGACGGCGACGGCGGTCGGAATGCCGAGCATGAAGCTCGCCCAACCGAGCCCCAGGCCGGCGGCGGGAACGAAGCCGTCTTCATCCTTACGAACGTAGTTATTGCCAAAGCTAAAGGTACCCGAGGTGAAGCCGCCGTTCTGCAGTTGGGTGCGGAAATGCTGCCGGAAATCGATGCCGCCGCGGAAGGTATGGCCGCCGCGAATATGCGTGGCATTGAACTTGAAAGCCTGTTGACGGCCTTTCGTGCCCGGGTCCACCGTCACGCCCATAAACATGTCGCCATTCCAGTGCGTCATGCCGGGAAAGAGAATCCGCGGCATCACACAACTTGCGGCGCACTTGGCATCCATGTAAGCCGGAAGACCTACATCGCTCGGCTTATACTTCCGGGTACCCAGACGCTGATTTTGCAGGAGGAACCAGTTCGTGTCGGCGGAAATATTCAGGATCGTGGAGGGACTCATCGCGTAAGTCCAGTCGGCCGCGCCGCTGGCGGCAGGCCGCTTCTCGTCCCAATTCATCAACCCAGGCTCCGTTTCATAGGTGTAGTCCTGGGCGCCTTCCAGGAAGTCGCTCTTGAACCAGCGGAAGAAGAAGCGGTGCTTCTGCGTGGCCTGATAGTCGATGCGATTGTTCCAGGAGCGGTAGTCCACGTTATTGGGCATACCGGTGGCGAGGTAGTTGTTCACCGGGTCCCGGCCGGTGGTGTCGACGTTCGGCAAGGGCATCCGCTTGGAGTAAAAGTCGTACATCGGATTCTGGATGCGGTTCCGCGGAATGATGTTGCCCGGGAACGGAGTGCGGATCCAGTGGCCAGGGCGGGCCGGATCGGGACGTGTCGAGACGGGATCGTATACCTGATAACGCACCGGGTCCACCCGCAGCAGGTCGGAGAAATCGCCGTTCCGCATCGCCACAGTGGGCACCGTGTAGTTGATCTCGCTGGGCCGCGCCGATTGGCGATTCTTCAATTCGGAAAAGCCCAGGAAGAAAAAGAGCTTGTTGCGCCCGTCAACGATCTTGGGGATAAAGATCGGTCCGCCGATCGTCGCCTGGTAGTTCAGCGTCCTTCCCGAATTCAGCATGGGAGAGTCGGCCAAGCGGTCGGCGGCGGCGGTATTACCCGCGGTGTTCAGCGCGGACACCTGCGCCCAGCGAGCCTGTTTGACAAAGAAAGACGCCGCGTTCCAACGTTGGTTGATGAACTGCAGCGTGCTGGTGCCGTGAAACTGATTGGCGCCGGACTTAGTGGACATAGAGATGCCAAGGCCGGTGGCGTGCCCAAACGAGGCATCGAAATTCGAGGTCTCAATCTTAAACTCGTCGATCACGTCGGGGCTCGGCATCACCGAAGCGCGGCGATCCGTACCGTTAGTGGAAGCGCCGTCAACCGACCATTCATTGCCGCCCACATTGCCGGGCGAATTGTAGGCGGACCCGCCGCCGATTTGGCCCTGGACGAGGAATTGCGTCGTGCCGGGCACTTGCACGCCGGGTGACATGCGCGCCAACGCCATCACGTTGTTGCCGATCACCGGGAGGTCCATGATCTCGCGGTTCGTCATACTTCGTCCCGTGCTCACCGAACTGGTATCGAGCATCGGGGCCTCGGCGGAAATCGTCACGGACTCCGTCGTCCCACCCACCTCGAGTTGCACGTTGATCCGCAGTTGGTCACCCAAGCCCAGGGTGATTCGCGACTGCACCGCCTTCTTAAAACCCGTGGACTCGACACTAACGGAATAGATCCCAGGCAGCAGCAGCGGCGCCTCGTAGTAGCCACTCGGATTGGTGGTCAACTTGGTGACAGTGGACGTGCCGGTGTTGGTAACCGTCACGCTGGCGCCCGCCACGCTGGCGCCCTGTGGGTCAGTAACCGAACCCGAGATAATGCCGCGGGTATCCTGCGCGAGCAGCATTGCCGGCACGAAGGCCAGGACGAACAAGGTCTTATAACTCATCTAAACTCCTGGACGAAATTCTGTCCACACGAAACTTCAGCGGCTGTCAATCTATCACAGCTGGTTTGGTGAGTACACAGAAATGGTCCAAGAGCCCATAGCAAGGCGAACGCCGTGCGACAGCTTGCTCAAGAAACTAGCCGCTCGCCCGCGTCAACGCCGCCGTCCGCAATGCCGACAGCGTCGTCCGCGGATTGCTCACGTCCGTATCCAACCGTAAATGAATCAGCGTCGGACCCTCCGCCGCCAACGCCGCGGCAAACGCCGGCTCAAATTCCGCCGTCGATTCAACCCGCGCCGCATTCCAGCCATACGCCCGCGCCAGCGCCGCAAAATCCGGATTCGCCACCAGGTCGCTCCCGCTCACCCGCGCCGGATACTCGCGCTCTTGGTGCATCCGGATCGTCCCCCAGGTCCCGTTATCCACCACGATGCTGATTAACTTGCCGCCGCTCCGGCCCGCCCCGTGCGCCTGCGCCGTCGCCAACTCCTGCCCCGTCATCTGAAAATCCCCATCCCCCGCGACATTCACCACCGTCCGCTCCGGATACAGCAGCGACGCCGACACCGCCGCCGGCACTCCATACCCCATCGCCCCCGAAGTCGGCGCCAACTGCGTCCGCCCGTAGTGCTGCAGTCCGTAGTAGCGCGTGTAACGATGCAGCCACGCGCTAAAGTTGCCCGCGCCATTCGTATACACCGTATCCGCCGGAGCCAACCGCTGAACCGTCTTCATCACCTGCGCCATGTCGAGCGGCGTCACGAGAGGCGCCACATGGTTGGCCTCATAATCCGCGTGCGCCGCCGCCGTCCACTCGCTCCAGCCGATTCGCTCCGGCGGCTCCACCGTCGCGAGCGCCGCACCCGCCAAGCTCAACGAACACTGCACCAACAAGTCCGCGTCATACACCCGGCCCAACTCCTCCGCGCCCGCATGCAAATGAATCAGCTTCTGCGCCGGCCGCGGCACCGCCAAGTGCTTGTACCCGCCCGTCGTCATCTCGCCCAGCCGCACCCCGATCGCCAACACCAGATCGGCCTCCCGCACCCGCGCCGCCAGCTTCGGATTGATCCCAATCCCCACATCGCCGCAATACAGCGCATGACGATTGTCGAACGTATCCTGAAACCGGAAGCCGCAGCCCACCGGCAACTGCCATGCCTCCGCAAACGCCTGCAGCGCCCGCACACTCTCCGCCGTCCACCCTGACCCGCCCACAATCGCCAGCGGCCGCTCCGCCTCCAGCAGCATCGCCCGCAATTCGCCCAACACCGCCGGCGACGGCCACGCCTCCGCCGGCCGGATCCGCCCCACCACCTCCGCCGTCGTCGCCGTCGTCAGCATATCCTCCGGCAGCACCAGCACCACCGGACCCGGCCTCCCCTGCATCGCCGTATGAAACGCCCGCGCCACATACTCCGGCAACCGATGCGCGTCCTGCACCTCCGCCACCCACTTCGCCATCCCCAACGTCCCCGGCCCGAACACCTGCCGGTAGTCCAACTCCTGAAACGCCTCCCGATCCCGCTGCTCCTTCGACACCTGCCCCACAAACAGCACCATCGGCGTCGAATCCTGAAACGCCGTATGCAGCCCGATCGACGCGTTCGTCGCCCCCGGCCCCCGCGTCACGAAACACACCCCCGGCCACCCGCTCAGCTTGCCCTGCGCCTCCGCCATAAACGACGCCCCGCCCTCATGCCGGCAAGCAATAAACCGAATCTTCTCCCGATGCTCATGGAAGCCATCCAGCACCGCCAAGTAGCTCTCCCCCGGCACCCCGAACGCCGTATCGATCCCCTGCGCGATCAGCGCTTCCACTAAAACGTGCCCCGCCAACCGTGCCTTCATGCCTTCTCCCGAATTCGCATGGGACGAGTTTACGCGATAATCCGCATTCCCAACCTATCGTAAAATGAAGGCGCATTAATGCTTTCCGCCCTGCCATTTTGGCGCTCCCGCGGTCTCCGTCTCGCGTTCCTCTTCGCCGCCCTCAGCGCCGGACTGCTGCATGCTGCCGCGCCTTGCGGTCCAGGTCTAAACGGTTCCCGCACGCTCTGGGCCGCTGCCGACTTCGACGGCGACCACTCCCTGGACCTCGTTCGTCTCCGCCTCTCCCGTACCCTCACCCAACCCGCCCCCGGTCTGGTCTGCCCCTCCGCCCTTCCTTCGGTCCTCGGAGCCTTCCCCCGCCACGGACTCGTCCTCAGTGCCAGCGACGTCGACTCCGACCTCGATCAGGACCTCGTCCTTCGAGACTCCTGGGCCGGCAAACCCGTCCAGGTCTGGCTCAATGACGGAACCGGACAGTTCTCCCCCGCCGACATCGCGCTCTTTGCCTGGGCCGGACATCCGCCCCCCAGCATCGAAACGGTTCCCTCGTCCCCCCTCACCTTCGAAGTCTCATCGTCCGCCAGCCCGTGCCTTCCCACTCCTGGCGCGGCACATCTCGACGAGCCTGAATCCGCATGGCGCTGCTCCCCAACGCCCGTCCCGCCTTCCCCCTGGCGGTCCAACGCTTGCGGCCGCGCCCCTCCCTCCTCCTGCTGAACGCCCATCCCCTCCAGCGTCGCGGTCCGCAGCAATTCGCGGCTCCGCGCGCCTTCATTCGCAAATTCACAGGAGATTCCGTTGAACCTATCGATCTCGCTCGTAGTCGCCCCGCTTTCCATCAGCCTCACCTTCGCCCAAGTCACCCAACGCCCGCATGACCCCGACGAGGGCACCCTCTCCAGCATCAAACCCCGCATTCCGGAACCCATGGTCGTCGACCTCATCCGCCCCCTCGGAGCCAAACGCGGCGAATTCGAAGTGAACTCGCTCTTCCGTCTCAACCCCACCCAGCGTCCGCGGCAACTCCAATGGGCGCCCGAGGTGGAGTATGCCTTCTGGGACGGCTATGGCGTTGAATTCGAGGTCCCGTCCGAGAACGCCCGCATCGCCAACTGGAAAGGCGCCCTCCAGGGAACGCTTCCCGGCCCCCACCCCACCAAATTCATCCACGGCTGGCAGGCCATCGGCGAAGTCGCTCGAGGCCGCGAAGTCGCACAGATCGACATGCTCTACCTCGCCGGCGCGCGATGGCACCGCCATTGGAGCGCCTTCTCCATGACAGGCCTGCGCCGTGAACTCCACGACACCAGCGGCTCCGCCTTCCTCGGCAACTACTCGCTGTTCTTCCACCAACGTGACTCGGTCACCTACGGCCTCGAATCGAACTTCAAAAGCCGCGGCGTCTCTGGCCCCACCCGGCTCTTCATGCCCCAGGTTCAACTCCGCGGCAACCGACTCAACCTCCAATTCGGCGCCGGTTGGCTCTCCACCAGCCGCGCCCACGCCCTGCAAATCGGCTGGCGACTCTCACGCGAGTTCTAGGGTCGGCGATAAGTCGCCGGCCCACTCCGGTCATACATCCACTTCTTCGGATCGTCATGCAGCACCTGATACGTCCCCACCAGGCTGCCGTCCTTCAGCGTCAACTTCCACCGCAACGGCTCGCCGCCGCCCGTCGGCAGAAACTCGATCAGTTGCATCTTCGCCCCGTCGGTCTGCACCTGCAACGGCGCACCGCCCTTGCCGCTCCGGCCAATCCGCACCACGCTCAGCTTGCCGTCCTCGCTCTTGATCTCGAACGTATGCGTTTCCTGCCGCTTCACCCCAGCCTCATCCACCGTATCGGCGACACCCGTCCAACGGCCTGCGAAATCCTGTCCGGACACGCCAACGCAGCACACCAGGGCCAGCGCCAAGAGAATCTTCATGTCCCTGAGTATAGGCCAGCCGGATACAATAAAGGCCTCAATCATGGACACCCTCGCACTCTCCCGGCGCTCCTTTTTCGGCCTCACCGCTGCCCTGGGCCTCACCGCCGCCGACCCTGACTCCATCATTGACCTCCACCAGCACACCCCCTACACCGGCCGCGAAGACGACGCCCTCGTCAGCCACCAGCGTCAAATGGGCATCACCCGCACCGTGCTCCTCCCCGCCGGCTCCAAATACGAACTCGCCGCCGGCGCCGGCGGTAACGACCGTGTCGTCGCCCTCGCCCGCCGCCACCCCCAACACTTCGTCTTCTTCGCCAACGAACTGCCCAACATCCCCAAAACCAAGTCCGTCATCGAAAAGTACCTGAAAGCCGGCGCCATCGGCATCGGCGAACAGAAATTCCCCGTCGATTGCGACTCCCGCCACATGCAACTCATCGCCGACATCGCCAAAGACTACCGCGTTCCCGTCCTCATGCACTTCCAGCACGAAACCTACAACTTCGGCTTCGAACGCTTTCACAAGATGCTCGCGAAGTATCCCACCGTCAACTTCATCGGCCACGCCCAAACCTGGTGGGGCAACATCGACAAAAACCATCAGCAGCCCGTCCTCTACCCCAAAGGTCCCGTCACCCCCGGCGGCATCACGGACCGTCTCCTCTCCGATTACCCCAACATCTACGGCGACCTCTCCGCCGGCTCCGGCCTCAACGCCCTCACCCGCGACGAAGCCCACGCCCGCGAGTTCCTCAACCGTCACCAGAACAAACTCCTCTACGGCAGCGACTGCAACGACCACGAAGGCGCCGGTCAAAAGTGCTCCGGAGCCCAACAGCTCGCCGCCCTCCGCCGCCTCGCCCCCAACCCCGCCGCACTCCGCAAGCTGCTCCACGGCAACACCGCGAAGCTCTTGAAACTCTCCTAGTGCTCATTGGTCTAGCCCACAGCGTAGCTGTGGGATCTTCGAGAACCTGTCATGGTCAGCGCGAAGAACAAATCACGCGGTCGAAGCACTTGCTCGCCCGCCCCCACCGGACGCCGACGAGAAACTCCTCCGTCTGGCCGAACTGCATCGCCATCTCGACGGCGTGATCTCCCCAGCGGACCTGCCCAAGTCCTCATGACCCTAATCCGGCCATGCGGCTACTCGTTCCTCAAACTGATCGAACTGGTAGAAAAGACCAAAGCTGGCGAGCCCCCCGCGCCTCGTTTAACGGCACCTTATCGGTATAATAACGGCATGATAACGGCACGTTATCCGCACTGACCATGCCCGGCTTCCAGCCTCTCTTCTCCATCACCCCCGCCATGGCCAACCACCTCATGCAGATCGAGGCGGTGCGCCAGTCCATCCTGACGCTTCCCATCACGCCCCGCGTCCTGGCCAGTCTTCGCGAGACCGCTCGCCTCTTCTCCACCCACTACTCCACGATGATCGAAGGCAATCGGCTCACCCAGCAGCAGGTCGCCGAGGTCATTGGCGACCATCAACATTTTCCCGGACGGGAACGCGATCAGGACGAAGTAAAGGGATACTATGCCGCGCTCGACGAAGTCGAACGGCTTACTGCGCTCCGCGCAAAGTTGACGGAGCGCGACATCAAGACCCTCCACGCCTTGGTGATGGGCGGAGGACGAACTCGCGTCAAGCCCTCGCCCTATCGCGATGGCCAGAACGTTATCCGCGAGGCCCGTTCGCACTCCATCGTCTATCTGCCCCCCGAAGCCAAGGACGTGCCCGCTCTCATGAAGGAGTTAGTGGCGTGGCTCAACCAACCCGACGACCTGCCGGTTCCCCTCAAAGCCGCGATCGCCCACTACCAGTTCGCCACCATCCACCCCTACTACGACGGCAACGGCCGCACCGCCCGCCTCTTGACGACCCTCGTCCTCCACCTGGGCGCTTACGATCTTAAAGGCTTATACGCGCTTGAAGAGTACTACGCCCGCGACCTGAAGACCTACTATGCCGCGCTCAGCGTCGGCGCCTCGCATAACTACTATGTGGGACGGCGCGCCGAAGCCGACATCACCCCTTGGGTCGCCTACTTCATCGCCGGCATGGCCCTCTCGTTCGAAAAGGTTCGCGATCAGGCCCGGCGCGAAGCCGGAAGAGGCGTCCGGGACCAATCCCCACTCCTCCGCGATCTCGACGCCAAACAGCGCCTCAGCCTGACCCTATTCCGCCAATCCCGCGAGATCACCGCCCGGCAGGTCGCCGAACTCTTCGGCTACCAGCCCCGCACCGCCGCCCTACTCTGCCAGCGCTGGGTAGAGAAAGGCTTCCTCACCATCACCGACCCCGCCCGAAAGTCCCGCCGCTATCAGCTAGCCGAGCCCTTCAGCCGCCTCATCGATGAGGACTAAGTCAGGACACCCGTTTCGTCATGAGTTGCCGCAGGTACGCATTCACGCGGGTCTGATACCCTTCGCCGGAAGACTTGAGCCACGCGAGAACATCCGCATCCAACCGGAGCGTCACACTCTGCTTTCTCGGCCGGTAAAACTTGCCGATCACCGCGTCCGCCGGAAACTGGCGAATTTCAGGGATATCGGAGAGATCGATCTCGCTGTCCGGTCTCTGGGCAAGACGTTGCAGGCCCGCCCGTTTCTTAGCTGTGAGCCGCTTCATAGAGCTTCCTTTCGTGACGAGTCGCCTGGCGTGCCGAGATGATGCGGATGAGTTCGCCGGTAGCGGAATCGTGATACGTGTGTACGACAACCAGCAAAATCACTCCTTCCGCAAAACCGATGGCGTGCCATCGCGCCTCGCCGTCTGTAGTTCGCTCAATGAACGTGACGCATCCCGGATCGTCGAAAATCAACTGCGCGGTTTCAAAATCGACACCGTGCTTCAGGAGATTGCTTCGGTTCTTTGCCTCATCCCATTCGAAGCGAACCATCGCGTATGTACAGATTAGCACATACAATCCGCGCGCGAATCAAACCGTCGAGCCGGCGTACGAGACGCCATGCCAACGGGGGTGAGCGAGTTCCTCGTGGAGCACAGACACCCCAGCCTCGTACCTCACAGATTCATGAACCCGATCGCCCCCAGCCCCAGCCCAGCGCGTGATAGCTTCTTGGTATGAGTCCTAGCGCCCTTTGGTTAGTGGCCGCCGCTCTTCAATTCCTGTGCGTCCTTCGCGACCCGCTTCTGCATGGCAAGCTGTCGGTCGCCTCGCCGGAGTCTACGCTGCTGAACCTTTCACTCGGTGTATTCTTCATGGCTCTGGCGATGTGCACCCGCCGCGTCCAGCAGGTTGGCGAGTTGACAGAATGAAAGCGTGAACTCGCAGTGCCAGGATTGATTTGAGTACTGTTCTCGCAAGACTAATCCTGGGTTTACTAATACCCCATTTGCAGTTTAAAGGTGCCTTAGCAGACTGTCCCTCAACGGCCGTCCGACGCCCTACTCTGCCAGCGAGGGATAGAGAAAGGCTCCCTCGACCCCGCCCGGAAGTCCCGCCGCTATCAGCTAGCCAAGCCCTTCAGCCTTTAATCAATGAGGACTAACTTGGCCTCCAGTCTCAAGACCCTTCCTTCAACCGGCCAGCCGCATACTTGTGGAGCAGGCTCGCGATGAGTGTCTGATAAGGCAGTCCCTCCGCCAACGCCCGTTTCTGAATCGCCTCCAGATCTTTACTCGAGATCCGGATATTCAGCCGCCGATCCTTGCGGAACGTCGCCTTCGCATACTGGGCATAACGGCTCTTCTCCCGTTTACCGCCAGCCGCCGGCGTCCATTCGCCCCGCTCAACGGACTCCCGCAGCTCTTTCTCGTCGGCGTCAAGCTTAATCATCGGTCCACTCCTCGCTCGGGTACTGCCTCGTCGCCTTCCGGCTGGGAATGATCGTCTTCAGAAAGACCGTGGATTCATCCTCGACAAACGGAACGAGATAGACGTAGTCCTCATGGCGTACGACGAAGATTCGCTGGCCCGCATATCGCATCGAGTTCGGATGCTCAAGAACATCGAGCAGATCGCCCCGTTCAATGTGGAAGACGATGTCCTCAAACCCGATACCCCTTTCCTTCCGGAGCTTCGCATTCTTGGCATCAGCCCAGTCGAAGTACTTCACACTGGCCCTCAGGATATCACAACGTGTGCCCGCAAGGCACACGTTGTGACTGACTCGAATTTGGCGGTGCGGCTCCGGCGGTGCCAGGGTTAATCCTGGAAACCAAATCCCCAAACTGGGGAAAAACGCATCACCACAAGCGGGGACCTCCGATCGGCTGACCGGCAGTAAGCGACGCACGAATGAGGGAATACGGAGCAAACCAACCCGGCCAACGACAACGACGCCCAGGACCGCCCCCTAAACCGGCGGCGACCCGTATCCGCCGCCCAAACGACGAGTCCCAAACAATCCCCGCCACTGATCCAAGCACAACAAGCCCCCGTAGTCCGACCCATCAAAGCGCCACAGCGGGGCTGTGCCAGGGTTAATCCGGCAGACCAAATCCGTCGGAACCGAAGCTTTTCTGGTCCGGAGCACTGACGGGTATCGTGAACCAGAAGGTTGCCCCCTCACCCGGCCTTCCTTCCGCACCGATTCGTCCTCCGTATGACTCGACAATCCGCTTGCAGGCCGCGAGCCCAATTCCCGTGCCGGCATAGTCTTTTTCGCTGTGCAGGCGCTTAAACGGCGCAAAGATACTCTCGGCCTGGTCTGGCGGAAATCCAATCCCGTTATCCTCGATTCGGATAATCCACTCCTCACCTTGCCTGTCGGCCGAGACATGGATGCGAGGTGGAACATCATTTTTGCGGAACTTCAGGGAATTCCCAAGTAGGTTTTGAAACAGCCGTACCATCTGATTTCGCTTTAGGTCGATGTTGGGCAGAGGATCATGGGTAATGTTTCCACCGCTCTGATCCAGACTGGCCTGCAAGAGCGTCACCGCGGCTTCCACGTCGTCGTCCAGATGAACCGAGACGCCGCCCCCATCTTCGTGTGCGAGCTGTGAGAATGCAAGCAGGTCGGAGATCAGCGTTCCCGTGCGCCTGGAGGCATCGATGATGAAACCCAGGAATTGCTGAGCCTGCGGGTCGAGGTTCTCGCGATAGTCCAGCCTCAGAATCTCGGCAAAGCTGGACAGCGTCCGCAGGGCTCCTGAAGGTCGTGGCTGGCCACATAGGCAAACTGCTGCAAGTCACAATTGGACTGCGTCAATGCATCTTCCAGCTGCTTCCGTGCAGTGTCGTCCAGAAACACTTTAGAATAGCCGAGCAGGGTTCCCTCTTCGTCGCGCAGTCCCTTCAGCACTCCGGTCATATAGACCCGGCTGCCGTCCTTTCTGCGGTGCCAGCGGACATCGACGCAGCGCCCTTGCTCGGTTGCCGCCTGCATTTCGCCATCATGGACCCCAGCGGCACGGTCATCTTCATTGAAGATAATGCTGAAGGGCTGGCCGAGCAACTCCTGTTCGGTGTAGCCGAATACCTTTTCCATCCCGGCGTTCCAGCTCGTGATCCGGCCCGCGGGCGTCGTGAGGAACATCGCGACATCCTCCATCTCGCGGACTTGCAGCCGGTACATCCGCGCCATCTCCTGGTCACTCGGGTTTGCGGGAAATACCAATGGTCCACTCACGAATGATCCGTTCTGGCGGCACGGCGAGAATGCTCCCGCTCCACCCCCCTCCGGCAGAAGTCCCAATGACAACAATGTCTTGGCTGGGGCTCTGCCTCTAACTATCTCACAGGGTAGATTCTAGGATTGCGTTTAACCACGGTGGGCGGGCGGCCTGGTGGGGGACAGAACGCGCAAACGAAGGAGAGGGTTCCACCGCAGTTTTGGGCAACACTCGCGCTATCTGAGCATGCCACGCCCCTTGCCAGACACTCGACCTCCGTAGGCCACGCTAAATCGAGACCTCCCTCTTCGGTGCCGCGCGGTTTTGCCCTCCACCGTTAGCGCGAAGCAGCCGTAATCGGCTATGCTTGTATCTACATAGTAGACACAAAAAACAGCCATGAAGAGCATCGTCAAGAAGTGGGGCAACAGCGCCGCCATTCGCATACCCGCCTCAATTATGCAATCCCTGCATCTCGATCTCGATGATGCCGTGGAGGTGCGCGAAGAGAATGGTCGAATCGTCATCGAACCGGTCGCGGAGAAATCGTATCACCTCGACAGCTTGGTGAATGCCATCAACTCCAACAACTTGCACGGGCCCGTGGATTTCGGCGAGCCGGTTGGGAAAGAGCCCTGGTAGTGGCCAGCCGTTATGTTCCGGAGGCCGGCGATATCGTCTGGCTGAACTTTACCCCCCAAGCTGGTCGCGAACATGCTGGACACCGGCCAGCCCTCGTCCTCAGCCCGGCCGTCTACAATGCCAAAACCGATCTCATGGTCTGCTGCCCCATGACCACACAGATCAAGAACTATCCTTTCGAAGTCCTCATCCAGAAGGAGCCTCCCAGCGTCGTCCTGGCGGATCAAGTCCGAAACGTCGATTGGCGCACACGCCAGGCGGCCAGAAAGGGTAGAGTCACCGCGGAGCAGTTGGCCGACGTGCGAGCCAAACTCCGAGCCCTGATCGGCTAGCCAGTCACGAAAAACGAAAATTTCCCCAACCCCCTCATCCTAAACGACTTCCCCTCCGCCATACACCCCCGCCACCCCAAAAACCTTGCCCCCGCCTGCGACCCTCAAAAGTGGAGGACTCCCATGGCGACACCCAAACAAATCGCGGCCAACCGCCGCAATGCTCAGCAATCCACCGGCCCCCGCACCCCGTCCGGCAAATCCAAAGTCCGGCTCAATGCCCTCAAACACGGGCTCACCGCCCAGTCCGTCCTGCTGCCCTTCGAGGACGCCGCGGCTTACGAAGCCCTCCAGCAAGCCGTTCTCCAGGACCTGCAACCGCAAAACACCACCCAGCAAATTCTCGTCGAGCGCTTCGTCCATCGTCATTGGATCTCGCAGCGCCTCGCCCGCACCGAACGCGGCTGGCTCCATGCCATGTACGAAGCGCATTTGGCGGACGGCCTGCGAAAGGCCACTCATCCCAAAGCCAACCCGGACCCCTACCAGGGCCTCGCCCTCTGCATGCTCCAAGCCCACCCCGACGACACCCAGGACCTGCTCCACAAAAACTTCTTCCGTTACCGCGCCCAAATCGAGCACGACTTTCAACGCGCCCTCCGCGCCCTCGAACGCAATCAACTCCTCACAACCCCTTCAGCGGAAAGCGAAAACCCTGAAATTGGCTCTGTTTCGCAATCCGGCTCTCCCGCTCACGGCTCCGATCAAAACGCCGGCGGCGTGGCTCCGGACTCCGGTTCAGCAGGCGGCGCTTCCGGCGGTGCTGGAGTCGGCCCTGGCACAGGCTCCGGCTCGGGCGAGGGTTCAGCAGGAGGTGCCGGCGCAGGTGCCGGTTCGGGCGACGGAGCGGGGGCGGGTTCAGCAGGAGGTTCCGGAGTAGGTGCGGGAGACGGTGCTGGAGTCGGTTCCGGCGTTGGAGCAGGCGCAGGCGTCGGCTCTGGCGAGGGTGCCGGCGCAGGCTCCGGCTCAGGTTCTGGTTCCGGAGCAGGCGGCAGCGGAGCGACATAGGGGAAAACTAACTCCCACCTCGAAATCCCCTTAACGTAAATCCGGCTCACTTGACCCGTCAAACTGTCGGACTCGCCCGGATTCATCCCCACCAGCTGAGGGTAAAAGCCAGGGGCAAAGCCGATCTGCGCCGGCGTCAGGATCTTCACCGGCGTCGTCCAGGAACTCGGATTCGCGATGTCGTCCGCGTAAGAGATATACACGCCTTCTTGCGGCCACTCCGGCCGGCAGCAGGCGCGATTCAGCATGATCACGTAGCGGCGCGCGTAAGCGTTCCAACTCACCGAAGGTCCCCAGAAGGCGTCCGTATTGGACCGTTCCCAACCCACCTTCACCGGCAGCACCGGCGTCGTGCGGCCCCCAATACCTTCCTGTTCCCATTGGCCCGCGTGATACTTGAAAATGTGGCCCTTCGGGTCCGCCCGATGCTCAAACGCCAGCCGCGCCATCGTCACGCCCTGCGTGCTGGCCGCCCCGCCGTAGTTATCGAAAAGGAAGTAGAAGTACTCGCCCTTCTGGTCCAGAATGACCGAAAAGTCTCCATGGCCGCCAGCGAAGAAGCCATTCTGAGCACTGCAATTCGGCGCGTCGCCCGAAGAGAGCACGATGCCCAGATCCTCAAAGGTATCGCCGCCATCGCGGGAAATCAGGGCTCCGATGCTCGGCATCGTCAGGCCCCGGCCGGGGCAGTAGCCGCCCGGCTCATGGTGATACCACCCATAGACCACTCCGTCTTCTGGATCCCGCCACACCGACTCAATCCACATCGGCTGATGCGCCGACGTATCGATCAAAGGGGGCACATCCATATAAAGCGATTGATAATCGCTTCCAGACATTTTCAGTAAGTTTCCGGTAGAAGTATAAACCTTAAGCTTTCCATCAACCCACAATCCCGGACTGTTGCCATCTACCACAGACGATGGGTAACGCAGCAGCGGAGCGGAGCGAACCTGCCCGGTCTGCGCCGCCACAGTAGCCGCAAATAGAAAGAAAAGAGAGACTTTACCCATTAAAATGGGGACGTCGCCCGGCTAGCTGGCAGTTACGTTGAGTAAGTTAAGTTTTGTCAGCATACATTCGCCAACTGCGCGTAATCGTCAGCCAGATCGTGAGCGGCACTAACATCACGAGCGCGGTCGCCAGCGCCGCCTGCCGCACCGGAATCCCTTGATCCACGGCCCACCCCGCTAAATAGCTGGACAGAGAAATGGAAATAACCATACCCGCGAAGTCCGTTGAAAGTAATCGGCCCCGAAAGGAGTCCTCACTCAGGGTCTGCAATAAGTTCGTGGAGAATACCCAGGCTGAAGAGGCTCCGGCATGCGCAATGGCGATGCCGACAAAGGCCACGGTTAGCGTGCTCGATTGCGATAGCGTTCCGTAGCCGATCAACACCATCACGAAGCCCAAGGCGATGCCCCACCGCATTCGCCAGTGGTCGTGCCCGGCCCAGCGGCCCACCAGCCAGGGTCCAGTCATCGCCCCGAAGCCGCGCGCCGCCATCAGCGTGCTGATGCCCATCATCCCCGCGGCGCTGGCGTCCGTGGTGCCCCAAAACAGCGGGAACTCGCGCTCGCCCATCACGCTGAGGATGACGTAGTTCGAGCCCAGCAGGCCCACGCCGGCCTTCACCATCAGCGCCGCCCGTCGTCGCGAGTCCGCCCAGGCGTAGGTCAAGCCTTCGTTGAAGGCCCCGAAACTGAACAGATCGCGCAGCGTCAGGCTCGTGAAGCCCGCCGTATGAGGCTCCGCAAAAGACATGCGCGAGACCAGCCACGCAGAAAAGAGGAAAGAAACCGCATCGAACGCGAAAACGAAATTACGCCCGAAGGCGGCGGCCATAAAGCCGCCCAGGGACGAGCCCAGAAAGAACGCCACGGCCCAGGTCACCCCACCCAGCGTGTTGGCCACCAGCCGCTCTTTGTCATTGCGCGTGATGTTCGGGATCACGGCCGAACGCCCCGGCTCGAAGAAGGCCCACATCACCGTTTCGAGCACCAGCAAAGTGTAGAGCAGCCAAAGACGGTCAGCCGTTTGGGCGAACAGCATGCCCGCGATGATCACGGCGCGCGCCAGGTCGGTGAAGATCATCACCCGTTTGCGGCTCACCCGGTCATTGATCACGCCCGCCATCGGGCTCACGAAGAGTTGGGGCAAGAGCTGTAGGGCCAGCGTGATGCCGATGCTCTCGGCGCGGCCCGTGATCTCGAGCAACAAGCTGTACAGCGACACGGCGTAAAGCCAGTCGCCCACTTCGCTGATCACCTGCGCGGACCACAGCAGGCGAAAGTTGCGGTTGTCGCGGATCAACTGCGCGATCGCGCGCAGCGAGATCATGGGCTGCGTTTTTTCAGCCATTTTAGGGGGCGTAGACGCCCATGCGTTCTTTGGTGAGGCGCACCGTCTCGTTGGCGACGGGCAGAATCCGGTCGCTGCCGGCGCGCAGGATCTCATCGAGATTGCCGGAGATTACCTCGCGGTAGCGGGCCTGGATCGGCTCCAGCGATTGGGCCACCATCTCAGCGACCTTCTTCTTCAGGTCGCCATAACGCAGCCCGGCGAATTGGGCCTGCATTTCGTCGTTGCTGGCGCCGCTGAACGCCTGATAGATGCCCAGCAGGTTGCGCACGCCGGCACCCATGGGGTTCTTAGCCCCAGGGTCGAAGTCAACGGCGGGATTGGAGTCCGTCGTCGCGCGCATGATCTTCTTCTTCGCCTGCGCCAGGTCGTCCAGCAGGCCGATCGCGTGGCCTGTGCCGGTCGCCGACTTGCTCATCTTCTTTTCAGGATCGTCCAGACCCATCACCCGCGCGCCGTGCGTGGGCAGCTTCGTCGCCGGCACGGTGAAGGTGTCGCCATAGAGCGAATTAAAGCGTTGCGCAATGTCGCGCGTCAGTTCGAGATGCTGGCTTTGGTCGTCGCCCACGGGGACGATCTTGGCCTGGTAGAGCAGAATATCGGCCGCCATCAGCACCGGGTAGTTCAGCAGCCCGGAGCCGATCGTCTCCTGCTTGGCGCTCTTGTCCTTATATTGCGTCATGCGCTCCAGCCAACCGAGAGGAGTAACGCAGGTGAGCAACCAGCCGAGTTCGGCGTGGCCGGAGACGCTCGACTGCACCATCAGCGTGGCGACCTTCGGGTCAATGCCGCAGGCGATGAACAGCGCCGCGATCTCGCGGATCTTGGCTCGCAGTTCCGCCGGCTCCTGGTACACCGTAACCGCGTGGAGATCCACCACGCAGAAGATGCATTCGTAGTCGTGCTGCAGCCGCACAAAGTTCTGAATTGCGCCGAGATAATTACCGATATGGAGGTGGCCAGTGGGCTGCACCCCAGAAAATACACGTGCCTTCGTCATGAAAGTGGGAGAATCCTATCGTAGCCTGATGGAATCCCAAGAAACAAACCACACCGCCGGTTCAGTCCCGGCTGATCCCCAACCGCCTGAGCCCCAGATTGAGCAGCCCGCCGACACCGTGATCGAGAAGTTGGTTTACGGTGGACAGGGCCTGGCCCGCACAGCCAGCAAAGTGGTGATGATGCCGTTCGTCATCCCCGGTGAGACCGTCACCTGGCATGCCATCAAGGAGCATCCGGGCCACATCGACGCCCGGCTGAACCAGATCATTGCTCCGTCGGAGTCGCGAGTCGCGCCCCCCTGCCCGGTGTTCGGACGCTGTGGCGGCTGCAACTATCAGCACATCGAGTATGCGGCGCAGGTCGAGCACAAAAAGCGCATTCTGGCCGAGAGCCTGCAGCGCATCGGCAAGCTGACGCCGCCCGCGGAGATTGCGACCCTGTCGGCCGAGCCGTACGGCTACCGCAACCGCATCCAGGTCCATTTCGATGGCCGCAAGATGGGCTTTCGCGAAGCCGGCTCGCGCAAGCTGGTGCCGATCGAGAATTGCCCCCTCGCTTCGCCGATGCTGCAGCAGGCGCTGACGGCGATCAACAAACGCATTCGCGACCATCGTTTTCCGGACTTCCTGGAAGAGGTGGAACTCTTCTCCAACGAAGAGCAGGTAGTCTTCAACGTGCTCCGCGCACGGCGCGGCGTTTCCAAGGATTTCTTCCCTTGGATGGCCGAAGTGGTGCCCGGCGCGGACCAAAGCCGCCTAACCTATCAGGTTGGCGAGAACCGCTTCCGCGTCAGCTATCAGAGTTTCTTCCAGGTGAATCGCTTCCTGCTGCAACCCCTGGTGGACGCGGTGCTGGGCGACGCGAAGCCCGGCTGGGCGCTCGATCTCTACGCCGGCGTCGGACTCTTCAGCCTGCCCCTCGCCAAACGCGGCGCTCGCGTAACAGCCGTCGAAGTGGTCCGTGGCGCCGCCGCCGACCTCGAGCACAACAAGTTCGCCGGCATCGAAGTGGTTCAGAAGGCCGTCGAATTCTATCTCGAGAAGTTCGAGGGGAAGCCCGACCTCATCCTGGCGGACCCACCCCGCGTGGGCCTGGGCAAGAAAACGGTAGAGCATCTGGTGGCCCTGCGCGCGCCGGAGATCTGCCTCGTCTCTTGCGACCCCACCACCCTTGCCCGCGATGCGGCCGGCCTCGTCGCCGGAGGTTATGAGATCACGGCCCTCACCATGGCCGACCTCTTCCCTCAAACCTTCCACCTGGAAGCCGTCATGCGGCTGCGGCTGCGCTAGCAGGCTAAAATCGGGAACGTGGCCGATCTTTCCCAAGTTGAGCAGCGCATGCGCGAGGACTGGAATGCCCGCGCGGGTGAGGACGCCTATTACTACGTTGCCTTCGGGCGGCGCGATCAGGCCGACGGCGAGTTCGATGCCACGGGCGCCGAGGTCGTAGCCGGACTCGAATGGGAACTGAAGCGAGTGCCGACCCAGACGCCGCGCGCTCGCCGGGCCCTCGAGATCGGCTGCGGCCCCGGCCGGCTGATGCGGCCCATGGCGAAGCACTTCGGCGAGATTCACGGCGTCGACGTTGCCGACGCGATGATCGCGCGGGCCCGCGAGCGGTTGGCCGGGATTCCCCATGCCCATGCCCATGTCGGGACGGGCTCGGACCTGTCCCAGTTTGCGGATGCCAGCTTCGACTACGTCTACTCCTACGCTGTCTTCCAGCACATCCCCTCGCGGGATGTCGTTTTTAACTATCTGAACGAGGCCGTACGGGTCCTGAAGCCGAATGGCCTCGTACGGGCTCAAGTGAACGGGCTGCCGCCCGAGGCCCGGGTCTACGACACCTGGAGCGGCGTGCGCATCAAGCCGGACGAGATTCGCGAGTTCTGCCGCCGTCACGGACTGCTACTGCTGGCCCTTGAAGGCCTGCATACGCAATACATGTGGACCACCTGGCATAAGCCGTCGCCCGGCATGGGGCGGCCCGTCGGCGAGGTGCGCATCCGGCGAATCACCAACGCGGATTCGTCCGAACCAGTCGCGCCACCCAGCGGGCGCTTCTCGTCGATCTCGGCGTGGATTGAAGGCTTGCCCCCATTGTCAGACCTGCTCTCGCTCGACCTGCGCGTGGCCGGCCTCAGCGCAACGCTCACGTACCTGGGCCGTCCGGAGGCGGACGGCTTGCGTCAGCTCAACGCGATCCTGCCGGCCGGCCTGAACACGGGTCTGAATCCGGTGGAGCTCGCTTGGAATGGCCAACCTTTGGCGCAGTCGCGGCTGAGGATTGTCCCGACTCCGCCACCGGTGCCGCGCATTCTCGATGCTTCGGATGGAGTAGATCTGCTTTCCGGCCGGCGGATTGTGTCGCGTTCGGTAAAGCTGTTTCTGGAAGAGTGCGCCCGCCCCGAGGAACTCGAGATTTGGGTGAATGGCGAGCCGCTGACGGACAAAGACGTCTTCTGTACGGACCCGATGCCGCCGAGGCATGAAGTAAATTTCCGCATCCCCGCGCATGTCCCGGCGGGCCCCCTCACGGTGGACCTTCAGTATCACTCCCGCCGATTTGCACCGCTGGCCTTCGAGTTACTGTCGCAAACTGCCACGTTATCAACTAAGTACCAATCCTTCGAATAGGTTGCGAATCAAGAGCAGATTGCGGGTAGCGACGGGGGGAGCGGGCCTGCGCAAACGGGGAGGATTTCCTTGTGAAATCGGGGGTTTTCCACGGGGTTCAAGGCTTTATCCACAGATGTGCGGGCTACACTCAGAACCGTAGTTTACGGACCCATTTTCTGAGGGGAAAGCCTTATGTTTCCAAGATTACGGAATCGTGAACAGTTGAGATCTGGATGCCCGCAAATGTATGTACCATCTGTAGATAAAGTCCTTGACGGACCACTACATATTGGGGCATCATCGTAAGGCTCCACCCGATCTGTGCCCAGGGAGTAGGCATGGGTCAAAACAATAAAAATAAGAATATCCGAGGAAGAATCAATGGGACAGTTGGCCGTCGCACTCAGTGCGAAGTTGAATACGCCGAAAAAGCCGCTACTGCGTGAGCAGCGCAGCGGAATTTCGTTCCCCCGCTATTTCACGGCCCGGCTTGAGAACGGTCGGACTCCATATGACGAGATTCAATGGGAGCGGCGCACCGCCTCCATCGGCAATGACAAAGGCGCGGTGATCTTCGAACAGCGCGACGTCGAGATTCCGAAAGACTGGTCCCAAACGGCGACGAATATCGTCGCCAGCAAATACTTCCACGGCAAAATGGGTTCGCCTGAGCGCGAAACCAGCGTGAAGCAGTTGGTCCACCGCGTCGTCGACACGATCGCCGAGTGGGGCATCGCCGACCGCTACTTCAAGTCCCGCGAGGATGCGGAGAATTTCCGCAGTGAACTCGCCCACCTCATGCTGACCCAGAAGGCGTGCTTCAACTCGCCGGTCTGGTTCAACGTGGGCGTGCGCGGTGAGAAGCGCGGGTACGGCTGGTACTGGGATGAGACGACGCAGGCCATCCACAAACTGAACCCGGAAGATTCGCGGCCGCAATGTTCGGCTTGCTTTATTGTCTCCGTGAAGGACTCGCTCGAAAGCATCCTCGACCTGGCAAAGACCGAGGGCATGTTGTTCAAGTGGGGTTCGGGTACGGGCTCCAACCTGTCGAGCCTGCGCGAAGAGAACGCCATCCTCTCGGGCGGCGGCCGAGCCTCTGGTCCGCTCAGCTTCATGAAGGGCTTTGACGCTTTCGCCGGCGTCATCAAGAGCGGCGGCAAGACGCGCCGGGCGGCCAAGATGGTCGTCCTGAACGCCGAGCATCCCGACATCGAAAATTTCATCTGGTGCAAGGCCAAAGAAGAGAAGAAAGCCCACACGCTGATCGAGCAGGGCTACGACGCGTCGCTGGATGGCGAAGCGTACTCTTCGGTCTTCTTCCAGAACGCCAATAACTCGGTCCGCGCGAACGACGAGTTCATGCAGGCTTGCGAGAACGGTAGCGACTTCTGGACCAAGGCCGTCGGCTCCGGCACGCCCGTCAAGCGTTTCAAGGCGCGCGACCTTCTGCGCGAGATCGCTGACGCCACCTGGCGTTGCGGCGACCCCGGCATGCAGTTCGACACCACGATCAATACCTGGCACACGTCGAAGAACACGGCGCGCATCAATGCCTCGAATCCGTGCTCCGAGTACATGTTCCTGGACGATTCGGCCTGCAACCTGTCCTCGCTGAACCTGATGAAGTTCCTCTCGCCGAACGCCGAGTTCGACGTGGAAGCCTTCCGCCATGCCGTCGATACGATGATCGTCGCCCAGGAAATCCTGGTGGACAACGCCTGCTATCCGACGGATCGCATTGCGCAGAATTCGCACGAGTTCCGGCCGCTTGGCCTCGGTTATGCCAACCTCGGCGCCATGCTGATGGCGATGAGCGTTCCCTATGATTCCGATCATGGCCGCGACCTTGCTGGTTCCATCACCGCCGTCATGTGCGGCCAAAGCTATCTGACGTCGGCGCGCATCGCCGATGCCGTTGGCCCCTGCGCCGGTTACGCAGTGAACGAAGAGCCGTTCCTTGACGTAATCCGCATGCACCGCGATGCCTGCAAGCGGATCAACCCGGCCAACATCTCGCCCGAACTTTACAAGGGCGCTTGGGAATGCTGGACGAACGCCTACGAACTGGGCCGCTCGGCCGGTTACCGGAACGCGCAGACCACAGTGATCGCCCCCACGGGCACCATTGGCTTCATGATGGATTGCGACACGACGGGCATTGAACCGGATCTGTCGCTGGTGAAGTACAAGAAGCTGGTGGGCGGCGGCGTGATCAAGATCGTCAACCAGACGGTGCCGCAGGCTTTGCTGAAGCTGGGTTACCGGCAGGCGCAAGCCGATGCGATCGTGAACCACATCGATTCCACGGGCACCATCGAAGGCGCGGCGCACGTGAAGGACGAGCACCTGGCGATCTTCGATACGTCGTTCCGTCCGGCGAACGGCAAGCGCTTCATCCACCACATGGGCCACGTGAAGATGATGGCTGCAGTGCAACCGTTTATCTCCGGCGCGATCTCGAAGACGATCAACATGCCGGAAGAGTGCACGGTCGACGAGATCATGAACGCCTACCTCGAAAGCTGGCGCCTGGGCTTGAAAGCCGTCGCCATCTATCGCGATAACTCGAAACTGGCGCAGCCGCTTTCTTCGGGCTCCTCGAAGGGCGAGAAGAAGTCGAACGCGCAGGTGGCCGCGGCAGCGGCGGCGCTGGTGCCGGCGAAGGTGGAAGAGCGGATTGTTTATAAGCCGATCCGCCGGAAGCTGGCTGACGAGCGCGCGTCGATTACGCATAAGTTCTCGATTGCCGGTCATGAAGGCTACATCACGGTGGGCCTGTATGACGATGGCCAGCCGGGCGAGATCTTCATCTCGATGGCGAAGGAAGGCTCGACGATCTCGGGCATTATGGATAGCTTCGCCACGGCTGTTTCTTATGGGTTGCAGTATGGCGTACCGCTGAAGTTCTACGTGGATAAGTTTAGCCACGTGCGCTTCGAGCCTTCGGGTTGGACGAATAACCCGCAGGTGCAGTACGCGAAGTCGATCATGGACTACATCTTCCGCTGGATGGGCGCGAAGTTCCTGGGACCGGAGTATTCAGTGAGTGAGGCCGGCGACGGCCTGATGCTGAAGCCGACCGAGCCCGAGCCCCAGCAGAAGCTGGACTTTGCTCCGGTGACGGCGATCGCCGATTCGCCGGTGTGCCAGGTGTGTGGTTCGTTGATGACGCGCAATGGGTCTTGCTTCAAGTGCGAGAACTGCGGCGGCACAAGCGGCTGTAGTTAGTTTCCGGACCGTAGACAGAGCAGAAGACCCCGCCGCAAGGCGGGGTCTTTTTGCGTTAGAGCTCGTCGTAGGCTTTGCAGTACGCTTCATCCGTGATGCCGGCGCGCTGAATAATCCGGCTCAGCGTCGGGCGCTTCACTTCCCGGTGATTCGGAATCGAGATAAGCCCGACTCCGGCCTTCGCCAGGACGATATGTTCTCCATCACGGCTCAGCACCCAACCCAGCGCGATAAAGACTCTCGCATGCCTGCGGCCGCTATCGAGGGGAAGATCGGAAAGGGCCCTGCGGAGTTAGGCGCAGTCGAGCACTTGCGGCGGCGAGATGTGAAACTGCTCCATGATGGTTTTGCCTTGCTCCAAACGCTGAGGCTGGCGGGAGTGGAGTGCGTCTTCAAGAATCACGGAAAGGCAAGCGGCAATGGCGTCGGCGATGTTGAACTTGGCTTCGGCCATGGTCTCGCCCTGAGAGATGCAACCCGGGATGTCGGTACACTCGGCCACAGTCGTTCCGTCGGGATACGAGGTAAAGGCTACGTTGACCATGATGCCCGGTGCTTGAACGAGATGTTGGGTGGTTTCTGGTTCCATGTCACGAACGTCCACCTCCATTCTGCATGATTGCGCGGATGCGGTGTTGGCCAGCGGGGAGCGAGATTACCTGGGTGGGTTGGTCGATCCATTCGGGCGTTACGCGCTTGCCGTCGATCTCAAGCCAGGCGATCGGGGCGCTGAATTGGGCGAGGGCTCTGGCGGTGGAGCGGTACTCGAACTCGACGCCATCGCGGCGGGCGACGGCGAGGATAAGTTCGGCATTAAGGTCGAGGATGCGTAAGTCGGGTTGGCGCGTGGCGGGGGCGATGGCATACTTGCCGGCGGGAAGCCAGGCGATCTCGCCGTCGGTGACCGGCCAGGGTTCACCGTTAACGGTGAGCGCGCCGGGATGAGCGAGGCCGAAGGGCCGGGAGGCTTCGTAGTGATTCACGCCGAGACGCTTGGGCTTGATAGCGGCGGCGCTCGAAAGAAGCGGATAGTCCGGGGGGAGGATGGACTTCTCAAAGTACAGAGCCACTCGTGGGAAGGATTGAGCGGCGTGGTGGATCAGGCCGAATAACTCGGCGCCGGTTTGTTGCTTGGTGGGGTAGACGTCCTGGTAGCGTTCGACGATGTTGAGGTCGATGGCGAGGCGGGCGTCACGCGGGTAACGTTTGGCGATCTCGACATAGCGACGCGGGCCCAAGTTCCACACCGTAGCGGGATCCTCGATGAGGAAAGTGGCGGCATAGTGCTTGGCGAGGGGAAGGGCGCGGCTGCTGTCGGCACCGAGTAAGTCGCGCATGCGCGTGTCGAAACGGTCGTCAATGTGGGTCCAGGTGAGGTCGAAGCCCGCGGGCTTCAACTTACGGATGGCGGCCAGACGCTCCAGCCATTCGGTTTGTAACTTCGTGGCGAGGGCGGCGCGGTAATCGAGAAAGGCTTGGACGCGCTCAGGATTCGTGAAGATGGTCACCGGGTCGTGACCCTTGAGAGAGGCGTACTCCTTGCGCACCGTGGCATTCATCGGGGTGAAGCGAGCTGGATTGGCGACGCCTTCGAGCGACTCAAAGTAGAGTTCGGCCAGATTGGCCCCGTCCCAGTCAAAACGGGTGAGCATCTGGTTGAGTCCCGCGGCGACGGCGGTGGCGCAGTTGGGGTCGTGTAAGTTGACTAACTTACGCCAGTCGAGTTGCGCGTCCTGGCCATTGCCGGTTTTCTCGCGCCACTCGGGATGCTGCTGCCAGAAGCGTTCGCTGACGTGGGGCAACTCGATCCAGGCGTAGACGAGAATTCGTTGGCGATGGCAGGCCTGAATGAGCTGTTCCAGTTCCTTGCTTTTCTCGGCGTCGGCCTCGAAGTAGTGCCAGGAGGCGACATGGAGAGCGGCGATGCCGGCGCGGCGCCATTGGGCGGCCAGGTAGTCGAAATCGACGCGGGCACGGTAGCCGGAGTCGAAGAAGGCCCATAAGTCGCGGCCGCGATAGGGTGGCGCAAAGCCCAATTCCACCATGGCTTGGGCGAGGTAGGGGAACTTCTCATAGCCGTGTTCGCCCAGCGACGTTGCGATCCACAGGAAGGTTTGGCGATCCTGTTTCCAACTGGCGACCAGGGGAGCCTGGGTCCAGCGCTCCCAGGTGTGGACCTTGGCATTGGGGGGCAGGCTGTAGACCGGCAAGGTTTCCTCGTGCTGCCAGACGATCTCAAGCGATGGGCGGAGAGCATCCACGGCGGAGCGCACTTTCACTCGTTTCTCGCCGGCGGTGACGCCGGGCGCGGCACCTTGCAGAATCTGCAGGGCGGCGGCGGACCTGGCGTTCTGCACGGCGATGACTGGCGAGATTTGTACCTCGTGGAAGCCAAGGCTGAGGAATAATTCGCGAAAGCCTGGGGTGTCAGCCGGATCCAGCCGGTAAGTATTCGCCAAGGCGGGCAGGCTGAGGACCCAGAGTAAGTTAATAAGTCGCGGCATACCAGAGAGAGACTCGCAGATCGTAGTAAATGGGGGCCATCGGAAGGTCCTGGATGACCAGGTGACGACCGCGCAGGGCGTCTACGGAGAGGACGAGCTTGGGTGCAACTTGTAACTTGATCCCCGGACCGGCTTCGACGAAGTTGCCCCACCAGAAGCGGCGGGCGTCGAGGGTCAGGTTCGAGTTCCAGCCGAGTTGGGCGCGGCCGAAGGAGTAGCCAAAGCGGTTCTGGGAGTAGAGCAGGGTGTTGCGGTCGAAGCGGCTAACGAAGACAGCGTCGGCGGTGGTGGTGGCAAACCATCCGTGCGAGGGCATCGATTGGCCGAAGGATTTGGCGTACGAGGCACCGGCCCGGTAATCGGCACGGCGGGGGCCTGCGGCAAAGGGCACCGTGAGGCCGGCTTCGCCCCAGAGGGTGACGGGACCGAGGCGGCCATTGACGCCGAACGCAGGAATGACGGCGCGCTCAGAGAGGGCGCCGTTGACGACGGAGGCCTGCCGCAGGAGGGTGCCGGTGTCGCCGACGAAGCGGAGGGAGAGATAGGGCTTGATAGGCAGGGTACCGAGGCGGAATTCGCTTTTGACTTGGCTATAGGAGAAGCCGGCGCGCCAGCGGGTGGAGTACATGGGGAGGCTCCAGAGGGTGAGGCGGACGGGGGCGAACTGAGGCCGAAGATTACGATAGGCCTGCTCGGCTTCGGCGGCGATTTTGGGGTCAGTGGCGTGGCGAGCACGGTCGAACCAGTTGATGGCTTCGGCGTCGCGCTTTAGCATGTTGAGGGTCCAGCCGAGTTTGAGCAGCAGGCTGGGGTCATCGGGGTCGCGCTCCTGGGCGAGGCGATAGAGGCGCAGCGCCTCGTTGAGGTAGCCCTTGGAGTAGCTCTGATCGCCGGCGGCGCGGGCGGGGGACTGGTTCGCGCCGAGCGCTTCGAGGACGCGGGCCTTGAGTTCGACGTCGGGGCTTTGGGCGAGCACGCGATCGAGTAATACTTTGGCGCCTTCGACATCGCCGCGCTTGAGGCGCAGAAAGCCGAGTTGAGCCAGGGAGGGCCAGTCGTTGCCGGCAAGTTCCGTGACACGGACAAAGACCTTTTCGGCCTGGTCCGGCTGGTTCATGGCGAGGAGGAGGAAGCCGAGTTCACGACGGAGACTGACGTTGGCGGCATCGAGGGTGAGGGCGGCTTCGAACTCGTAGAGGTAGGGATAGCGAGAGGGCAGGAGGGTGCGGGCACGTTCGGCAATGCGGGGTTCGGTGGCGTGACTGGCGGCGAGGAGGGCGGCGAAGGCGGGTTCGGCTTCGCCGGCGAGGGTATAGACGCGGCCGAGGTCGAGGAGGAATTCGCGCATGTCGGGGCGCAGTTTCCAGGCGGCGGCGTAGTGTTCGGCTGCGAGGCGGAGGAGGTCGCGCTCTTCGGCGAGATGGCCAATTTCCTGATGAATGCTGAATTTGCCCGGAGATTGAAGGGCAGCTTGCTGCCAACGCTCAAGGCCTGCGGCGAGTTCGCGGTCGATGTTGTCGAAGGCGGTTTGCGCGGTGGCGCGGGTTTCCGGGGAGCCTTCGCGGCGAATGCGGTCGAAGATCAGACGGGCGATGCGACGCTCTTTGGCCTCAAAAGAGAGGAAGGCGTATTCGAGGGCGAGGTGATGATCCTGGGGTGCGTGCTCCAAGGCGAGGCGGAACTGTTCGCGAGCACCGTCGGGGTCGCCGGTCTTGAGCAGGGTGTAGGCGAGGTCTTTGCGGGGGGCGACGGCGGCGGGATTTTCAGCCAGGCCTTTTTTAAAGAGGAGGATGGCGGCGTCATAGCGTTTGGCGCGCAGTTCGGCGTACGCCGAGTCGAGGGGACTGGTTTGGGCGAGCCAGAGAGTAAGAATCAGAGCGTGCACACGAAGTTCTACTGAATAGTGGGTTGGCGCAGAGAAAGTTCTCACATTTTTTTCTTCGTGACGAAGAATCGTCGACAAATTCGACAATCGGGACCTTCTCTTCTTCAGCAGCCTCGCTTTGGGTTCAAGCGCGCAGGAACCAGCCCTTGCGATGGAGGCCGTAGGCGATGGCGAGCATCAGCAGCATGTAGCTGAGGGCGTAGAGGAGGGAGGCGTTCATGGGTGAGGCGAGGGGGGCGAAGAGGGTTTCGTAGAGCCAGACGCGTGCGGACGTCGCACCCATGGGGATGGCGTGAAGGGTGATGTCGATGAGTTCGGAAGCCATATAGACGGCGATGGCGTTCTTGCCGAGGATGACGAGGGGCGCCAGGCCCCGGCGGTAACCGGCGCCGTCGATGAGCCAGAGGATGGCGCCGAACAGGACAAAGTCGAGGCCGGCCATGAGTAACACGAAGGAGCTGGTCCAGAGGTGCTTGTTGATCGGGAACCAGGCATGCCAGATGAAGCCGGCAGCGATGAGGACATTGCCCAGGATCAGCATCCAGGTGGTGCGGACGGCGAGGTCGCGGCGCCAGGCGAGTAAGTGGCCGCCCAGCAAACCGAGTAAGCAAGTGCCGATGGCGGGGAGCGTGCTGACGACACCTTCGGGATCCCAGGTCTTGGTGTCGGCGTAATTATGCACGCCGAGGACGATGCGATCGATGTAATGGGCGAAGTTGCGCTCGACATCGAGGTGGCCCGAGCCGTGGCCGGGCACGGGCGCGTAAAACATGATCAGAGCGTAGCCGAGCAGGCAAGCGGCGGCGGCGGCAATCTGGCCGCGGAGGCCAGTCAGCAGGAAGATGCCGACGGTGACCAGGTAGCAGATCGCGATGCGTTGCAGAACGCCGAGGACGCGGAAGGTGTCGAAGTCGAACTTCGGGTAGGCGTAAACCAGCAGGCCGAGGGCGAAGAGGATGGCGGCGCGTTTGGCCGCGATGGCGAAGAGCTTGCCGCGGTCGGCGCCGGCTTCGAGTTTGCGGCCCAGGGAGAGCGAGATGGCCACGCCGACGATCCAGACGAAGGAGGGGAAGACGGCGTCGGTGGGAGTCCAGCCGTGCCAATCGGCATGCTGCAAGGGCGGGTAAACCGCGTCGCCGGTGCCAGCCGTGTTCACGATCACCATGAAGGCGATGATGAGTCCGCGGAAGACATCGAGCGAAAGCAGGCGCTGAGGCATAAGGTATTGTACGGTGGAAGCAGATGCGTTCCGTTCTCTTCCTCTCCTTCGCGCTTACCGGCTGCACCTCCCTCTACTACGATGCGATGGAGAAGATCGGCAAGGAGAAGCGCGACATTCTCGTCCAGCGCATCGTGGACGGCAAGAAGGATCAGGAAGAGGCCAAGGAGCAGTTCAAGACGACGCTGGAAGCCTTTCAGTCGGTGACCGGCTTCGACGGTGGGGACCTCGAGAAGACTTACAAGAAGCTCAACGGCGAATTCGAAGAGGCCGAGAAGCGGGCCGACGACCTATCGGACCGGATCAAGAGTATCGACAAAGTGGCCAACGACCTGTTCAAGGAATGGACGGCGGAGTTGAGCACGATGAAGGATGCGACATTGCGGACGCGGAGCCAGCAGTTACTGCGTTCGACGCGCACGCGGCATCAGCAGTACATTTTGCGCATGAAACAGACGGAGCGCAAGATGACCCCGGTGCTGCAGGCCTTCAACGACCAGGTGCTGTATCTGAAGCACAATCTGAACGCCAAGGCGATCGGCTCGCTGAAGGCTTCGGCGGCGAAGCTGGATAACGATGTGAGCCTGCTGGTGACCGATATCGAAGGCTCCATCAAGGAAGCGGATAGCTTCATTCAGTCGTTGTCTACGCCGCCTCAATAGGTCCGGTGGACATGCCGGGAGCTTCGGGGGCGAGAACTTCGCCGTTGACCATGCGTTTCTGCGGCCCTCCAGTTTCCATGTAAATGGCGTTGGGGATGGCGCAAAGCATATTCATATTGGCGCTGCCGCCGCCGTGGCTGGCAAGCGACATTCCGGCCGCGTCGGCGATAGCGGCGATTTCGAGCCATTCGGTAACGCCGCCGGCGCGGCGATTGTCGGGCTGGACGATGTCGGCGCCACGGCGTTGAATGAGGTCATTGAACTGGTATTTGGTGTACAGGTTTTCGCCGGTGGCAAGACGGATGTCGAGGGCGGCGGCGAGTTCGGCGTAGCCTTGCATGTCGTGGGGCGGGAGCGGCTCTTCGTACCAGAAGATGCCCATCTGCTGGTAGACGCGGCCACGGCGGAGGGCTTCGTTGCGGTCGAAGACCTGGTTGGCGTCGAGCATGATGCGGCGCTTACCGGCCAGGTCTTGAGCCACCTTGATGCGGCCTTCGTCATCGGCGAGTGAGTGGCGGCCCACCTTGATCTTGATGGCCTGATAGCCGTGGCCGAGGGCGTTCTCGATTTCCTTTTTGTATTGGCTCAAGTCGTCATCGTTGTCGTAATACCAGCCGCACATTGAGTAGACGGGCATGCGGTCGCGGTAGGCGCCGAGCATGCGCCAGACGGGGAGATTGGCGTGCTTGCCGACGATGTCCCAGACGGCGATGTCGGTGGCGGCGATGGCGAACTGGGTGACGCCGGTGAGGCCCTGGTATTGGAGGCCGCGGTGGAGGTCGGCGCGGATCTTCTTGGGGAAGGCGGGGTCCTGATTGAGGATCAGGGGTTTGACTTCCTCTTCGAGAATCGCGCGCAGCACGCGGGGTCCGCCTTGGATAGCGCCAAAGCTGGAGGTGGCGTAGCCGGTGATGCCGGCGTCGGTTTTGAGACGGAGAGTGACGGTGCCGGAGTGGATGCCGAGTTGCTGCAAGGCGTCATAGTTGGGCCGGCGGGGTGGGTTGATGACCAGGTCAGTTTCGAGGCCCACGATCTTGAGCGTCTTGCGCTGTTGGGCGGCAAGGGCGAAGGGGGCGAGGGGGAGCGACAGCAGGCTGCGTCGATTCATATTCGCTATCATATGCGTCATGCGATTTCTGGTGGCCGGATTGTTACTTTCTTCACTGCAGGCGGAGTTGCCTCCGAAGGGAATCACCGTCAGCCAATGGTTGCGCGAGGACTACTTTGGCGCATACCTGGGCAACGACATGGCCAGTTTCGCGCGAGCCGAAGCGAAGGCTAAGGAACTCCTGACCGCCGACGCGAACAACGATGGGGCGCGCAGTTGGTTGGCCAGTGGCCAGTTGTACCTGGCCTCGCGCGCCTACCAGGCCGGCCGCGCGGAGGAAGGCGCGGAACTCTTCGCCACCGCGATGCGGGAAGCGCAGCGCTCGCTGGCCAAGAAAAACGGAACCGCGGTTCGCGTGCTGGCCGCGACGCAGGTGCTCTTCGCTGATCGCTTCCCCGAAGACAAACGCCAAGCACTCAACAAAGACGGCCGCGACCTTTTTGCGCTGATCCGCCGGCAGGAGGATGCGATGTTGGACAAGATGCCGCTGCACTTCAAAGCGGAAGTACTGGCCGGTCAGGCACAGGCGGCGATGCGGCTAGGAATGCAGGAAGAAGCGACGAAGTATCTGAACGAGATCGTGGCGAGACTGCCGAATACGCCCTATGCGCAAACGGCCACGAAGTGGCTGGCCGAGCCGGCGTCGGCAGCGAAGTCGCAGTTAGTTTGCCAGAGTTGCCATGAGCCGAACCGGTTGGAGAACCGGCTGAAGGCGATCGCAGCCAAGTAACCGGCATTACGAAACGAACCCAATTTTCAGGATTTCTTTTTGTTTTGTGCGGGTTCGATAGCCTGCAATTTGAGGATAGCGCAGGCATCCAAATTTCTGGGCGCGGGGCGGGCGGGGCGCGGAACGAGCAGGCCTTTGCGGTTCAGTAGTTTAGAGAAAAATCGCCAGTCTCGAAAATTCAAGCGAACGCTTGGGCCTATCGAGCGTATCTAACTCCATGCGGCAATTATTGCGACGCCTGGGGCGCTCACCTGGATTTACGGCGGTGACGGTGCTGACGCTGGCCATTGGGATCGGGGCCAACACGGCGATCTTCGCAGTGCTGAATGGCGTACTGCTGAAGCCGCTGCCCTTCCTGGAGCCGGAACGGCTGATTGCGGTCTGGCAGACCGCACCGGGGTTGGGGATTGCGGAACTGAATGCCTCGCCCAGCGGGTACTTCACGTATCGCGAAGAGAACCGGACGTTTGAGGACATTGCGCTGTGGCGGACGGAGACCGCGAACATCACCGGAAGCGGCGAACCGGAGCGGGTGGGCGCTCTGTCGGTGACTGACGCCTTTTTCCCGCTGCTGCGGGTGACGCCGGCGTTGGGCCGGAGCTTCCGCAAGGGGGATGACCAGTTTGGCGCTCCCGAAACGGTGATGCTGACCGATGGGTACTGGCGGCGGAAGTTCGGAGCGAACCCCGCGGTGATCGGCCAGCGGATCCTGGTGGACGGCAAAGCGCACGAGGTGATTGGCGTGCTGCCGAAGGACTTCCGCTTTATGTACTGGGACGGCAACATCGTCGTGCCGGCGCAGTTTGAGCGGGCCAAGCTGTTTGTGGGCAGCTTCGGGTCGCAATCCTTTGCGCGGCTGAAACCGGGGGTGACGATGGCGCAGGCATCGGCCGATGTGGCGCGGATGATCCCGATGATGGAGCGCAAGTTTCCGCTGCCGCCGGGGATCAGCAAAGAGATGCTGGTGAACGCGCGGATCGGGCCGAATCTGCGTCCGTTGAAGGATGATCTGGTGGGCGATATCGGCAAGACGCTGTGGGTGCTGACGGCGACGATTGCGATGGTGCTGTTGATCGCGGGCGCGAATGTGGCGAATCTGCTGCTGGTGCGGGCGGAGGGACGGCAGTCGGAGTTGGCGGTACGAAAGGCCTTGGGGGCCAGCCGGGGTCAGATTGCGAAGGAACTGCTGGCGGAAAGCGGGGCGCTGGGTTTGGCTGGCGGGCTGATCGGATTGGGGTTCGCCTACGGCGCGCTGCGGCTGCTGAAGTATCTGGCTCCGCCGTTTCTGCCGCGGCTCGAGGAGATTCAGTTGGATCCGTTGGTGGTAGCGTTCAGCCTGGTGCTTTCGGTGGTTTGCGGGGTGTTGTTTGGGCTGATCCCGGTGCTGAAACATGCGGGGAAGGAAGAGGGCTTACGCGGCGGCGGCCGCACGATGAGCGCGGGGCGGGAGCGGCATCGGGCGCGGAACACGCTGGTGGTGGCGCAGGTGGGGCTGGCGATGGTGCTGCTGGTGTCGGCGGGGCTGATGATCCGGACGATGGTGGCGTTGACGCGGGTGGATCCGGGGTTCACGAAGCCCGAGGATTTGCTTACGTTTCGGGTGACGGTGCTGGGGCCGGGCCCGGAAGCGACACGCAAGCAGCAGGCGATGGCGGAGCGGCTGGCGGCGATTCCGGGCGTTACGTCAATCGGGTTGGGCCAGGGCGTGCCGATGACGAACAACAACAGCAACGATCCGCTGTACGCCGAGGGGCTGGTGTATCAGGAAGGCAAACTGCCGCCGATGCGGCGGCAGCGCAATGTGGGGCCGGGGTACTTCTCGACGATGGGCGTGCGGTTGCTGGCCGGCCGCGAGTTTACGTGGGAAGAGACGCACGCGATGCGGCCGGTGGCGATTCTGTCGGAGCCGCTGGCGAAGACGTTTTGGGGATCACCGCAAGCGGCGATCGGCAAGCGGGTGAGGGAGACGCCGAGCGGTGTTTGGCGGGAGGTGGTGGGGGTGACGGCCGGGGAGCGCGACGAGGGCGTAACGGCGCCGGTGTCGACGACGGTGTACTGGCCGATTCTGATGCGCGACTTCTGGGGCAACAAGTTGCAAAGCCAGGGGTCGCTTGCGTTTGTTGTGCGGAGTCCGCGGGCGATGACGGCGAGTTTCATGGCGGAGGTGCGGCAGGCGGTGTGGAGCATTGATGGCTCGGCACCCATTGCCAATGTGAGGAGCATGCAGGAGATTTACTCGCGGTCGATGGCGCGGACGTCGTTTGCGCTGGTGTTGCTGTCGATCGCGGCGGGGCTGGCGTTGTGCCTGGGGATTATTGGGATTTACGGGGTGATCTCGTACTCGGTGTCGCAACGGTCGCGCGAGATCGGGATCCGTCTGGCGCTAGGGTCGCCGACGTCGTCGGTGCAGGGCTTGTTTCTGCGATACGGACTGACGATGGCGTCGATCGGCGTAGGGTGCGGTTTGGGCGCGGCTTTGGCATTGAGCCGGGCATTGGGGTCGCTGTTGTTCGAGGTGAGCCCGATGGATCCGCTGACTTACGTGGCGGTGGCGCTGACGTTGCTGTTGGCGGCGTTGCCGGCGGCGTATCTGCCGGCGCGGCGGGCGACGACGATCGACCCGATGACGACGTTGCGGGCGGAGTGATCGTAAAGCGCTCAATCCGCCCAGCGCCCCTTGATGTATTCGACGGTTTCTTTCATGTTGAAGTCCCGAGTGGTGTTTCCAGTGCGCACATAGAAGAGTTTTTGGTTGCCCTCAACGACGTAAACAGGCTTGCGACTCGGGCGAACATCAACTTTGCAAACCTCTTTGTCTTCTACTTTGGCGAACTCGATTGAGACATTGGAAGAGCAAGCCTCCTTCCCCGGATCGAGAGTCTGGAGTAGGAGATTGAGGAGGAACTGCTGGAACCCGTCGGAGTCCTTACGCTTTGAAAAGGTCCGACAGTCGGGTTCAATACCGAGCACCTGACCTTCGTCATCAACTCCAATCAGCAACGAGCCACCTTTGGCATTGAGGAAGCCCGCCACGGTCTTGGCGACGACTCCTTCGAGTACCTTGTTGGGTCTCTTCTCGCGGGCATCCCACCGCGCAGACGATTTGAACTCCAGACGTTCACTTTCACCGCGGCCAATCAGGCTTTCTACCGGAACCGGAGTTTCATCGATGACGGGCACCAATAAACCATTAACCGCATCGGCTAAGGCCTCGCGACGCAGTGCCAGGAAGGTACGGAATTCCTCTGTTTTCCAGAAGGTGGGATCTGTGGGAATGCATTGCGTTTTGAGAGCCGCTTCACCTTGAGCGGCGAGCACGGCAGGCAGATATTTCTCGGGCTTCTTGTTAGCCTCTCGACGGTCGGGCACATTGCAAAAAGCCAGGTTAGCCAGTTCGTGAATCTCAGCTTTGCTGAAGGCGGCTTTCGTCAAGACAGCTTTTGGGAAGATGTGCCGGTAGTCAATGCCCGGCGCTTTACCCGGGTGTTGACAACTGAGCGTCAGTCCGGTCTTCCAGTCAAAGGCACCCTTGGCCTTGAGTGCGAGGTATACGATGCCGAACCAAGAACTTTGTTGGCCCCGGCCCGCAAGATCCGCGGCGGAGACCTCCACGCGACCGAAACGCTGTCTCAGGGTGTCAAGGAGTTGTTCAGTGCCGCCACCACGATTGATCGTATTCAAGTCAGCGTCGAGTTTGGTTTCAGAGGATCCGCTATAGTGGCCGCGTCCACATGCGGCATAGAGCCAGCGCTTCAGGCCGGCCTGTTCCTCGGCGCTCAGGCTATATTTACGACTACGCGCGAAGGCACCAACGGTAATGACAAACAGGGTAGAGGAGAGTAGCTCAGGAACCTCTATCCCGGCGTTGTTGCGGAGGAACCCGATCGAGAAACGGAGGGCTTTCTTCGTATCCTCCCAACCTGCCTTTAGTTGATCCGCAGAAAGCTTTGAGACTACTCGAAATCGGCTCTGTCCCGCGGTAAATACAACTAAAGCCCGCGCCAAGAGGCCCAAGTCAATTGCGAACCCGCTCGCCTCGCATTCGTCCTGAAAGGACTCGAAAAGAGCCAGGGACTCCGGCCAACGCGACGTGATCTGCGCCAAAGCCAAATCGGACCCACGCAATTTGACGCCCAAGGAGTTCACCCGGACAAAGATGTTCGCGACCTCCTCATAGGAAAGTTCTTTGTCGAGAACATTCATGACATATTGATAGTCAGCAATCTTGCGAAGAGCCTGAAGCCGCTGCGAGAACTTGTTGAATCGCGGGTCTGCGAGGTCCTTAATCAAGCGCATCAAGAGCTCGCCGTCAGTCTTTTTCTGGCCGAAGACGTCGGAGACGCTTACCCAGGTGGGATCCTCGAGGAGAACGCGGTTCGCTACGACAAAAGTGCGTTGCTTAAGCTGTTCGTTGACCGTAAGCCGCTCCGTAGCATCGCCATTCGCGCCGTCAGTGTCGTCACTGTCAACATTATCTTCATCGATATCTGCGACATCGCTGGGCGGACCGTCAGGATGATCGAGGTTGAAAAGTACCTCGATTGGACGTTTTCGACCGCGTGCGACAATGGGCTCTCCGCAAAGGATCGCTGTCAGTGAGGTTAGTCGCTGCTGGCCATCAAGAAGTAACTTGTGCCCTTTAAATGGGCTTTCACCCTGGGCGATAGATAGGTTGCGGCTGGGCATTTCGCGATCCGTCTCCCAAACTAGAATCATTCCCGACGGGTACCCCCGATAGAGTGAGTCCAGTAAGTCACGGACCCGAGAAGCGGTCCAGACATAGCGACGCTGCATCTCCGGCAGCCGGAGCTCCCCATCCTTGATCATCTGAACCAGACCCTTTACCGTCGTATCTATCTTTTTCACGAACAACTTACCTCCGAGAACCGATCTTGGCGTTTGCAAGGAGATCGGCGCTTTGGCAAGACGGCTTTAGGTAAATAATTCGTAATTTCGAATAATTGGATTAGATTATTCTGGGCTTGTCCCGGATTGCCGGAGGAGCTTGAAGACGGCCATGGCGAGAGTGAGGACGGCGGGGCCGATGAAGAGGCCGAGGAAGCCGAAGACCTGGGCGCCACCAAGTAGGGCGACGAAGACCAGAAGCGGGTGAAGGTTCACGCGCCCGCTGATGATGTAGGGGCGGATGAGGTTGTCGGCGAGGCCGATGGCGCCGGCGCCGAAGGCGGCGAGGATGGCGGCCTTACCCCAGAAGCCATTGATGCCCAGAACAAGAGCGGCGGGCACCCAGATGACGGCGGGGCCGAAGATGGGAATCATCGAGAAAAGGGCGGCAGCCGAACCCCAGAGAACGGGGGACGGAAGGCCGAGGATCAGGAAGATGAGGCCGGTGAGAATGCCTTGCGCCATCGCCACGGCGCCAATGCCATAGAAATTCGCGACGACACTTTGTCCGATGTCGCCCAGGAGATGACTGGCAACCCCGGGTTCAAGAGGCATGAGGCGCTCCAGGCTCCGTTTGAGCCGATGGCCGTCGCGAAGAAGAAAGAATAGGGCGAAGAGCGTGATAGCACCGGTAACGACCAGCGAAACGATGTTGGTGAGGAGGGCTTGACCGGAACTCAGCAGGACGCCATCTCGGGCCT
>JALHNI010000018.1 GCA_022843605.1 Bryobacter sp.
ATCGCCAAAATCCTGGGCGAGCACGCTTTCGATCGCCTCCACGATGAACTCGGCATGGTTGTAGGCCGGCATGACAACCTCTACTTTAGGTTTGGACAGACTCAAGAGAGCGCCTCCGGGCGAGCAACGACTACAAATTGGTAAGCAAATAAAGTCTTCCACATACGGGCCAAAGTAAAGGAAACACTTTCGAGAAAATTGATCAGCCAAGTGCCTTCGAGCTTAGGGAGCGCGAGGCCGACGGGCGTTCCGGTGGAGGTGACAGTTTCGACACAAAAGCCACCGGATCGAAGGAGCTGGACCCAGCCGGACCACATAAAGAAACGGATGTGGGTGCGATCGAAAAGGCCTTTGTCGTCCTGGGGAAAGCGGCCAAGGAGAACGTTGAGGCGGAAGTAAAGATGGCCGGAATTGGGCAGCGAAGCGACGAGGCAGCCATCGGGTTCAAGGACGGCCCAGGCTTCGCGGAGAAGCTTGGCGGGGTCACGGAGATGTTCCAGGATGTCGGCGCAGATGACGAAGTGAAATGACTCTTCGAGCCGGGGCAAGCCCAGTTCGAGGTCGGCTTCGATGAGGCGGACATTGCGAGGGAAAGCGAGGCCAGCGCCGCCGGGCCGCTCCAGGCCGGTGACCTGGTAGCCGCGATCGGCGAGGATGGCGGCGAGATAGCCGCCGGCACAACCGATGTCTAGCACCCGGCGGCCTTGGCCTTGCGCGGGCAAGGCATTGACGAGGAGAGAATGGCTGCTGAAAGAACTGGCCTTGAAGGCGTACACCGATTCTCCGCTAGATTCGCTTCTTTCCCACAGCACTGCCGCGATTATGGCAGATTCAGGCAAAACGTAACAAGCTTGGCCGCGAATCAGCGGTGCTGGAACCAGTACCGGTGAACGGGCAGGGGCATGGGGGAGTTGGCCCCACGGACGCTCTTCCAGAGGATCTCATTGAGGGCGAACATGGGCGCCTGGTCGACTTCGTCGAGGTTCATTTCGAGGGAGGCCTGAGCGCCCCAGGCGTTGGCGGCGTTGCGGGCGTTGACGTCGATTTTGGGGGCGATGGCGGTGTAGGGACGGAGATCGGGCTGGGTGCCGAAGGAGTTGTACATGGGAAGCGCGGCGGCATCGTATTGGGTCATGGGCGGCAGGCCGAGCAGCAGTTCGATGGTGCGGAGCATGGCGGAGGTGGTGTAGAGGGTGGAGTCGACGAAGCCGCGCTTGGTGTAGGGGCTGACGATGAGGCCGACGGTGCGGCGGGCATCGACGTGGTCGGGGCCGTTCTGGGCATCGTCCTCAATGAAGAAGATGGCGGTCTCGGGCCAGTAAGGGCTCTTGGTGATGCGTTCAACGAGTTGACCGACGGCGTGGTCGGCGTTGGCGACCATGGCGCTGGGGGTGAAGGCACCGGGGCGGGTGCCCTGGGTGTGGTTCTCGGGGAGGCTCATGATGACGAGATTGGGTAGACGGTCAGCCGGGTTGGTGGACTTGAAGTTTCGCTCGTAAGCGTCGAGTTCTTCGAAGAAGACGCGGACGTTGTCGGTGTCGCGCATGCCGGGAAGCTTGAACTTTGGAGAGACGTGGCCGAGAAGCCCACCGACACCAGGAGCGGCGGCCATGGTGGTGCCGTCGCTGGAGCGGCTGGCGTACTCGCCGTAGCTGCGATAGGTGAGTCCCTGACGGGCGGCGAGGTCCCAGAGGTGACCGCCAGCGGGGACGTAAGCATTCGAGGTGGTCTTGATGCTGTGGCCGCCGTAGTTGGCGGGCCACATTTTTTCGTTGTAGTCGGTGGCAATGGCGGAGTTCGACCAGGAGTGGCCATCGACGCTGACTTCGCCGTCGCAGTAGAGGTTGTCGAGAAGAACCCACTGGTCGGCGAGGGCATGGTGATTGGGGGTGACTTTTTCGCCAAAGATGGTGAGGCGGGGATCGCCGTTGCCCTTCTTGATGTCACCGAAGACCTGATCGTAGGTGCGGTTCTCTTTGATGACATAGATGACGTGCTTGATGGGCGAACCGGCGCCGACGGCTTGGGGGACGATGCTGGGCTCTTTGGGCGGGCGGGCCTGGGTGAGCTGGTCGTCACGGTAGGGGATGTTGTCGTAGACCTGCTTGGTCCAGCCCTTGATGCGGTCCTTGAGGTTGGCGAGGTCGACAATGTTGACGGTGCCGCGCTGGATGTCGCGAACGGTGGTTTTGGTGGGGCGGCCGTTGAGGAGCGGACTGGTGGGTCCGTCGACGTTGGAGTGGGGCTGGAGACCTTTGCTGTTGCCGATGTAGAGATGGCGATTGGCCGTGAGGTGGAGCGCGCTGGGGTACCAGCCGGAGGGGATGAAGCCGAGCACCTGGCTTTCGCCGGCCTGTTTAACGTTGACGACGGCGATGCAGTTGTTGTCGGCATTGGCGACGAAGAGCATGTGGTTTTGACGATCAAGCGTGAGGGCGTTGGGGGTGCTGCCTTGAGGGGCGCGGGCGGTGGGACCGACGTTGATGGTTTCAATGGCGCGACGGAGTTTGGTATCGATGACGGTGACGGTGTTTTCGTTGCCATTGGAGACATAGAGGCGGCCGTCGGGAGCGAGTTCAAGGTCGTTGGGGTTGAGGCCGGTGCTGATGGAGCCGACAGTTCGACCCGCGGCGGTATCGATGACGGAGACGGAGTGGCTGCCCCAGTTGCTGACGAAAAGGGTGGCGCCATCGTCGCTGAACTGGAGGTCATAGGGACTGACACTCACGGGAATGCGCTGGACGATTTTGCCGGTGGCGGTGTCGAAGACGCTGATGTGGCCGGGGCCGGGATCGGCGCCGCGATTGGCGGCGTAGAGGCGGTTGAGTTTGGGGTGCATGGCGACGCCGGACCAGTAGATTTTCTGGCCAGGGAGAGAGTCGCGCCATTCGGCGGAGGGGCGTTCGCTGAGGCGGCCGTTGGCGTAGTCGAAGACGTAGATGGGCGCGACGAGAGTCTGCCTGGAGCCGGTGGCATTGCCGCCGGAAACGAAGAGTTGGCTACCGTCGTTGGACCAGGCGAGGCCGAGCCAGGCGGATTTGAGTCCGATGCGCTGGACGGCTTCCTGGGTCTTGGCGTCAATAACGACGAGGCCGTGAGGGTTGAAGCCGCCATGCTGAGCAACGATCGCCTGGCCGTCGCGGCTGCCGGAGAGATTCAGGATGAGATCTTCGGTGGGAATCGCTTTGCCGGCGGGAGTAATGCGCCAGCCGTTGGGAAGGGAGAAGCCACCGGGGATCGGGTGGGGCGCTTGGGCCAGCATGAGCAACAGGGCCAGGGAAATCATCCACAGATGATAGCGGAGACAGATGAAAACGGTGTGACGAAGACACGACGGGTTATATTGACGAAGAATGCGATTTCTTTTTGTGCTTTGCTTCAACCTGGGCCTGATGGCCGCAGACGGCGTTTTGTTGAGTGGCTTTGCCAAGACCGCGCCGCCACTGGAGGCGGATCCCACGGGTGCGCTCTGGCGGAAGGCGCCGATGGTGGTGGCGGCGCAGGATCGCTATGGGAAGCCGCTGCCGGAGGCGCGGACGGAGATTCGAAGCTTGTGGACGGGAGACGATCTGTATTTCCTGTTCAGTTCGAAGTACGAATCGATGTACTTGCGGCCGGTGGCGCAGCCGGAAAAAGAGACGCACGGGCTTTGGGATTTTGACGTGGTGGAAGTGTTTATTGGCGATGACTTGAAGCGGATCAACCTGTACAAGGAGTTCGAGGTGTCGCCGCGGGGGGAGTGGGTGGATCTGGATATCGATAAGAGCAAGATGAATGCTGACGGGTGGAAGTGGGATTCAGGCTTTACGTTCAAGACGCGGATCGATGAGGCGGCGAAGATTTGGCACTGCGTGATGAAGATTCCCTGGAAGTCAATTGCGGCGGCGGCACCGAAGGCGGGGCAGGAGTTCCGGCTGAATCTGTACCGGATTGAAGGCGGGCCGGAGCCACGGAAGTACATTACGTGGCAAGCGGTACAGTCACCGTCGTTCCATACGCCGGAGGCGTTCGGGCGCTTGAGGTTGAAGAAGTAATGACGCCGAAACTGACGATTCTTTTTGAGCATCCGGAATGGCAGAAGCCGCTGTTCGCGGCATTGAAGAAGCGGGGCGTGCCTTATGCCACGTTCGATTTGAAGGCGGCCGCGTTCGACCCGACAGCCGTGCCCCAGACGCCGCTGTACTTTAACCAGGCAAGCCCGAGCGCGTATGTACGAGGGAACACGCGGGCGGTGCCACTGGCACTGTCGTTGATGCGGGCATTGGAGATTGGCGGGGCGCGGGTATTGAACGGATCCCGTGCGTTTGCCTTGGAATTGAGCAAGTCAGCGCAGGCGGCTCTGCTGAATCAGTTGGGCATTGGGCACCCAAAATCGCTGGTGTTTAACGAGGTGAGCGCGGCTTTGCGGGAATGGACGGGCGGCTGGCCAGCGCTGGTGAAGCCGGAGCAGGGCGGCAGCGGAGCGCGGATGTTTCTGTTGCAGGGGCCCGAAGAGTTGAAACGTCTGTTGCGCGAGCAGCCTTCGTTATGGGAGCCGGACCACCTGTTGCTGCTGCAGGAGTATTTTCCAGTGGACCCGAAACAAGGGATCGTGCGGATGGAGTTTCTGGGCGGCAAGCTGCTGTACGCGATGCGGGTGGTTTCGCATGGGGGCTTTAACCTGTGCCCTTCGGAGGTCTGCAACCCGGGGGACGGAAGCGCGTCTCATTGCGAGATTCCTGCGGCAAAGCCGGTGGAGTTTCACCCCTATGTGGATGTTCCGCGAGACGCGGTGGCGTTGGGCGAGATCATCGTAAATGCAGCCAAGCTGGACGTGGCAGGAGTGGAGTATTTGGAGGCGGAGGATGGCCGGCTGATTTTCTACGACATCAATGCCAACTCCAATTTGCGGGCGCCGATCGGGAGGGCGTTCGGCTTCGATCCGTTTGAGCGAGTGGTGGACTACCTGGTGCGCGAACTTTCGAGCAGATAGACGCGGGCCTAAAAAGTAGCGATGGGGTTGACCGGGGAGCCCGTGCCGCGAGGGACCGAGAGGGGCGCCGCGGTGAGCAAGAACTCCCAGCGCCGGCGGGCGGCGGCGGCCTCTCCTAGGGCCTCAAGGTCGCAATTGTCGAGCATGGGGACGCCCATGGCGATGATGAGGAGCTGGTGGATGGGATAGGGGACGCCGGACACGGGCGAGGGCATGAGTTCGGCATGGACGTCGCTGCCCAGCATGGCGATATCGCGCTGTTTGAACCAGCGGGCGCAGGAGACATGGAGCCCGGCGGAGCGCTGGTCGGTGTCCCAGGGGCCTTTTTCTGCGCGGCGGGCCCAGCGGCCGGTGCGGACAAAAACGATGTCGCCCGGACCAATTTTGACGCCCGCCTTTTTCTCCCAGGCTTCGAGGTCGGCCGGATAGATGGGCGTGGAGAGTTCCAGATACTTCACGCCTTTAAGGCGGGGAATATCGACCAGAATGCCGCGCGAGAAGAAGCCGTGCTTGTAGGCATCGACCGCGAGTTGGTGGGCGCCGGTGGCGTTGACCTGCTGCTGCGAATAGCCGTTATAGAGCCGCCCCTGGTAGACCATGTGCGAGAGCGCATCGAAGTGAGTGAGCGAGGCACCGTGGAAGGTGAGGGTGTAGGTGTCGACGGCGAACATGGGCCGCGGATCGACGCCGCTTTCGAGCATTTTCTGTTGGAAAGGGCGGCTGTTGTCGGCGGCGCGGACGGTATCGGCATCGCGGGACAGGGAGACGGAGAAGCCTTCTTTGACCAGGGCAGCGGCACGGCGGCGGACGGCGGGGGTGATGAGGTTTATGGCGCCCAACTGATCGTTGGGGCCCCAGCGGCCCCAGTTGGAGAGCTCCTTCATCCAGGCGTCGAGGGTGGCGCGGTCGACGGTCACTGGTGGTTGGGCGGCGAGGGTGAGGACGGCGAGCAGGAGGAGGGCGAAGCGGGTGGTCATTCTCCGGCCAAGGTCGACAGCGATTTCATGGCTGTGATTATACCGGGGGAGGTGGGACGAGGGTGGCGCTGACGATGAAGCGCTGCGGGGCGGAGCCGAGGTAATCGAAGGGGTAGCAGGTGACGAGGGTGACAGTGTCCTGCCGGGTGGGTGCCAGGACGCTGACGGCGGAAGGCTCCACAATGCGCGTCTCCTGGACGCGATAATGGCGTTCGCCGTCGGGGGTGAGGAGGGTGAGTTGGTCGCCGAGGCGGACATTGCGCAGGGGGCGGAAGAAGGTATCGCGATGGGCGGCAACCCCGACGTTGCCATGCTTACCGGGGAGCGCGGTACCAGGAATCCAGCCGGCACCCTGAGCGAGAGTGGCGTGGCTGGATCCGCGGCGAATGAGAACTTCGAGGCCGAGACGGGGCATCCGGAGCACGCCGACGCCGCTGACCGGAGGGGGAGGCACGAGGGAAACCGGCAGGGGAGGATGGAGCCGCGGTAGCTCCAGGTTGGCGGTGAAGGCCAGACGGTCCTGCCGCTCGCGGTACTCGCCCCAGAACCATTGACCGGCGGCACCCAGAACCAGCAGTCCACCGGCGACGGCGATCCAGAAGGCCGCCGAGATGCGGGCACGAATGCGCATGAGCTACTTCGCTTCTCCGGCGATGAAGAAGGATTCGCGAGTGCGGACGCGAAGCGAGCGGCCCTGGGCGTCAGTGGCGTAGACGTGCACGCGCCGCGTTTCGCCGGCAACGGCGGTGGGTTCCGAGGTGAGAAAGCCGAGGACGTAGCGGGAGCGGAGTTCGGCGAGGATGCGGTCGAATTCGGTGGCGAGGAACTCAAGGCGAGGCTCAAAGATGGCGCGACCGCCGGTGTGGTGCGCGAAAGAGGAGAGGGTTCCTGGGTCAGTATCGAGATCGCCGGGAGCGAAGAGTCCGACGGCATAGAAGAGCGTGTTGGACTCGAGAAGAGCTCGATCGGCGTCGGCACGGGTGGCTTGGCTGGCAGTGTCCTTGCCGTCGCTCAGCACCAGGATGGCGCGGCGGGGGTGAGTCGCCGAGTGGAGAGTGGAGGCGGCCTGGACGATGGCGTCATAAAGAGCTGTTTGGCCGTCGGGGCGAGTTTTGTAGAGTTGGGAGGACCAGCGCCCGGCGACGTTGGCACTCATCAGGGCGGGGGGGACCGCTTTGGTAACGCGTTCGTTGAAGGTGAGGATGAAGGCCTCGTCGGTGGGGGAGAGGCGGGTGCGGAGTTGCTCGACGGCCTGCACGACGCGGGCCTGGGAGTGGATCATGCTGCGGCTGTAGTCGAGAACCAGGCCGACGCTTAAATTGGTGGCACCGGTGGAAACGCGGTCGATGGGAACGAAGCGATTGCGCTCCTTGATCCGGAAGTTGGCCCGGTCGAGACCGGCGACCGGATGGCCGGCGGAATCGGTGACGAGGACATCGAGCAGGACGAGATTGACCGTGGAGCGAAAAGAAGGAGCCTGGGGCGCCAATGGCGCTCCCAGGCTCTTGCCGATCCAACCGCAGCCGCTGAATGCGAGCAAATGACGGCGGGCAATCATGGCGACTCTCCTTGGATTGGCGAACTACGAGCGGGTTTGGCGAAGGCGCATGGCGCCGGCCAAGCCGAGCAGAGTGAAGCCGATACCGGCGATGGCCGGAAGGTGGCCAGCGGTTTCAGGCAGTTGAGCATCACTCGCCGCAGGCTCGGGAGTGCGGTTTTGCGCCATCAGCACGGGCTGGGGAGCAGGCGCAGGAGCAGGCTGGGGAGCGGGTTCCGGGGTGGCCTGAGGCTTCGAGACGATCGGCTCAGCGCGGGTGGGTTGGGCTACAGGCACGGGGTTGGCGGCGACCGTGGTGGCCGGAGCCGGCGCGTCATAGACCTGGGCGGGCTTGAAAGTATCAGCCGTTTTCTCGACCGCTTCAGGACCGTCGTAGTACATAACTTTGGTATTGTTTACGCGCGACAGCTCGGCGGCCATCTCTTTGGGGTAAGCAAACTCCTGGCCGAAGCTGTCACCCGGATAGAACCAGGCGCGCAGGGCGGGCGGAACGCCGGCTGGAGTTTCCCAGTATTGAAGAACGGTATCACCGGTGGGCTGAAGACGGGAGTTGGGGATGGCGAGAATGGTGGCCTCGAGTTTCGACTGGTCCTCATTGTAGATCATCACAATATGACGGTCAGACTGAGAGTCCATCAGCTTCATCACATACTTGCCAGGCGGCAGTTGCTTCCCGGGAATCAGGATGGTTTCCTTGACGTCAAGCTTGGTGAGCTTATCCCAAGGTCCCGCGGAAAGGTGGGGCACGGTTAAGCAAAAGGCGGCCGTGAAAAGCACTAATTTGTTACGCACGTTGTTTTTTTCTCCTCTCAAGATAGGAATTTGCATCGCTCTCTTGATGGCCTGACTAGAGCAAGGGCAGGGCCAAAGTCGGTTTGCGTTCAGAATCAACGGATTGTGGGGTGAGGAAGGGCGAGATGTGCAGGTTTTGCGGCAGGAGCGGCAAGAATCTCCAGGTGGGGGGCGGAAGGTAACCTTGACGGATTGCGAATCGTTGTCCAAGCAGGTGGATACCGGCAGCAGCGGGCGCGCGGCTGGCATACACTCGTAGCTGACATTTGGCGAGCGGTTCGGAGGTCGAGGGCATGGTTGGAGTCACGATGAAGTCCTGGTCAGCGTTGGTGGCGGCCGGATTTTTGCTGGCCGCGCCGGCGAGCGTGGGCGATACGGCGCCGTTGGGCGTGTACACTCCGGCCGAACGCCGCCACTGGGCCTTTCAGCCGATCAAAGACGTTGCCCCACCCACCTTCACCGATGCCGCGGCTAAGGCCTGGATTCGGACCCCGGTGGATACGTTCGTGCTGGCCAGCTTGAGGGGGGCCAAGCTTTCCCCGGCGCCGGAGGCAGACCGGGCGACGCTGATTCGGCGGGTAAGCTATGACCTGACCGGCCTGCCGCCCACGCCCGCCGAGATTGCCGCGTTTGTCGCGGACCGGTCGCCAAAGGCCTACGAGAATCTGGTGGAGAGGCTCCTGGCGTCACCGCACTATGGCGAACAGTGGGCGAGACATTGGCTGGACGTGGTGCGCTTTGCCGAGAGCGATGGCTATGAATACGACACTCATCGGCCGGATGCCTATCGCTTTCGCGACTATGTGATCGCGGCGTTCAATCAGGACAAGCCTTATGACGAGTTCGTACGGGAGCAGTTGGCAGGCGATGAGATAGACCCAAAGTCGAACGAACTGCTGGTGGCGAGCGGCTTTAACCGCTTAGGACCGTTGCGAAAGAATCAGGGCAATCAGGAAGTGGCGAGTTCGCGCACCGAAGTATTGACCGAGATGACGAACATAGTGGGCGGTGCGTTCCTGGGGGTAACGGTGGGCTGCGCACGGTGCCATGACCACAAGTTCGATCCGATCCGGCAATCAGACTACTATCGGCTGCAGGGCTATTTTGCGCAAACGGATACGAACGACGTAATTGTCGCGACCCCGGAACAGCAGGCGGCCTATCGAGCCACGGTGACGCCGATTGAAGCGGAGATGCGGAAGTTGCGCGGGTCAATGCGGCGCGCGAGCGAAGAGGAAAAAGGCAAGATCCTGACGCGGCTGGAAGAACTCGACGAGAAGATGCCGTTGCCCCTGACCGCGATGTACGCGGTGAAGAACAACACGGCGGGAATGACGCAGATTCACTTACTCGGGCGGGGCGACTATCGGAATAAGGGACCGAAGGTAGGGATGCGGCCTTTGGGCATCCTGCTGCCGGACGGCACCGAAGAGCTACCACTGGAGACGAGCAAGCCTCGCTTGAAGCTGGCGCAGTGGATTACAGATCCGGGGAACCCGCTGACGGCGCGGGTGATGGCCAACCGCGTGTGGGGCTACCACTTTGGCGCGGGACTGGTCTCGACGCCCAATGATTTTGGGCGGATGGGAACGAGAGCGACGCATCCGGCGTTGCTCGATTGGCTATCGCGGCGTTTTATTGCGGGCGGGTGGCACGTTAAGGATCTGCACCGGGTGATGATGCTTTCCAGCACTTACCGGCAGGCAAGCAGGTCACCGAATGAAAAGGGCTATGCGGCGATCGACGCTTCGAATAAGTTGCTTTGGAAGTGGAACCGGCGGAGGCTGGAAGCCGAGGAGATTCGAGACACGATGCTGGCAGTGGCGGGGCGATTGAACCTGAAGGCCGGTGGACCCAGCGTGATGACCAGTATCGATCCGGAACTGATTAAGGACTTGAAGCGGCCGCAATACTGGGTGGTAACGAAGGACCGGACTGAGCATGATCGGCGGACGATCTATCTGATCTATAAGCGCAACTTAGTGCTGCCGTTTATGCAGGTGTTCGATTCACCGGACACGTTACTTTCGTGCGCGCGGCGGGAGCAATCGACGCATGCGCCCCAAGCGCTGGAGCTACTCAACGGGAAGTTATCGAACGAATTGGCAGTGGAGTTAGCCAAGCGGTTGAAGACGGAGCGAACGAGTGCGGCGGCGCGAATTGACTACGCTTGGCGTCTGGCCTCGGGCCGTCCACCGAATCCGAAGGAAAAGGCGCTGGCGCAGGCCTATCTGGACGATCCTGATCCCGCGGCGGCGACGGAATTCGCGCTCTCTCTATTTAATTCGAACGCCTTTCTTTACGTGAACTGACATGGAACATATTCGATACGCCCGCAATCGCCGTGACTTTCTGACCCAATGCTTTTGTGGGGTGGGAGCACTCGGCTACTCGTCATTGATGGCGCAGGAGAAGCGGCTGAGTCCGCTGGCGCCGAAGCCATCGCACTTTGAGGCGAAGGCGAAGGCCATTATCTTCTTGTTCCAGGCCGGAGGACCCTCTCACCTGGAAACGTTCGATCCGAAACCACTGCTGAACAAGTTACACGGCGAGAAGCGGCCGGATACGTTTGGCAAGGTGGAGTATCAAAACGTCAACCAGAACTCGCGTCTCTTGGGGACCAAGCGGACATTTGCCCGTTATGGCAAGAGCGGACTGGAAGTGTCGGACTTACTGCCGCATCAGGCAGAGATTGTCGATGATCTGTGCGTGATCCGGTCCATGCACGGCGACATGGTGGTGCACTCGGCAGCGCAGTATCAATTGATGTCGGGGCGCGTGATTCCGGGGTTTCCATCGATGGGAAGCTGGATGGCGTACGGGTTGGGGACGGAGTCCGATTCCCTGCCCGCCTACGTGGTGATGCCGGATCCGAATGGCGCACCGGAGGCCGGGCAGCCCATGTATACGAACGGCTTTCTGCCGGCGGCGTATCAACCGGCGTTGTTCCGGGCGGGCCAGCGTCCGGTGTTGAATCTGGAATTGCCGAAGGGCATCACCATGCAGCGCCGGCGCAAGACGGTGGACTTTATTCGCGAGTTGAATGAGGCGAATTTATTGGGCGAAGACCCCGAGTTTTCGGCTCGCATTTCGGCTTACGATACGGCATTCAAGATGCAGACGGATGCGCCGGAGATCTTCGATGTCTCTAACGAGCCCCAGGAAACGCTGGACCTCTACGGCGTGGGTAAGCCGGAAACTGACGACTACGGACGCCGTTGCTTACTGGCCCGACGAATGGTGGAGCGCGGCGTACGCTTCGTTTGCGTGGTGGCCGGCGGCGGCGGAGCGGAAACAGAGTGGGATGCACATAGCGACATTGAGAAGAACCACAAGCGGATGGCGTCGCTGACTGACAAGCCTACGGCGGCGCTGGTGAAGGATCTGAAGCGGCGCGGACTGCTGGATTCAACGATCGTGATGTGGGGCGGAGAGTTTGGACGGTCTCCAGAATCGGAGCGCGGATCCGGCCGGGATCATCACAATACGGGCTTTACGATGTGGCTGGCGGGCGGTGGTTTTCAGGGCGGCATGGCGTATGGGGCGACGGACGATATTGGCCTGAAAGCCACGGTGGATCCGGTACATTTCCGCGATCTGCATGCGACGATCCTCAACCAGATGGGCTTGAGCCAGGACCAGTTGAGTGTTCTGCACCAGGGCCGTCGTGAGCGCCTGACGGAAGTTCACGGGGAGATTTTGAAGAAGATCATTCGGGCTTGAAAGAATCCCCGGTGACTACGAGGTCACCGGGGAAACGAACTTAGCCGAAGATTTTATTGTAAGCGGCCTGGAATTTCTTCATTTCCTCGGCGGTGCCAACCGTCATGCGGAAGGCAGTGGGCCAAGCGGCCCAAGCGCGGCCGACGAAGACCAATTCCTTGGCGAAGGCGGCGCGGATGGGGTCGGGGTTGGTCTGGCAATCGAGCATGAAGCAATTCGCTTCGGAGCGATTGAACTTCGCATTCTTTTTTTCGAGAAACTCGAAGGTCTCATTACGAACACGCGTGTTCAGGGTCTTGCGCTCCTTGACGAAGGTGGGCGATTTCAGGCTCGCAATGCCGGCGGCCATGCCGGTGGCGGGGATCATGCCGATGCCCCAGGGCTTTAGCTTCGCCAGCAGATCGGGACGGCCGAGGGCGTATCCGGCTCGAAGACCGGCCATGCCGTAGAGCTTGGAGAGGCTGCGTAGAATTACGACGTCCTTGCCTTTGGCTACCAGGTCGGAGCGCTTCGGCTGGTCAGAGAACTGGATGTAGCATTCGTCGAGGAGGAGCACGGAGCCTTTGGGCTTGTTTTCGACGAGCCAATCAATGTCATCGGAGGCGGTAATGGAGCCAGTGGGGTTATTGGGGTTGCAGATGTAGATGAGTCCGGCATTGGGGTCGGCCTTGGCCATCGCCTTGACGTCATGGGCGTGGGTCTTGGTGAGCGGAACCATGTGGACCTTGGCACCCACATACTGCGAAGCCATCGCGCCTGGCTCATAGCCAGGGGAGCCCATGACGAGGCTCTTGCTGGGCGATGAGAAGGCAAGGGACGCACGGTGCAACGGATCGCTGGAGCCAGCGTAGGCTTGCACATGGTCGGCTTTGACGCCTTCCTGTTGGGCAACCAGAAGGCCAAACTCAACGGCGAGATTGTGCTGGTAACGATGTCCGTCCGCAGCGGCTTTGGCGATGGCCTGCAAGGCCTCCTTGGAGGGGCCGTAGGGGCTTTCGTTGCTATTGATCTTCACCGCGCCCGGGGGTAGGACGGCGGTACCGGAGATCTGCGCCAAGGCATGTTCACTGTAAAAGGGCATTGCGACCGCGGCGGTCACCATCGACGTGACACGGCCAAACATGCGGCGGCTGAATCCGCGCGAGAGCAGGTCTTCGCGCACTTCCCGGCTGAGTAATTCCATGTAAGTAGCTCCTTCGAAGTTAGCCCTTCGGCGCGGAAGATCCTCAGCGGGGGTGGGCTGGGGGCTGTGGTGGCTCGGTGAGCAGCAGCGGCTGAGGGCATGTTACTCCGGTAATGGTTATGGGGCCAGAAGGAAAATTCAATGATGGAAATAGAAAACATGGATTTTAGCAGGTAGATTTTTCGGGCAGTCTATGAATATGGGCGTAATCTCGATTGTTCTTCTCAGTTGGCTCGGTGCGTCGCCAATTCAACCGGATGCGCCGGTACGGTTCGTCGCGCCGCAGGATGGATTGGTGCATGTATCGCTGCATCGAGGATACGATCAAGTGCCCGGCAACCTGGAAATCGTGGAGATTGGGGCGGATGGCAAGGCTTTGCCCTGGGAGGGTGAGGTGCGATCCTACACGCCGGAGGATACGCAGACTCATGCCGGAGTGGTCGCATTCCGGTCCGGCTTGGTGAAGAAAGCCCGCACTTACGAGGCGCGGACGACGCGTGCGGGAGAAGTCGAGTGGAAACTGCTGGAGCCAAAAGCCTCGCCACAGCAGGCGGTAGAGGCAGGGATGTCCTGGCTGGTTCGTTCGGCGGATGCGTGGCTCTCCAATCAGCCGCGGCGCGGAGCGATTTCGAAAGAGGGGCAGACGCAACATCCGGAGGCGCGGGCTTGTGTGGCTTGCCACATCACGCAGTTTTCGACACGGGCCTACCTGACAGCCACGTTGAATGGCTATCCGGCGCCCGCACCTGCGGCGATGCAGGCGTTGATGAACCGTTTGCGGGAGAATCCTCGGCCGCTCTATGGCCATCCGGGCGTGAACTGGGCACGGGTAATTTATTCGGCGCGAACGGTGTCGAGCCGGTTGCCGGTGTTACTCGGGATGGAGCGCCAGGCAACGCGCACCGACGTGGCACTGGATCGTGAAGTGATTCTTGGCGCAGCGCGGTATCTGCAACTGAGCGATGAATGCGGCGCGGGAAAGTTGCGGGGGGAGGCGGATGGGTCGCGGCCGGACGTAAGTGGCTTTGAGATTGGCTGGCAGACGGCGCGGACGTTCCGCTTGGCGGCGTCGCTGGAGCCGCAGAACTCGCAGTGGACGACGCAGGCCGTATGCGTGGAGGGTCTTCTGAGTGCGGCGAAGCCGGTGAACGTGATCGATGCCGCGTGGCAGATCATTGCGCTGAAGGAAATCGGTAAGCCGACGGCGGCGGCGGTTGCTGAGTTACTCCGCTGGCAGCATGGGGACGGTCGTTTTGCTTTGGGATTCAGTAAGAGTGCGCCAGCGTCGGACTTCATCTCCCTCCACGCACTTTACGCGTTGGCGGTGGCTGGCTATCGCGGACCAGAGGTAGATCGCCTTTTGGCTTATGCGCTCCGCAATCAGCGCGCCGACGGGAGTTGGAAAGGCGCGCCGGAGTATAAGGGGTTCGATACGCCTTTTCGAGAGACGCAGTTTGCGGTGATGGCTCTGAGCGAGTTGTATCCGCGCAAGGCTACCAGGGAGACGTGGGTACCTCAGGTGAGTCAGCGCTCGGCGGACCCGTGGCGGGTAGCGGATCGCGACGCGCTGCAGCGCGAGATCCTGGCACGAATGGCGGATGAGCATGAACCGGCGCAGCCTTTGCTTGAGGCGCTCTCGGCGTCGATGGACGAGAACTTGAGCCAATTGCGGGAGTGGCAACGGACGATTCGCCGACCGGCTGATCAGAAGAAGGTGGAAGAGGCACTGCGGGCGGATAGTCAGCGTCAGGCGTTGCTGCTCGCGGAGAGTTTGCGGAGTGGCTCGCGGACCTTGCGGTGGCGGGTGCTGACTGCGATGTCGACCATGGTGGGCTTCGATGGCTTTGCGCGTGGAGTACGAGTGGGGAACGACGTGGAGGCACCCCAGATACTGGCCGATGAGGGGGCCAATTTGGAACAGGCGGTGCTCGCGTGCCTGGATGCGAAGGATCGGGAGATGACGGTCGCCGTGATCCGCGCGGGGTCGGCCTTGAGCGACGTACTGACGCCTGGATTCACTAAAGCGATTCTACGGCTCATGCCAACGTTTGGCGACGCAGTGGCGGAGGCATACGGCGAAGGAAAGCGAGGCCGTTTGGTGCTGAGCCGGGGCGGCGCCTCGGACCCGGAGCTACTGCAATTGGTGCAGCAGATGCTGGAGGCGCGCGAACCTAAGTCGTTAGCGATGGTGCTTCCACTGCTCTCGGCGCTGGAACCGGGACATCGCTTTACTCGCGAATCCGGGCTCTCCGGAGCGATGGACGCGTTGCTGCGCGAGCGAGCCGACGGGCCGGTACTGCAGGCGGCGGGTGTCTTTGCGAACGTGGTAGACGGACCGTTGATGCGGACGCAGGTGATGGAGGCTTTGGCTTCAAAAGACCCCTCGGTAGTGCGCGCGGCGGTGGATGTGGTGTTAGAGCGGTACCTGGTGAACCCGCGCGTGGTGGAACTGACGCTGCAGTTTTTGGCGGCCTCGCGCGGTCTGTCGCGCCGTATGTTACTCGACTCGCTCGATCCGAACCGGTTGACGTTTAACCTGAATCAGGTGAGCGCTTACAGCCCGCCACCGATTCCGATTCCTCTGGACGGCAGCATTTTGAGTGCGCCATTTGTGCAGGATTTCGTACTTTCGAGTCTGCGCGACCGCGACCCGCAAGTACAGGCGGCGGCGCTCGATCTCACTCGCAAGCAGCCCAGCCTGCGGAAGAATGCGGGAATTGAGACGGCACTGGCTGAACTATCGAAGTCGGCTTCGCCACGGAACCGGGCGGTGGCGGCGAATCAGGAGCCGGCCTTAGACTTTGAGTTCTTCCGGCAACGCGTCCATCCGATTCTGCAGAAGACGGGGCCGGATGGGAGATCATGCGCGATGTGCCATGCGTCAAATGCCCGCTTTCCCTTGCGCACCGACATGCAGGCGAACTTCAAGGCTGCGGCAGGGAAGGTGAGCTTACTGGATCCAGCGGCGAGTCCGTTGCTGGTGAAGCCGCTGTTGCCGGGAGTTACCTCCGATGGCGATGTCTTCGGGACATCGCACAACGGCGGGCAGCGTTGGCCCGCCCGAACAGGGAGCGCGGAGTATCAGGTGATTCTCGAGTGGATCCGCGGGGCGCGACTGGCAGCGGACGAGTAACTAGGGAACCTGTACGTAGACCTTGAGCACTAAGTCGCTGGCCTTCGTAGGGACGGTACCTGAGTTATAGGGTTGGGCTGTGCGAGTGTAGGGGAAGCGGTACGGCGAGGCGCGAATGCCGCCATAGAGGTAGCCGACGAAGATGCGCTTACCGACGATCGCCTTGAGGTCGAGGATCTCACTGTCAGGGGAAGCGCGCGGGACATCGGGTGCGGGGATAAAGACAGCGTCACTGCCGAGGAATGACGGAAGAGATTGGGGATGGACGAATTCCGTGGTTTGCTCAGCGCGACGGATGGTGGAAATCTGGTCACTCCATTGAAGGCCATCGAGATAGACGACATCAGCCTTCGTGCCTATCCTGGCGTGGGGCGCGAACCTTCGGGTAGTGTCGTCCCAATAATGTTGACTGATGCCGCCGAAGAAGGTGGTGTACATCGCTTCGCGGGCCGAATCGTAGAGCAACATCGTGGCGCAGGAGTAGCCATTCATCTTCTGCTCGAAATTGGCGTCGATGACCGGCTGCGTGCCCGGGCGAAGATAGATGGGTTTGGTCCAGCCCAGTTGATCGGGCGTAAAGACGCCGCCATAAACAGTGAGGCCCATGCCGCTGGGAGAGAGCGAACGGGTGACATTGAGGTCGCGACGGTGGAATTCAGTCTGATCGCGAAAGCGTTCGACGAGGGTGACGGAGAGCACGCCGGTCGGGGATAGAGTCACTGTGAGCTTACGGATTTCGTCGAGATACTCCTGGGAGACGGTGGGGCGGTTCTTTTGGTCCTGACCTTGAAAGGCGGTGTAACTCCCGGTGAAGTTATGGCCCATAACGAGATAGAAGTGCCCGTCAGGGAGTTTGACGAGTTCGCCGCCGGTGGCTTGCACCAAGGGCGACTGAACATAGTGGATACTTCCTACCGGGATGCGGCCGCGCATGACGCCTTCGATGAGTAAGGGAAGATTCACTTGGGAGAGCAACGGGTAGGTTTGCCAGTTTCCCTGGTGGTCCTGGCCATAGCCTCCCGCGATGTACAGGGAGTCGCCGTCCTGGAAGGAGAGTTGGGCGGTGGAGGCCCATTGATCACGAACTGGGAGGAGGGAATCGGGGAGGGAGTCTAGCGGTGCGGAGTAAGTTCGGATGGGCTCTACGGTCGTGTCGACGACCCAGACATGGCGGTTGGCTTGGGCGCGCAGGAATTCGGCGTCAGCGCCACCGACGGCGTGATAGCCCGAAGTGCGTCCACCGATGAAGACCCAGCGACCTTTCCATTGCGCGAAGGAGAAGGCCTGGATTCGAGGCGCACCGGAGAACTTGGCGGTGGCATCCTCGGTGGTGACGGTGAAGGGTAAAGACGCCCAAGTGGGCAGAGCGGCGAGAGCCGCGAGGAGAGTCAGTTTGACGGTCATAAAGTCGAAGGTTCGAGTGAGCGGAGTGCCTCATGCAATGTGGCGGGACGGCGCGGTTCAAGGCGTTCCCAAACGCGTGCCGCGAAGCCAGTCATGTTCGCCACAGCAAAGCTGATGCCACATAAGTTGCGCTCCGTCGGCGTGCCGGGAAGCGGACGCGGATAGCCAGAGGCCCAATAGCGGGGCTCTTCGCCGGAGTCGCTCAGGCGATAGGTGTGACGCGAGATCAGCGGATCGAGTTCCACGCCGACGACTCCCTCCAGCGCACCAGGCAGCACCAGGCGATAGCGATTATTGCGGGCGGAAACGACAAGGGTGCCTAGTTCGTTAGCGCGATCCACTAGGGCCTGCAGCGCGGTGCGCGTTTCGGGGTTGGGAGTGCCCAGGCTGAGGTTGATGATGTTCATGCGGGCACCGAGAGCCCACTCCATCGCGGCGAGCAGGCGGTCATTGCGGGTGCGCAGGGTATTCGAGAAGATCTTGATGGCCCAGTATTCGGCGGCGGGGGCCTTCTCCTGAATGGCGGCCATGACGGCGGTGCCATGACCCATCAGGTCCTCGCCATGCCCGTCGGGAGTGAAAACAACGCGACGGGTGGGGGCCAGAATGTGCGGGTGACGGAGGTTGACGCCACTATCGATGACGGCGATCTTCAGGCCTTCACCCGCACGGGGGGACGTTTCAGCGGACAGCATGAGTTATCTCCGGGCGAGTGTGACCAGGTTGGTCGTGGTGTCCTTATTCAGGAAAATGAGTTTCTTGGATTCGAGGGTGGCCGCATCCCAGATCTCGAGGGTGGAACCAGCGCCATAGAGATACAGGTGCTTGCCGTCACCGCCCACGGCGAACTTGAAGGTGGAGCGGCTATCGAACTCCTTTTTCTTGACGACGGTGTGGTTGGCGATGTCCCAGACCCACCATTCGGTGAGGCGGTTACCGCCGGTGGCGATCTTAGGGACGACGGAGTAACCGAGTTTGCGGTCTGGCGACAGTTGGAAGCCGGTCATCGGTAGCAGTGGCCCGATGGGATGAAAGTCAACCTTGCGGGTTTTGAGGTCGATCTTCGCCATACCGAGAGTACCTTTGTGCACGACCTGATCGATCGACGTAAAGACGGAGGTGACGGTATCAGGTGCGTCGAAGGGGTCATCGGATGCGGCCAGGCGATACGGCGAGGCGCCGGGATAGGGGGGGAGGGAAAGAGCGATTCGGTCTACTTGCTTGAAGCTGGCGAGGTCGAAGACCAGGATGTCTTCCTGGAAGACGTAGAGTAACTTTCCGTCGGCGGAGACTTTGTAAGTAGCGTTAAAGCCAAAGCCCTGGTTGAGATCCTGGGGAAATGGCCAGGACTTGGCGATTTTTTTGTCCTGAAGGTCGATGGCGACAAACTGCGGAGGCTCGATGCGGTATTGGTCGATGTCCTTGATGACATTGCGCATGGTGGTGTAGATGTAACGGCCGGTGGGGTCAACGGCGATGCCGGTGTAGCGAGCGCTGTTTCCGACATTCACCAGGTCCGGAGCGGTGGCCTGCATCCGCGGGCGGCTGCGTGGGTCGGCGAGGCTGAAGCTACTGACGACTTTGCGGGTGGCGAGGTCGACGGTTTCGATCAGCATCTGGGTGGTAATGATGTGGAGTTTCTGACGGTCGCCGGAGAGAACCGTGGAACGAGGAATGCCGCCGAGTTGAATCTGGTCGACGACATCCTCCTTGTCCTCGTCGATGACGAGGAGTTTCTTGTCGAGGGTGCCGATGTACATGAACTGGCCGGAGGGTTGGGCGTAGAGTCCGGCGGCGGTGATTAGGAGGATCAGTGTCTTCATGTTGTTGGTTCTCGCTAGTTCGCGTTTACGGATAGACGATGTCGACCTGACGCCAGTCGTTGACGGCGGAGGCGCACTTATCGGTCCAGTCGGTAGCGTTGTGTAAGTGGTCAGGGACTTGGGCGGGCCAGCCACAGCCTAAGTGGCAATCGAAGAGGTCGCGTTCAACGGGCTGGCAGAGACCGGCGGTACCGCCCGACACATCAACTTCCCAGCCGGGGGTGAAGTTCAGGGTGCAGCCCATCGGGTAGTAAATTTTGCCTTCCCCGCCCCGGGCTTGCAGAGCTTCGACATCTTCCGCCGCGGCAGTGATGGAGGCGGCTACTTTGTGGGCCTTCTTATTCATCGGTTTCATGGTGTTCATGGTGGTTATCTCCTCGAGTTAGTTGCTATCGAAACGGTTCAGGAATGCGGGGTTATGGACGCTGATCTCGCCATAGATCTTGAGGCAGAGGTCATTCCAGCCACGGATCCAGTCGCAGTAGTGCAAGGTGGCAGCGGATGTATCGCCGTAGTGAATGAATGCCTCGTGGTAGCAGCCGCCGGCGCAGACGGGACGGGCCCAGCAGCTATGGCAGTCGACGCGATGGCCGAGGTGGTGGGTCTGAAGGAAGTCCTGGCGCGCGGCGTGATCGACGCCACCGTTCTGGACGTGGCCCATCTTGCCGACGTCGGAGTCGACGAAGCGATGACAGAGGCTAATGTCGCCAGCGGTGCCGACGCCCAGGAGGCCCAGACCGGCACCGCAGGGATAGGCTTTGCTGAGTCCGGTGTGGAGTTCCTTCAGGGTGTCGTTGGCATTGGTGAAGCCGTGCGTGCGTCCGGCGAGGGCGTAGTCGCGGTACTCGAGCGCGAGGTCTTCGAAGCCGCCGAGGACGCTGCTCATCTTCTGGGGGCCGATGCTGTAGAGGCGATCGGGGTTTGCGGTGGCGGGCGAGAAGCCGACCGCGCGGAAGCCGACTTCCTGGGTGAGATGCTCGTAGATGCGGCGGACTTGGCCGACGCCGGCGCTTAAGGTGACGCGGGCACCGATCGAATTGGTCTTGTGCCGTTCGAGTAACATCCGGATCTTGGGTACGATGACGTTGTAACTTCCACGGCCATCGTGGAAGACACGCATGCGGTCGTTCAGTTCGCGGTCGCCGTCGATACTGACGGTTACGCCGATGCGGTGCTCCGCAAGGAAGTCAGCAACCTCTTCGGTGAGGAGTGTCGCGTTGGTGGTGAGGCTGAATTCGATCTTCTTCCGGGCTTCGCGCGCCCGTTGCTGGGCGTAGGTAACGGTGGATCGCAGCAGCGGAAAGTTGAGCAGCGTTTCGCCACCGAAGAAGGTGACGTGGACGGAGGGATGATCACCAGCCTCAGCAAAGAGTAAGTCGACGGAGTCCTCTGCGACTTTCTGGTCCATGTACTTGGGCTTGCCAGAGGTCTTACTGATTTTGTCGTCGCTGTACTCATAGCAATAGCCACAAGCGAGGTTGCACTGGTTGGTGACGTTCAGGACGATGCGCTGCAGAGGAAAGGCCCGCGCAGGGACCTTGGGCAGTTCTCTCTGCGCGGGCCCCTCGGACAGGGCGCGCGCTTCTTCGAGTTCGTGGAGGCCGGTACGGATATCGCCCGGCTGATGCCCGCGGTCGAGCAGGCGGCGGACCAGTGTGGTGCGGTCGAGTTGTTCATGGGCGACGAGATCGAGGATCTCGCGGCCGATGGGGGTGAGCGCGAAGATGGCGCCGCTGGGGACGAGATAGAGGAAGCGCTGACCCGAAGCTTCAAACGCGTGGTGTTCCTGAACCCGGTAAGTGGGAGCCTCAACTTCGACAGGAATCATTGCCCCACCTCCGGCTGGTCATACCGGACGTAGACGGGAATGGTGACCACCAGATAGGAGCGAGCCTGCATGGTGTTACTGCCGCTGCCATAGGTGGCGGAGACCCAGATGTCGCCCCAGTTATTGGTGGGGTAGTTGTTCGATTGTTTCTTGCGGGCGGGATTCGGTCCTTCTATGTTGGGAGTGAAGAGACCTGAATCATTGACGGAGCCGACGAACTTGACGTCGTCGTCGTCGGGGGTGGAGAGAAACTCCTGCAAGCTCCAGCGGGCCGGCACAGGTCCGATCGGCACATCGTCAACGGTATTCGGCTTGCCATCGGCGCCGGCGGCGTAGGCGATCGCCTCGAACTGGGCGAACTGCTTGGGCGCGACGACGCCACCGAGACGGCCCATGCTGGCGTCCGGGGCGACCTTGATGTAGGCGACCTGGTCATAGACGGTGAAGACGCGCTCGGCGGTAAGGGAGTTGAGTGCGAGGTCGCGCACGCCGGAGGGAACCTTAGGCGCGACTTCGACGGAAAGGGTCACCATCGACGGCGTTTGAGCGATGACGCGTTTGGCGCCGATGCCGGAGCCAAAATCAAAGTCAGTGGGCTTGAGGTTGGCGGGCAGGTTGGCTCCGTAGACGCGGACCTCAGTGGTAGAGGGTGACTGCAGGGAGAAGACACTAGCGCCGGCGAGCATTGGTTGGGTGCCGATACGGGTGAGGCGGGCATCGATGCCGAACTCCTGATAGCCGCCCCAGTAGAAGCGGCCTTCGATGGTGTTGCCATCGCGGGAGACCATCATGGCCTCACGCCATTCGGCGGGGTCAGTGCCGGGATCGGCAGAGGCGCTCTTGGGGCCTGTGCTGCGACCGCGCCAACTGTAGCCGGTGTAGACGATGCTCTTGCCGGTGCGGCTGAGGGTGGCGCGAGTGCTGGCGTATTCGAGTTCGGTCTTGGTAACGAACTCATCGGGGGTGGCGCCGGGCTCGATGGTGACGGTGCCGAAGACCCGTCCACGGCCTTGCTGATAGCCGATCAACATCCATTGGCCCGCGAGTTTCGGCGGGCGCATGACGGACTGCCAGGCGGCCCATTCGGGAGTGAACAGGGGTTGATTCTTGGCCAGATACTCGACGGCGGCATCGGCGGGCGTTTTGCCATCGGCTCGGATCGCGATGGGAGAGACGGGGGGAGCCACGACGGCCGGGAAGCCGACGACCGAGGGCGAGTAGGCGACGGGTACTTCGGCGGGCGGACCTTGGGGGCGCCGGGGGCGGAGCGTGTTCTCCGAGCCCGGGAAAAGCCCGAGGTGCATGGTGATCAGCTTGTCGTAGTCGTCCTTGGTGCGGCGTTGGCCCAACACGCGCCCGATGGTGTGGCAGTAGTTACAGGTATGCTGCAGCGCGGGCGAGGGGATCTTGTCCGACTGGTCGCGGAAGAGACGATGCTCGGCTTCCCAGAAGATGGGCTTGGCCTCTTCCGGCGCCAGGCCATTATTGGCGCTGAGGTACTTGAGGATCTGGCGCGCTTCGTCGGGTTTGAGAACGACGCCATTGAGGCGCATCATGCGCTTGATGGCCTCCTCCCAGACCTCGGGCGTGGTGCGCATATAGGACAGGCGGCGCATGTAGCCCTTGGCATCGCGTTGGTGACAGCCGCCGCACTTGTTGATGGTGAGTTGGTGGCTGATCGGGATGCCGGGCGATGAGTCCTGGGCGACGGCCGAGGCCGCCACCAGCAGAATCAGAGAGCAAAAACGGGAAGCGAGAGACATGAGTTGGTTTCCGTTCATGAGAGTTCTTTAGAAAACGAGACGAGCGGTGATCTGCATCTGGCGGGGGCCAGCGCCTTCAGCGGCCTGGACGCCGGAAATCGTGCCAAATGGGGCGGTGTTGAAGGTTGTATTCGGCGGCGCGTAGTTGACGTGGTTGAGCAGGTTGGCCGCCTGAGCGCCAACCTGGAAGCGCACCGATTCCGTGAAGCGGATGGACTTGGTGAGGGAGAGCGAGACTGCCTGGGTGCCTGGTCCGGTGACACCGCCGACGGGAGAAGTGGGGAAACGGCCGATGTTGCTTTGGGGAACGGCATAAGCGGCAGGATTGAGCCAGCGCTGGGCGGTGGGGTTGTCGCTATAGGGCAAGATGCCGGAGTTGATGTCGGCGCGGCCATTGCCGATGAGTTGGGGGAAGCCGGTGCCGGAGGGGTCAGCGCCGGGGACGGTGATGGTCATGAAGGGACCCGACTGGAACAGGACGACACCCGCCACGTCCCAGCCACCGATGACTTGCTTGGCGATCCGGTTGGGCGTGAAGCCGCCGAAGGGCAATTCATACAGGAAGGTGGTGAGGAAGCGGTGGCGGCGGGAGAAAGCGACATTGCCCCAGTCGAGGCGGGTATTCAGGAGGTCCGAGACCACTCCTCCGGCTTCAGCGGCGAAGGCGGTGGGCGCGTAACCCTGAGCATTCGTGAGGTTGCGCAAGTAGGTGTAACTGCCCTGGAACTGCACGCCCTTGGCGAGGCGCTTGTTCAGGACCGCCGTGGCCGAGTGGTACTTGGCGGTGCCGCCATTGGTCTGCAGGCGGATGTAGCCGAACTGTGGGTAGCGCAGCAGGGGGCTTCCGGACCGGAAACCGACGGTGTTGGGGGCGAGTTGATCGGGGTTGCCCTGGCGGTTCAGGTTGTTCGCATAGCTGCCGGTGTAGGAGAGACGGAGACCGGTACCGAAGCCAAGGTCGCGTTCGAGGGTGAAGTTCCACTGGTCAATGGTGGGATCACGGAACTTGATTTCGGCAGCCTGCTGGAAGAACTGGGTGCCGAATTGAGCCAAGCGGGCCGGGAAAGGATAAGGGAAGGTGAGGGCGGGAGTGCCATTGGTAATCGTTTGCGAGTAGATCGACTGGTTGGCGCTGTGGATGGCGAAGCCTGCACCGAGGAGCGCACCGAGGGGGCCTTGGATGAAGCGGCCATAGCCGCCGCGAAGGACGGTTTTGCCGTCGGCGGTGGGGCGCCAGGCGAAGCCGACGCGGGGGGCAAAGTCAGTCTTTTGGGAGTAGCGGAGGCTGCGGGGGATGCCCGCGGTGGCGGCAGTAACAATGGGCGTATTGCCGATTGCCGCGGCGAAGTTCGGATTGAGGATTTTGAAGGCTTCGTCGTCGTAGATCACGACCCGGCCGTTGACGCGCTGTCCGTCGATGATGGCGCTTTGATCCAACTGCAGGTTGGTGCCATTGCGCAGACGGTCGATGAACATGGGATGGTACTCCCAGCGGAGGCCGTAGTTGAGGGTGAAGCGGGAGGTGACTTTCCAGTCGTCCTGAACGTAGACCGCGTAGGTGGAGGTGTAACCGTCGCTGTCAGGTTGGACGACCGTGTTGAGGCGGGTTTGGTCGGGGACGCCGAGGAGGAAAGCGGCGTAAGGGGCGCCGATGAGGTCGCGGGTGACGGAGTTGTCGAAGCTGAACTGGCCCAGGCGGAGGGGAGCATAGACGTTGGCGCTGAAGCCTTCGAGGAAGCGGTAGTCGCCGCCGAATTTGACCGTGTGCGAACCCTTCGTCCAGGTGAGGTTATCGAGCACCTGATAGGTGCGCTGCCGTCCGGCATTTGAGGCGGTGCCGCCGGTGGCCTGGAAGCCTTGGATGACGAAGTTGGGGACGGCGTTGCCGTCCGGGTAGGGCTGCGGGAGGCCCGTGAGGCCGAGTTGCGAGGCGATTTGGGCAGGTTCGATATCGAAGCTGCGTGAGTTGTCGATGCCGGTGACACCGGCACGGATCTCGTTGACGACGGTGGGCGAGATGACGTAGTTGTGGGCGACGGTGAGGCCGAAGGTGGTGTCGGGGTTCTCATAGGGGCCTTGCAGGACCGAACCAGTGAGCGGGGCGGTGGTGACTTCGCGGCGTTTGTAGTTGAGCCGGACGAAGATGTTCTGGGCTGAGTTGATGGTCTGATCGACGCGGAGGTCGCCCTGGTTGCTGGTGATGGGTTCGCCGAAGTTCTGGGTGAAGTTGTTGGCGAGGGCGTTCGGCGCGCCGGTGTTGGGCAGCGGGTAGAGGTAACGGAGAGCGTTCAGAGAGAGAGGCGAGATGCGCGAGAGCGGAATTTGCTTATTGGGGAACGGGAGGCCGGTGCCGGGATCCTTGAAGTTGGCGGCGATGGAACTCAGGTCGCCGCTGCGCAGAGCGAGCGAGGGGACGCTTTGCACGAGGACGGTTTCGCGGGGGAGGCGCAGCGCTTCGTAGGCCATGAAGAAGAAGGTGCGATTGCGGCCGGAGTATTTCGGGAGCATCAGCGGACCGCCGGCATAGAGTCCGAAGTTGTTCATGATGGTTTTCGGCACTTGGCTGCTGAAGGGGTTTCGGGCGTTCAGCACGGTATTCATGTGGTTATGGAAGAGGCCGCCATGGAAGGCGTTGGTGCCGCTTTTGGAGATGGTAGTGATGTCGCTGGTGCCGCCAAATTCAGCGGTATTGTTGACTTCGCTGACGCGGATTTCGGCAATCATGTTGAAGGAGGGGAAGAGTTCGGCCAAGGGGGCGGAGGTGCGGGGCCCCATGCTGCTAATGCCGTCGATGCTGATGGACAACTGGCTGGGCTTGCCACCGGCGACTGAGATGTTGCCGGCCGCATCGGTTTGGACGCCGGGTTGGGTGGTGAGGGTCGCCAAGGGACTGGTGGAGCCGTTGGCGCGTGAGGTGATGGCGATCGGCAGGTCAATCAGTTCGCGACCGGTTTTGGTTTCGGCGATGTTCGAGACTTCGCTGTTGACCACGGCCGCGGCTTCGGCGGTGACGTTCACCTGATCGGCTTGACTCGAAACCGAAAGCTGCCCATCGATGCGAACGGTCTGGCGGGCCAGCAGTTCGGCGGTGTAGTTGGAAGTCTGGAAGCCGGGAGCCTGGATGGAGATCTTGTAGTTGCCGGGTTCAAGGTTGGGAACGGAGTAGGCGCCCTTGTCATCGCTGAGAGCGGAGCGGCGGGCGGTGGTTCCGGCGTTCTCGAGGTTGACGATGGCGCCGGCGACGACGGCCCCGGAGGAGTCGCGCACGGAGCCAACAATCGTAGCGAAGGTGGATTGGCCATAGGCCGCAAGGGTTACGGCGAGGAGGATGAGAATCTTCTGAAGCGAAGCGAGTCTGGGCACGAGGGGTCTCCTTCAAGCGAAATGAATTGATCTCGAAAGCGGGGAGACAATGTGGCGGCGTTGCCACGAACTGCACTTGATGGCGCGGATGCCGGAAGGCAACGGCGCGTGGATTGATAGGTAGTGTGGACCGCGAGAGCGGGCTAAGTCAACGGAAATCGCGGGGTGCAACCGACGACCAAGACTCCATCTAAGAAATTGATAACAAGGATGTTTACCGCAAAGTGATAACGGTAATCGGCAACCGTTCTGGGTAAATTCAGCTCAAGCGCATACGGCGCAGAAGGCGGCCATAGCGAGCATCCTGACGAAGCGGCGCGTAGAGGGAATCCCACTGGAGGGTCGCACTGAGATCGCGCTGGTCAATGGCTTTTTCCAGCCACTCGAAGGCGTGGTCAAGATCGCCGAGGCCCAGGTAGACGTGGGCGATGGCGAGGGCCGGAAAAGGACCGCGCTGCTGTTGCGCGAGGAAGTCGGCGAGAATGCGGCGTGCTTTGTCCTGGCGTCCGGCGAGGCCGTAGGCGTAGCCGAGGACGGAGCGTGTCCGGACGCCACCTTGGATGGCTGCGGCGGCTTCCAGTTCGGCGAGGCCCTCCTCGCGCTGACCGTTCAGGATCTGGGCGAGGCCGAGTCCCTGGCGTGCCAAGCCGAAGCCGGGTTCGAGTTCGAGAGCGCGCCGAAAGCGTTCGATGGCCTGATCATACTCGCCCATAACGGACCAGTAGCCGCCGACGGACTGGACGGCGTAGGGCGAAAGGGGATCGAGGTCCGCGCTGATGGTGCGATGGACGAGCACTTCGCGATGGCGGCCCATGATGGCGAGGAAGCGGGAGTACCAAAGGTGGCCCAAGGCACTGGAGGGGCTGAGTTCAAGGCCGCGGCGAAACTGACGCTCGGCGCCAGCCCAGTCAAAGGCATACTCAGCGCAGATGGCCAGGCTGAAGTGGGCGTCGCCGAGAGCGGGGTCGAGTTGCAGGGCGCGGGCGGCTGAGGCCTTGGCTTTGCTCGCCACCTCGTGGGCTGGGGTTCCCGAGACGTGGGCGAGCATGATCCAGGTATTGGCGAGGGCGGCGTGAGCGCGGGCGAAGGAGGCATCGGTTTGAATCGCCTGCTCAAAGTGCTCCACGGCGCGCTGCAGACTGGGGGCGCTCAGCTCGTTCCAGGAGCGAAGACCTTCGAGGTAGTGCCGGTAGGCCGCGGGGGAGACAGCACCAGCGGAGACGGTGGCGCGGTCAGGGTTCGAGCTTCCGGTGCGCAAGACATGCACGACTTCGGCGGCAATCTCCGCCTCGATGGAGGCATCGAACTGCGGTTGGAAAGTGAAGCTGCCGTACCAGAGGGGTTGGGAGGCTTCGGCGGCTTCCAGGCGGACTCGTAAACGGAAAGAGTCGCCGTCGCGCTCGATAGTGCCTTTCAGGATCGCGTCGACGCGTAGCTGCGCCTTCAGGCTGGAGACGCTTTGATCGGCCTTGCTAACCCGGAAGACGGAAGTGCGGGCGACGACGCGGAGGCCAGGTTCGCGCGAGAGGGAGTCAATGAGGCTGGAGGTGAGGCCCTCGCTGATGGAGTCCTGTTGGCGGTCGCCACTGAGGTTGGCGATGGGCATGATCGCGAGGCTCTCGAAGGCAACCGGAGACGGGGGAGCAGGGCTGGTGGGCGCCGGGCGGACGAAGTAGCCTACGACGGCAGCAAGGACAACGGTGGAGCAGGCCAGAGCTACCATCGGCCAACGCCGGGCGGGCGGAAGCTGGAGGGGTGACGGTTCTTCAGGTTCGGCGACAGGCGGACTGGGAAGCGACGGGGCCTCGACTTCATTGGCCCAGGTCCGGAAGACGGGCAGGTAAGAGCCTTTCGGCAATTCGATGCGGATGGGTTCAGCCGCGCCTTCCTCGGCGTAGAACTTCGCAAGACGGGCGCGGAGCTTGCGGGCCTCGGTGCGCACGATCGGGTCGAGCCGGGGGTCAAAGGTGCCACCGCGCTCAAAGGCGCCGACGCCCACGGTGAACTCCTTGAGTTGCGATCCGCGACCGGCGAGGGTCTCTTCGACGGTGAACTTTAGGAAGCGGCGTTGCCCATGGGCGGCTCGAAAGACCTGGCTTTCGAGAAGACGATGCAAGGCGGCACGGACCATGGCCTCTGAAACAGCGGCGTCCACTACCGGGTCGCCCCAGCTTGCCAAGGCATCGTTGTCAACTGGATTCGCCATGCTCTCCCAATTCGCGAACTGCCACAAACGGGGTGAAAAACGGCGGTAAGACGGACCGTCAGACTACGGGCGAGGTAGCCGCTAGGCTAGCATGACGCTCAGGCAGCGTCAACACGCTGGAGGTCGAAGCCGCTAAGGCGGAACCGGCCAAGCGGACGGGGCGCCGGTTGGCGAGAAAGCCAGTCGAGTCCGTCGCGGAGAGACTGAGCTTCCGTTTGCCACCAATCGGTGGAACCGCCGGTGGAGTAGAACTGCAGGCACTGTTCCAAGTGGCGCTGGAGACCGGCGCGGAGGCGCAGGCGGTACTCCCAAAGGAGGTCGTCGAGGTTCGGGGACGAGGCGCGGATGATGGCGCAGGCGAGGATCGCCTCGCGAATCGCGTGGCCGGTGCCGTCGCCGCAGAGCGGATCGAAGCCAAGCGCGGCAGAGCCGCAAGCGAACCAGTTTGGCCCGCAGAGCGGATCGGTGATGCGGGGGTGCGACGGGAAACTGCCACCCGTAGAGACGACGGCGTCGACGCTTTGTGCGACGAGACGGCTCTCGCTCAGGAGTGCCTCTGTTGCGGCACCGGCGGTGAGCAGCCACGCAGTTTGGGAATTGACGGGCAGAAGGAAGAGCCAGCCGGAGGGGACCGATTCGACGAGACAGGCTGCGGCGTCGGCGCGGGAAGAGAGACGGACTTCCGTGGCGGCGGCGGTGCGATTGCCGAAGGCATGAAGGGTGGAGGTTTCGAGGGCGCGGGAGGTATGGATGGTCCAGGCGGGTTGGGGAGCTGGGTTGGGATCGCTGGGGTTTTGGAGGCGGCTCAGGAGTTCCGTTTCGGAGACGACAATGGCGCGATGAGGCAGGTCGACGGGAGCGGCGTCGCCCCAGGCGACGATGCGACGGCGGATTTGCCAGAGTCCGTCGAGGAGGTCCGTTCGTCGCCAAACGTCGGTAAGCAGGGTCTGGGTGGCGGGGCTAAGCATGACCGCGGGGACGCGAGGCCGGTGACTTAAGTCAAGGTACACGGAGGCGCCGGCGGCGGTGAGAAGCTGCTGGCAACAGGAAGCCGCGACGCCGGTCCCGCGGATCTCGACGGCTAGGCGCTCAAGCATGAGCCGCTATTGTACGATGCCGGATCGGGCGGACGCTACCCGGCTTTTTCGAGGAGGGCCATGCTGATTTTCTGCGCGGTGACCATCTCTTTGGTGACGACGAACTCGCGGACCTTCTTGTAGGAAGGAACGTAGTACATGAGGTCGAGCATCATTTCTTCGAGAATCATGCGGAGGCCGCGGGCGCCGACTTTACGCTCCATGGCCATCTGAGCGACGGCTTCGAGAGCGTCATCGGTGAAGCGCAGCTTGACGTTCTCGAACTCAAACAGCTTCTGATACTGCTTGATGAGGGCGTTCTTGGGCTTGGTGAGGATCTGGACGAGGGCTTCCTTGGAGAGGTCCTCGAGCACGGCGATGACCGGCAAGCGGCCGATAAATTCGGGGATGAAGCCGGACTTGATGAGGTCCATCGGTTGGACGTCTTTCAGCATGTCGATGTCACGCTTCGGATTGACGTGCTTGCGGGCTTCGTTGGGATCTTCAGGACCGCTGAAGCCAATCTGGCGTTTGCCGACGCGGCGCGAAATGATGCGCTCCAAGCCGACGAAGGCGCCGCCGCAGATGAACAGAATGTTGGAAGTATCGACGGGCGTGAATTCCTGATGGGGGTGCTTGCGTCCGCCCTGGGGCGGCACGTTGGCCACGGTGCCTTCGAGAATCTTGAGCAGGGCCTGCTGGACGCCCTCGCCCGAAACGTCGCGGGTGATGGAGGGGTTATCGTCCTTGCGGCCGATCTTGTCGATTTCGTCGATGTAAATTATGCCCTGCTGCGCGCGGGCGACATCCCAATCGGCGTTCTGCAGGAGGCGGAGAATGATGTTCTCTACGTCCTCACCGACGTAACCGGCTTCGGTAAGCGTGGTGGCGTCGACGATCGCAAAGGGGACGTCCAGGATGCGGGCGAGCGTCTGGGCCAGCAACGTTTTACCGGTGCCGGTGGGCCCGATGAGCATGATGTTGGACTTGGCGACTTCGACATCGTTGCCGCGCTGCTTGTTCATCTGAATGCGCTTGTAGTGGTTGTAGACCGCAACGGCAAGCTTCTTTTTGGTCTCGTCCTGGCCGATGACAAACTGGTCGAGGTATTCCTTTAATTCCAGCGGTTTGGGAAGCTTATTGGGCCCCACCTGTTGATGGTCGGCCTTGTCGTCTTCGAGGATGGAGTTGCAGACGTTGATGCACTCGTCGCAAATATAAGCGCGGGGATAATCAGAGGGGGAAGAGATGAGTTTGCCGACTACATCCTGACTCTTATGACAAAACGAACAACGCAACGTATCGTCGGATCCGGAACGCTTCACGCGGCCTCCCTTTGATTGAATGAGACAAATCCCGTATGGCCGTACTGGGAGCTAGGTACCAACGAACTGGGGTGATGACCGGTGAAAATTTGCACGCACAACTCTGCACCAAGTATAACAGCGACCCTCAATCTGACCATCGCCTTTTTTGCCGCTGCCACCTGGGCGAAATTCCTGATACCCTACCGGAACAGGCAGCCAGCCGAGCGAAAAGGAGTGCTTGATGATCAAGCTCAAAGTGAACGGCAAGAGCCGAAATTTCGATGGCGATCCCGCCATGCCCCTGCTGTGGTTCCTGCGCGACGAACTCACCCTGACCGGCACCAAGTTTGGCTGCGGCATGGGACTTTGCGGGGCGTGCACGGTGCATGTGAACGGCGAGGCGGCGCGCAGTTGCACGACGCCGATGAGCGAGGCGTCTGGCAAGAGCGTGACCACCATTGAGGGGCTGAGCGCGCAGGCAAATCACCCGGTGCAGCAGGCGTGGAAACAATGCAACGTGGCGCAATGCGGTTATTGCCAGAGTGGGCAGATCATGCAGGCCGCATCGCTGCTGAAAGTGACGCCGAAGCCGAACGATCAGCAAATTGACCAGGCAATGCAGGGCAATATCTGCCGCTGTGGCACCTATCAACGCATTCGTTCCGCGATCAAGCTGGCGGCGGGGGTGAAGGCATGAGCGTTCTGGTGACACGTCAATCGCGCCGGGGATTCCTCGGGCAGATGTTTTCCGCGGGCACGCTGATTTTGGGGGCGGGTCCGCTAGCTTCTTCCGCTGCGCAATCGCCGCAGCCGTGGATGCCGAACGTCTTCGTTGGCATTGCACCTAATGGCCTGGTGACGATCATTGCGCACCGGTCCGAGATGGGCACGGGCATCCGGACGGCGTTGCCGATGCTGTTGGCCGAGGAGCTTGAGGCTGACTGGAAGCGCGTGAAGGTGGAGCAGGCGCTCGGGAACACGAAGTACGGTTCGCAGAATACGGACGGCTCATGCTCCATCCGTGACTTTGTGGACGTGATTAAGGAGAGCGGCGCTTCGGCACGGCTGATGCTGGAGCGGGCGGCGGCGGCGAAGTGGGGCGTGCCCGCCGGCGAGGTGGAAGCGCGCAACCACGAGGTGGTGCATACGAAGTCCGGCAAGAAGGCCGGCTTCGGTGAACTGGTCGCTTTGGCCGCCAAGCAACCGGTACCGAAGAAGGAAGAACTGAAGTTTAAACCGGCTTCGGCATACCGTTATGTGGGCAAGGACGTGCCGATTATCGATCAGGACGACATCGTCGCGGGCAAGGGCACGTTCGGGATGGACGCCCGCGTTCCAGGCATGGTGTATGCGTCGATCGAACGATCGCCAGTGTACGGCGGGGTGCTGAAGAGCTTTGACGATGCCGCCGCCAAGCAGGTGAAGGGCGTCGAGGGGACGGTGGTGATCGAAGGCTTTAAGCCGCCGCACAACTTCCAGGCTTTGGGGGGCGTAGCGGTGATCGCCAACAGCACTTGGGCGGCGATGCAGGGCCGCAAGAAGCTGAAGGTGGAGTGGGACTCCGGCAAGAATGCGACGTTCGATTCGGCGGCATTCAAGAAGTCACTGCAGACGACGGCGCGGGCGCCGCAGAAGGTGGTGCGCAACGTCGGGAATGTCGATGCGGCGTTCTCAAGCGCGGCGAAGACCATCGAGGCCGAGTATTACGTGCCGATGTTGTCGCACGCGCCGATGGAGCCCCCGGTGGCCGTCGCGGACTTTAAGGACGGCAAGGTAACTTGCTGGTGCCCGACCCAGAATCCGCAGGCCGTGCAGGAGACCGTAGGGGCGGCGTTGGGGATCAAGAAAGAAGACGTCATCTGCCACGTGACGCTGCTGGGCGGCGGATTTGGCCGCAAGAGTAAGCCGGACTACGTCGCCGAAGCGGCTTTGATCTCGAAGAAGCTCGGAAAGCCGGTGAAGGTGGTGTGGAGCCGGGAAGACGACATCCGGTTCGACTTCTATCACACGGTGGCGGCGATGTACATGAAGGCCGGCGTGGATCAGCAGGGTAAGCCGACCGCCTGGCTGCAGCGCTCGGTGTTTCCGTCGATCTCATCGACGTTCGACGCTTCATCCGAGTATGGCTTCGATGTCGAACTCGGCATGGGACTGGTGGATACGCCTTGGGCGATTCCGAACCAGCGCGCCGAAAACGGACCGGCGAAGAACCACGTGCGCATCGGCTGGATGCGGGCGGTGGCCAACATTTACCATGCCTTCGGCGTGCACTCGTTTATCGACGAGTTGGCCGCGTCGGCGGGACGGGACCGGGTGGAGTATCTGCTGGCGACGATCGGGGCGGATCGCAAGATCGACTTCGAAGCCGAGGGCACCAAGTTCTGGAACAACGGGCAGCCGCTCGACAAGTTCCCGTTCGACACTGCGCGGCTGCGCCGCGTGATTCAGTTGGCGGCGGAGAAGTCCGGCTGGGCGAACTACAAGCCCACCAAGGGCCGGGCGCTGGGTATTGCGGCCCATCGCAGCTTCCTCACCTATGTGGCAGCGGTGGTGGAGGTGGAAGTGGACGACAAGGGCGTCGTGCGCATTCCGCGAGTGGATCTGGCGATCGACGCAGGGCAGATTATTCATCCGGACCGGGTGAAGGCGCAATTTGAGGGTGCGGCGGTGTTCGGCACCAGCATCGCGATGATGGGCGAAATCACGGCGGCGGATGGGCGGATTCAGCAGTCGAATTTCCACAACTATCCGGTGGCGCGCATGAACGAGTCTCCGATGATCACGAATGTGCACATCGTGCCGAGTAACGCGGCGCATTCGGGCGTGGGCGAACCGGGGGTGCCGCCGATCGCGCCGGCCATCACCAACGCGATCTTTGCCGCGACGGGCAAACGTATCCGGGAACTGCCGATCAAGAAGACGAAACTGGTCTGATCCGGTCCGACATCCACACCGCATAAGCCCCTGTAGCGCAGGAACTTATGCGGTTTTCTTTTGTCCGCGGAGCTATTACACAACTATTACATTGCCTACAAAAAAGATCGGTTACGCTTATCTTGGATTCGATCTAAATCTATGACAGCTTCCATTACCACCATTCAGCAAAAGCGGCCCATCAACTGGACCACCACCATTGCTCTCATTATTTTCCACAGCGGCGCCTTGGCGGCACCGTTCTTCTTCGAATGGCGCTCGGCGATCACCGCCGCGTTTCTCTACTGGCTGGCGATCAGCTGTGGCATCGGGATGGGTTACCATCGCCTGCACACGCATCGCGGCTACAAGATTCCGAAGTTGGGCGAGTACTTCCTGGGCCTGTGCGGTTCGCTGGCGCTGGAAGGCGGCCCGATTTTCTGGGTGGCGACGCATCGCGTGCACCATGCCAAGAGCGACAAAGAGGGCGATCCGCATTCGCCGCGTGACGGCGCCTGGTGGGCGCACATGGGCTGGATCATTACGGGCGCCGGCCACCACAACAAGACCGAACAGCTTGGCCGCATGGCTCCGGACCTTTATGCTGACCCGTTCTACCGCTGGTTGAACACCTGGCACTGGCTACCGCTGACCATTGTGGGCGTGGCTCTCGGTGTGTGGGGCTACAGCTACGGCGGCTGGTATAGCGCGATGTCGATGGTGACCTGGGCGACGTTCCTGCGGGTGACGCTTGGACTGCACTCCACTTGGCTGGTGAACTCCGCTACGCACCTTTGGGGCAAGAAGCGCTTTAAGACCACCGACGATTCCCGCAATAACTGGTGGGTGGCGTTGTTGACCTTCGGCGAAGGCTGGCACAACAATCACCATGCGCACCCGGCGTCGGCCCGCCATGGGCTGGCCTGGTACGAACTGGACATCACCTGGCTGCAGATTCGCCTGTTGCAGGCGCTGGGCATCGCCAAGATGGTGAAGGTGGCCAAGACGGATTCGCGCCTGATCGAAGAACGCGAAGCCGCTTAAGAATTCAGCGGACCGGCGGTCGGTGCCGGTCCGCTTCCCTCGACTTCCCTGCCCGCTCTAAGGCATCCTTAAGATGCACGTGGTCATCCCCCGCCGGCGCAAGTCCGTTTATTTCTTCACCGCCCTGGGCGTTTGCCTGGTGGCCGTGGCGATTGCGCTGAATGTGAGTTGGGGGATGATTCTCAACTGGCGCACCAGTCTGGTGTTCGTCTTTGGCGTCATCTTCTTCCTGATCATCATTGCGGGCGTGGTGCTGAACACCATTTTCCTGGTGCGGGAAATCAAGCGGAATGAGCAGCACGACGCCTTCATGAATGCGGTGACGCATGAGTTGAAGACGCCCGTCGCATCGATCCGGCTGTACCTGGAGACCCTGCAAAAACGCGACCTGGACGAAGCGAAGCGCCAGGAGTTTTACCAGATCATGCTGAGCGACTCGGACCGGCTCATCTCCACGATCGATCAGGTGCTGAATGCCGCGCGCACGTCCACCTCGAACGCGACGCAATCGAGATCCCGGCTGGATGTCGGCGCGCTGGTGGAAGAGATTATCCGACTGGCCCGGACGCGCCATCATCTGGAGCCCGAGGCGGTTCAATTGACGACGGTTTTTGGGGAACACGAGCGCCCGCAAGTGGTGGGCGATGCCGATGAACTGAAGGCCGCAATCTCCAATCTGGTGGACAATGCCATCAAGTACTCGGGACCGCAGGTGCGTGTGGTGGTGAAACTGGATCGGGCCAAGGAAAAGCCAGGGGTCGCGATCCGGGTGACGGATGAAGGGCCCGGCATCGCTCCTACCGAGTTGAAGCGCATCTTCAAGCGTTTCTACCGCATTCCCGGTTCAGTGTCGGCCCGCATCAAAGGGACCGGCATCGGATTGTTCATCGTGCGTTCGGTGGCGCGGCGGCACGGCGGACGGGCCTATGCGGAGAGCCCGGGGTTGGGATTCGGCAGTACCTTCACGTTGGAGTTGCCGCTGCCACCGGAGGAGCGAAGCTGATGGCGCTCGCGCGCATTCTGATCGTCGAGGACGAGAAGCACTTGGCCGATGGCCTGCGCTTCAACCTGGAGGCCGAAGGATACGAAGTCGAAACGGTGGACAACGGGGAGGAAGCGCTCACCAAGGGCGATTTTGACCTGGTGCTTCTCGACGTGATGTTGCCCGGGATGGACGGCTTCGATGTGGCGACAGCGCTGCGGGCGCGCGGCGAAGTAGTCCCAATCCTGATGCTGACGGCACGGAGCCGCCCCGAGGACGTGTTGAAGGGGTTCGCCGCGGGTGCAGACGATTACCTGCCCAAACCCTTCGACCTGGCCATCCTGATGGCCCGGGTGATGGGTCTGTTGCGGCGCGCCCAGTGGCTGAAGCAGCAGCCGGCGGCAGCAGCAGCGGATGCCTTTGAATTCGCGGGCAAGCGGGTGGATTTCGACCTACTGGAACTCGCCGCCAAAGGAGAGCGCATTCCACTGACCCAAATGGAGGCCAGCCTGCTGCGATATCTGATTCAGAATGAGGGGCGGGCCGTCAGCCGCAAGTCGATTCTGGAGACGGTGTGGGATGTCCACGAAGACACCGACACCCGGGCGATCGACAATTTCATCGTCCGGCTGAGAAAATACGTCGAAGAGGACGCCGCACACCCCCGACATCTGCTCACCGTTCGGGGAATTGGTTACCGTTTCGTTGCAACGCCAAATTCTGGCAACGAAACTGCACCTGACTGAATCTGATAGCTTTGTCTGAGGCGTCGGGGCAATAAATCACACATGGAATCGCACTGTATTCGACAGACGGCCCTGCCGGGCGCATCGGCTCTGTTCACTGACCTGCTCTACCACCCGGAGCGGGTAAGCCAGTTTTATCCGCACGCCGTAAGCGATTTGGGAGCGATGGCTCAATTGGCCAAAACCATGGATTATCCGGCTATTCGCCGGGCGGCTCTGGTCGACGCCTTGCGGGAGATCAACGGGAATCACCCGTCACTCGATCTACTCGCTCAACCTGGAACTGTCGCCGTACTGACCGGCCAGCAGGTTGGCCTTTTTTCGGGCCCCGTTTATACGCTGTACAAGGCACTCACCGCAATTCAAGCGGCGCGTCAGCTTACTGCCGCGGGCACTCCCGCGGTGCCGGTATTCTGGCTCGCCACGGAAGATCATGACTTCGCGGAAGTGAATCAGGCTTGGGCTTTCAACAGCGAGAATCAGCCCGTTTCGCTCAAGGCGGATCAAGTAACGACGACTGGCCGTCCGGTGGGTCCGCTTCCATTGACTGGTGCGCCGCTGGAGACTCTGCGGCAGGCGCTCGAAGGCCTTCCGTTTGGGGGTGAGGTATTTGCACGGGTCGAAAAGCACTATCGCGAAGGCAGCTGGGGCGGCACTTTCCTCGAGTTGCTGAAGGATTACCTTGCGCCGCTGGGCCTGCTGTTCGTTGATCCCTTGCAGGCATCGCTGCGCAAGGTGGGCGCGGACCTGCTCGCCCGAGCCGCCGAGGAGGCGCCAGTTCTTTCGGCGGCATTGATCGAGCGCAACCGGGAACTGGCGGAGGCGAACTATCATGCGCAGGTGCATTTCGAGGCGGAGACGTCGTTGTTCTTTGTGCTGGCCGAAAACGGCGAGCGCGTCAACCTGAAGTATCGGGCGGGCGAATACACGGCCAAAGACCTCAGGTACACGACGGCCGACTTAGTGGCCCGCGCGGAGAGTTTGAGCCCAAATGCGCTGCTGCGCCCGGTGTGGCAAGACTACCTGTTTCCGACGGTGGGGGTAGTTGGCGGTCCTGCGGAAGTCGCCTATTTTGCCCAAAGCGAGGTGCTTTACCGGCACTTAATGGGGCATATGCCGGTTTCGATCTCACGCGCGGCGTTTACGCTGATTTCACCAAGGGTGAGCAAGCTGTTGACCCGTTATGAACTGGCGGTGGAAGCCACTTGGGCCAACGAAGAGACGCTGCAGGAGCGCATCTCGGCGCAGTTGGTGCCGGCCGGCGTGACGACGGCGACCAGCGACGCTCAGGAACAGGTGAAGCGGTCGCTCGATCAGGTCCGTCTGGCATTAGCAGCTTATGACGAGTCGCTCGTCGCGGCGATCGAGACCAGCGAACGCAAAATGCTCTATCAACTTGGGAAACTGGAGCGAAAAATTGGGCGCGAAGCTTTGCGCCGCGATGCGCGTGCCACCCAGGAAGCGGCTACGCTGCATCATCAGCTTTACCCGCACAAGCACCTGCAGGAGCGCTTTTATAGTATGCTTCCGTTTCTGGCCTTGTACGGCGAAGATTTGATTCCGCGCCTGCTCGACCATGTCCGGCTCGACTGTCCTGATCATCAAGTACTGGTGTTATGAAAAAAAATCCACTTCTGGCCGCCCTGAAACGCGGCGAAATTCAATATGGTTGCGGCTTCGGCACGATCCGCAGCACCGAGTTCCCTCGCATCCTTGGAGCGACCGGCTTTACCTGGACTTTCGTTGATGGCGAACATAGCGCCTTCAACATGGAGACCATGGCCGACCTTTGCGCGGCCTGCACCAACGCCGGCGTGACGCCGATCTGGCGCGTGGGTGAGTTGCAATACACGCTGGTAGCGCGGGCGCTCGATTCCGGCGCCGGCGGGATCCTGTTTCCGCGGGTCGACGATCCGGAAGTTTTGCGCCGGGCCGTTTCCTGGGCCAAGTTCCCGCCGGTCGGCATTCGCGGCTACGGACTGACACCGTGCAGTTACGACTACACTGTGCAGAAAATGCCGGATGTGATTGAGCACTTCAATCGCGAACAGATGGTGGTTTTCCAGATCGAGACACAGGAGGGAGTCGACCGCCGCGACGAGTTGATCTCGGTTCCGGGCATCGATGCCGTGATGGTGGGTCCGGCTGATCTCTCGATTTCACTGGGAGTGCCGGGCGACTTCCTGCATCCGAAGATGGTGGACGCCATGGAGAAGATTCGCGACTCCTGCCTGAAGCACGGCGTAATTCCGGGTACCCAGACGCGCAACATTGAGTTGGCACGATTCTGGAAGGAACGCGGCATGCTGCTGCTGGGCTGCAGCAACGACACGTCGATGCTGTTTGACCGCGCCACCGAGATCATCACCAAGCTGAAGGCCTAACTCCGGGACAGTTGGAGGTCCGCGTGCTCTGGACCTCTCACTATGTCATTCGGAATTTACCTGGCTGGGTTTGTCATTCTGATCGGCGGCCTGATTTACGGGGCCGTGCTACTGGCGATGCCGGCGCAGTGGATTGCCGTTGTCGCAATCGTGCTCATCGGGCTGGCGATCGTGAAAGGCGTGGCTGCGACGCGGGGCAAGGATCCGTCCTAAGGTCAGCGTCCCCAGCCGCGCTCCAACACCACTTCGCCGTTGCGGCTCACTCGAACCTTACGTTCCCAGCGTTTCCCGGCGGCGTTGAAACGCAACTCCAGGTCTTCCTGTACCGGCCCGTTGGCCGCCTGGATGATGATCTTGTACCGGCCACCCGCTTCACGTGAGGGCTGCAGCAGTGTCTCCACAAGACGGGTGGAGCGGGGGCCGAGATCGCCCAGATCCACCACTCCGGAGTCCCGGATGCCTTCGGCGAAGCGATACTTCACCTCGCGCAACTGATAGCTGCCATTGACGCGGGCCTGCAGCGGAACGCCGTTCTCTGAGGTGCCGCCACCGAGGTCGAGGTAGGCGAACCCATCGCCGCCAGTGACTTCGGCGACACGCTGGACGGCAAGATCTTTCATCTGGGCGCTCTGATCGAGCAGCTTGCGCTGCAATTCACTGTTTAAGGTTTGGGCACGAACTGCATCTTCGCGCTGCCGGGTAGCCTCGGCACGGACCCGTGCCAGTTCAGTCTCCTGCTCGCCCAGCTTTTTCACTGCGACGCTCAACTCGTTCTGAATGCCAGAGGCTTCGCGATTGGCGCGTAGCCCCTGAATGCTGGCGACGAGAGCACCGGCAACGCCTAACGTACCGAAAATCAAAGAGATGGCTTTGCCGCGCTGCTTCACCCAGGCACGATCGGGATGCAGGCTGACAAAGATCCCTAGAATCGTCATGCCGGCCAACGCCACCACAGAGAGGAACAGCAGTGCGTTTACCGACATACGGCCCAGCGTGAAAGCAAAAGAGGTGAAGGACAGCAGCCCCAACACCACCCCCAGCACGACATGATACGGTGCGTGCTTCGAATTCATTTCAGCAGCGTAGCATACGGGGCGCGGAAAGGGGTGCGTTTCGCGCTAGGGCAAGCCGTCACTGATAACGCCGTCTAGAGACTGAAGAAAAGCCACGAGTTGCGCCTTTTCCTCGACGTTCAAGTTAAGTTTCAGGCGGCGGTTGTAGTGGTCAATCACGTCGCTCAAGGTGGCGATGGAGCCATCGTGCATGTAGGGCGGCGCTTTCGCGGCATCGCGAATCGACGGCGTCTTCATCGCTTTACCGCCGATGCCGGTGTCGTGCAGTTTCTCGTCAGAGAGATTGGGACCGACGTGGCAGGTAGAGCATCCGGCCTTGCCTCGAAACAGCTTGAGGCCGGCGCGTTGAGGGGCGTCGAGAGCATCGGATTCGCCGAGCACGTACCGGTCGTATCGAGAGTCACCGGAGAGGATGGTGCGGACATAGCTGGCCAGCGCGTACTGGAGGTCACGAGGAGTCAGGCCCACTCGCCCGGCGGCCTCGGCGACCGGGAGGGCCATCTCCTTCGGATTCTCGATGGGTTGAATGACCTGACTTTCCAGGTCCTTGGCGCGGCCGTCCCAGAAAAAGCTGTAGCCGTAAGCGCGATTGGCAATGCGTGGCGTACGTCGATCGCCAACCTGTCCGCCAATGCCCAGCGCCAAAGGACGAGAATCCGCAAAGGCGTAGTCCGGCTGATGGCAGGTGGAACACGCGACGGTGCCGTCACGGGAAAGGCGTTTATCGAAGAAGAGACGTTTGCCGAGCTCGATCTTTTCCGGCGTGAGCGGATTGTGGGGGGGAACCGGCAGGTAGGCATCGAGACCAGCGGGGACGGCTACCTTCGCCGCGGGCAGTTTCAGCTTCCAGACTTCGTTGCGCTGCTCTCCGGCGGTCCAGGCCTTGGCCGGATCGCCCAGTTGCTTCGTCCGTTGGGGACGGAGCAGGGTGAACGTGCCGCTTGCCAGATCGAGACGAAAGGTACCTTCGGCGCCCTGGCTATTGGCACCCGACACGAGCAAAGCCTCAGGCCCATCCCAGCCGACAGCCTCCATCAGGGCGATGGACCATGGCAATTCGCGTTCGTCAGATTCGCGCACCCGGTTCAGAACGATGGCGCGACTCTCCTGGCCATAATTCTCGGTCCCGCGCCTCGAGAGGTAGGCGAGCGTCTGGCCATCCGGGCTCCAGGCCGGCGCGGAGTTCAGACCCGGGAACTTGGTCCTGATCGGGCCGGTGGGCAGCATGATGTCGGTTTTTCCAGCGCGCAGTCCGTAATAAAGCTCACCGGCGCGAGTGATGGCCATGGGCAGCAAACGGCCGAGTCCTTTGGCGACGAGTTGGGGAGCGCCCCCACGTTGTCCGTTCGCCACACGGACCGACCAGAGATTGGCCTCGGGTTCCTCCACATAGTAGACGCGCTGGCCGTCGGCCGACCAGAGAGGGAAAAGATGGCTCGCGGCGGTATCAAGTAGTGGCAGTTCCTGTCCTCCATCGGCCGCCAGCAGATAGACGGCTCGCGCAGGCTTCCCTTCCTCGCGAAACCGGTCATAAACGATCCAGCGTCCGTCTGGCGAGAAGTCCATTTTCTTGGGATAGATCCAGGGCAGAGAGCGCAGAATTCTGGGCCGTCCACCGGCGACAGGAATTAGGGCAATCTGGCTCGTGTTGTCGCGCCGGAAGAGGAGAGTCAGAATCTGTGTGCCATCGGGGGACCAGGCGCAGGGCTGGAGAAAGCCGGTTTCTTCGTTGCGATAGAGCACCTTGGGCGTCTCACCCTCAATCGAGACCGTGCGCAGTTCGTAGAAGCCTTGGTCGTTAAACCAGGCGTAGGCCAGTTGCTTGGAGTCCGGAGCGAAGACGGAGAAGTAGGCAAACTCTTTCGAGCCCTGGGCCCGATGGGTCAGGCGGCGGGTCTCGGTGGAGTTGCGGACCGTCAGTTCGGCGGTATCGACGTAAGAGAGCCACTGGCCGTCGGGCGACGGCGCACCCAACAGATTGACGTTCGCACCAGACCAGACACGCTGCGGCGCTTCTTCGGCTTGGAGGACGAGCGCGAGCAGCGGGAGCAAAAAACGCACCTTCAGAGTCTATCAACTGGCCGCTTTCAGAGAATTCGTGCGCTAAGAAGGCGTGACCAACCAATGCTTCCTCGCCGACAACGACTCCATGCTGGACCACGTTTTTCGCCTGCGCTATGCCTGTTACCAACGCTGCGGGGCCATCGCGATCCGGGAGGATGAACGCTTTCGCGACCGCTACGACGAGTTGCCGAATCACTTCAGCTTTCTGATGCGCACAGAGAATCCGGAGCAGGCGGCAACCGTGCGAATCAGCGTGGTGAGACCGGACCTGGCGTGGCTGGAATGTCCGTCGCGCAGTGTCTTCGGGGATCATCCGGCCTTTTCCGAATTGGCCAGGGGGACTTTCGTGGAAGCCAGTAGGCTGTGCTTTGGGCAACGCGCGAGCCGGGATTGCTTCCATGGGTTGGTGGCCCACTTGGCGGCGATGGCCGACTATTACGGTGCCCATTGGGTGGTCGCCTGTCCACGGGAGGAGCATGTCGGCATCTATCAGCGCATGTTTGGATTTCGCACCTTGGCCGAGCCGCGGCCGTATTTCGGGGTGAATTTCAAAACCGGTCTTCTCGCCATTCCCTTGGCGGAACTGCGTGAGCGCGCCCAGCATTTTCGGAGCATGCGTGAGGCTTGGCAAGAGGCGTTGAACTACGTGTCCAGTATTGACGGCAATGCGCTAAAGTACTAAGCCAGATGGCTTGCCGGATTCTCTTCTTCTCTCGCGGGCGTGGGCGCGGACACGCGATACCGGATATCGCCATCGTGCGCGAGTTACAGGCGCTGCGTCCCGACGTAGAGGTTCAATTCGTCTCCTACGGAACGGGTGCCCAAACATTTGCCGCGCATGGCATTCCAGTGATCGACCTTCAGATGCCGGACGTGAATAGTGTAGCGGCCACGACGGTGCTCGCCGGGCGGGCCATCGCGGCGACGGGACCCGACCTGGTGGTGGCCCACGAGGAGTTTTCCGCGATGCCCGTGGCGAAGATCTTCGCCTTACCCACGGTCATGATCACGGACTTCTTTTCGCAGCCGGGAATGCTCTCTATGGAGTCACTGTGCTTCGCTGAACAGGTGCTGTTACTCGGTGAACGCGGCCGGTTTTCCGAGCCACCTTCGGTGAAGGGAAAGGTGAAGTATCTAGGCCCCGTACTGCGCGACTTCACCTATCGCCGCCAGGATCGCAGCAAGGCGCGAGCGGAGCTTGGCCTAGCGGAGAAGGCGACGGTGATCACGGTTTGTCCAGGCAGTTGGACCGAGGCAATGGCTCCGGCGTACGACCTGGTGATGGCAGCCTTCGACCGGCTGAAGTCGCCGGACAAGCAAATTGTGTGGATGGCCGGGGCAGATGAGAACTTACTCCGGAGGCGCGCTCATCGTCGGCCTGATGTGACCATACTGGCCGCAGACTGGCAGATCGACCGCAGGATGGTGGCGAGCGACTTAGTGGTGACGAAAGCTAACCGGATGACGGTAATTGAATTGGCGTCGCTTGGCATCCGCACGCTATCACTCAGTTACGGCTTGAACCAGGTGGATGAGGAATGTATTTCGTCGCTACCAACGAACGAAACTATTCCGATCAGTAAGTTAACTCCGCGCCGGTTGGAAAAAGCCTTGGCAAGACCCGAACCGGCACCGGTGAAGTTCCGGAGCCGCTCCTGCGCTCGGAAACTGGCGGAGTTACTCTAAACGAGCACATCCACGATGAGTTGGGCGTCGGGATGAAGCTGCAGGGGACGCCGATCGGCGTCAAGGCGGGTCGCCACAAGGGTGAGCCGTTGAGTGGCGAGCGCCCGCGTTTTGGTTGCGCTCATCTCATAGCGGGTCATGATGACGGATGCCTCCACCGTGCCTTGCTGATGGTGCGAAGCGTGGACCGGTGACGCGAAGAAAGGAATCGAAAGGACGATGCCCGCGGATGAAACCAGGTTGACCTCAAGCACATCGGGATCGACAACTACGCCGCGAAGGGTGAAGCGCAGAGCGCGAAACGGCCAAAGGTTGAAGTCCGGTAGCGCCGCGATTCTGATTTCGCCACGCGGTTCATGATCGAAGTCAGTGCGGATCTCTGCGGTAATACTGCGGTCGACGTACTCATAGAGTTCAGGGCTAGCAGCCTCGACGTCGCGGACGGTGAGTTGCGTGCCGGAGGATCGCATCAGCCCCGGCAAGACGGTGGAAAGAAGCGGTGGAGGCGGAGTAAAGGCGCTGTTGAACGCCTGCGCCTCGCGCCACAGGCGATCCACGTTGCTGTGCACTGACCAGAACAGAGGGTCCGCCACGGACGTTGGCACAGAGACCATGTATCGTCCGCCGCGATGATGCACCTGATTGTGAATCTTCTCCAGCTTGCCCGGCCGCTGGCCGGCGCCGCCACCGAATTCCTCGAAAGAGCGCAACTGGCTGAGCATAGTTCGCCAGGCGGCAGCGTTAGGAATTGGCTGACAACCTTCGCCGCAACTGCCCGGGTTGTGCGGGTAGCGATCCATCCACAGAGGGTTCGCATTGACACCGCGACAAGAACCATCGGTTGTCCCGCGGGCTGAGAACGCAGGGGGCAACGTTTGCGAGCGCAGATCCCACCCGAGGAAGTCCCAGTAGGGGACGCCTATCTGGCAGCCCAGCCGCTCCAGTTCCGTCTCGAAGTGATTCAGGAAACCGCGATGCCAGGGCAGAAAGAGCTGTCCGCCGTGGATCCCTTTCAGGTGCATGGCGGCATGAAAATCCGCAAAACGGACTTTGTAAGTATCGGGTTCGCAACGGAGCTTCGCAAGTGCATCACGGTAGGATCGAAGCTGATCCGGAGTGAGACTGAGAACGTTGATCCGCTTGCGCCGCATGTCGAGGTGGCCGGCCTAGGGTTGGTCAAAAGCGGCAATGGCAGCCGCATCCAGCACTCGGGCGGCCTCGAGAAAGACGATTTGGCTGGCGATACCTGGATGCTGTCCTGTTCCGGAGTAATCCTCGTCGATCCGCGTGAGCATCTCCAGATACTGGAACATCGTCTCGTGGGCTTTTAACATCTCCTGCAGCATGATCCGGAAGTTGGTGTAAGCCCCATCCGGAAATCCTGCATTCGTAAAATAATCGGTTACGGGCGTCTGATACTTCGCATCAAAACGTACCTGATTGATCGAGCCATCGGGGTCGACGACAGCCGCAAGATTCGCCGCCGCTTCCGCTCGACTTTGGCCGAGCAAGGTGAAGCGCAGGTCAGTCGGCTTTGAGAGCATAGACAGGACCGCGATCCCTTCGTAAAGGTTGTAGAGAGCCACAGTATTTCTTCTTTCTAGAGGTGTAAGTTACTCAGGAGTGCCCGCGCCTTGGCGACCGAGACGGGATCGGTTTCAACTGAAGCGTAGAGCGTAAGGCACTGGCGCCACACGCCAGGCCAAAGCGTTTCCATATTGCGCCACAGAAGCGCCGGGTTGAGGCCTGGCTCCGACAAAGCCTGGGCAGCGATACGCTGCCTACCCGCAGCCACCAGCGCCTCCCAGAGGGAGACGGGCGGCAAGTATGCCGAGGGGATGATCGCGGAAGCCTGCTCGAGTAACTTACATGCACCGGAGTAGTCGTGCCGGGCAAAGGCGGCTTCACCCGCGATGACGGCGCGCGCATGCTCGAATACGGGAAAGCCTGTATTCGTGGGGACCTGCCGGAGTAAGTCACTCACTCTGGCGGGCAGTCGTACCAGGCGATAGATGCGCGCAAGTTTCTGCAGGGTTGCCGGATTCGCGCGCGGACGAAGACACATATCCGCAAGGCGAATCGCCTCGTCAGGACTCCGTTCCGCCAGGATTGCGGCCAACGAAAGGGTGAGGTCGTCAACGAACTGATTCTGCCCCTCGCCACGTTGACGGGCAATCTCCTCCCGAAGAATCCTCATCGCCGGCTCAGGCTGATTCGCGTCCGCGTAGAGGGCGGCGCGCAGATGAACGCCGTTTGCCCGGGCACGAGGATCCTTCACCGATTGCAGTCCGGCCAAGGAATTCAGGGCGTCGGCATAGGCACCGCGGCAAATACGGATGCGTGCCTCCAGGGAGATCAGCGCGCGGGGGTTATCGAGGGAACGAATCTCACCGAGCCACCGTTCGGCCCGGGCGAGATCGCCCCGGAGGAGCGCCAACTTACCGAGCGCCTCGGCAGTCGGGGCATACCGGCGCAGCTTAAAGCTATCTTCCCAGTTACGGGCGGCTTCGTCATCCCGCCCCAACCAGGTCAGCATGGCCGCGCGGTAGAAGAGGGGAACGTAGTCGGAGGGATGGCGGATCGCCCAAGCCTGGTAAACGGGCTCGGCGCGAAGAAAGTCACGAGTATCGTCGTAGAAGAGCGCTTCCATGCGAAAACGTTCCTGACTCGAAATGTTTCGGGCCTCGGCGGTAGCGATGGCCTGCTTCCAATAGTCGAAGCCTTCCGCCAGGCGGCTCTCGCTCACAAGCAGATCGGCCATCTCGCGAAGGGCGGAGACGAAACGCGGATCCATGCGCAGAGCGTCTTTGAGAAAGATCTCGGCCTGGCGGGTCTCGCCCTGGGCGCGGGCATCACGGGCCTGCCGGTAGGCTTGCAGTGCATCCCAACTCGAAGTGGTAATGTCCGAGGTGGCGCGATTTTGCTTTTCAATCTCCGACGTTGGTTCGCCAACGCTCTCGCGGGCCCAGACCGCCACAGCCCGCAGTTCGGACATCAGGTCCTGTTCACCACCGGCGTTAAATTGCCGGGTCCAGTTTCGCGAGACTTCATCGGGACGGCTTCCGGGTTGTTCAATCCGCATGGACAGGACAAAAGCGGAGCCGAGTGCAGACAGGGATCCGTAGACCACCACCGTGCCGGGACCATGACGCAGCGCAACTTCACGGGCAATCTCGGGGCGCAAGTTACTGGCCGGAGCCGTGTGCCGCATCTGCGCCAGAAGAGTCTGCACTTGCCCCTCGTTGAGGACAGTAAATTGCGCGGATTGAGATAATTGGCTGCGGAGCACAGTAGTCAGGCCATCGAAACGAGGGTCCTCCGTAGCGTTGATGACGTCCGTCAAGTAAATCGACGAAACGCCCTGCGCCGGACCGTCCTGTTTCTGTACGCGTGTTCGCCAGTAAAAAGAGGACACGCCCGCCAAAGAAATTCCAGCGGCCGTAACCATATGGCGTCGGGTAAGGCGAATGCGACGGCGCGGGCCGGAACCACGAAGATGCTCGAGCACTTGCTGCGCGGAGGAGGGACGATGTTGGGGGTCGAGTTCCAGCGTCGCGGAAATCGTCCGGGACCAGTTGAGCGGCAGTTCAGGATTGAGTTTGCCCGGCGGCATCGGAACCTGCGTCAGCCGTTTCAGAGAACTGGCTACCGAGTCACCTTTGCCAAAGGGGCGGAGGCCGGTGGTGATCTCGTACAGCAAGAGGCCGAGGGCGTAGATATCCGTGCGTTCGGTAATCGCGCCGCGTTGTAACTGCTCGGGCGCCATGTAGTCCAACGTGCCCAGGACCTTGCCATCGGAGGTGAGCGCCGAACCATCGAAGGCGCCATCGAGACGCGCGAGGCCAAAATCCATGATGACCGCGCGACTCGGCGTGAGCATTACGTTAGACGGCTTGAGATCGCGATGAACAATACCGGCTTGGTGGGCGGCGGCGAGTCCGTTGAGTAACTGCTCAACGATGGGTTGAGCCTCCGAGACGCTCAGCCGCCCAACACGCTGTAAGTGGGTCGCGAGGGTTTCACCCTCCACTAACTCCATGGTGAGAAAAAAAACATCGCCGGTCGGCGTGGAATGCCGGCCAAGATCGAAGAGGCGGCATACGTTGGGATGGGTGACTTTGCGGGCCAACTGGAGTTCACGGCGAAAACGCAACGTTGCCACGGAGTCGCCAAGCAGATCGGCGTGCAGCACCTTGACGGCGACTTGTTCCTCCAGTTCGATGTCGAGCGCGGCGTAAACCTCGCCCATGCCGCCACGGCCGATCAGCCGGAGAAGTTCGAAGCGATTTGCCAAACGGTCTCCAGGCGCAAACTGCGACCGGGGGCCAGCGCGAAGCTCGTTGACGAGTCCCGGCGACACAGCGAGGAAGTCGCCCGCCATAAGGTCCTGCTCAATGAGTTTTTCTACCTCGACGCGAACTTCGTGCTCAACGGACTGGGCGGCGAGAAAGCTGGCGCGCGCCTCAGGCGGCTGGTCAAGACAGCGCTCGAAAAGATCACGGACCCGTGACCAACGGTCCGCCGTCACGACGCCAGTTCACCGAACAGCCAGGCCCGTGCGATCAGCCAGTCTCGCTTTACGGTCCGCTGGGAGATCTGGAGGCACTCGGCCACCTCATCTTCGGTCATCCCCCCGAAGAATCGCATCTCGACGACTTTGGCGGGGCGCGGAGCAAAGGCAGCCAGGCGCGTTAGGGCTTCATCGAGATCGTCGATGCGGGCGCATCGCTGGGGTCCAAGGACCACGACGTCATCAAGATTCAAGGGGATTACGCCGGCGCCGCGCTTGTCGGCGCGATGCAGCCGCGCATGGTCAGTGAGAATGCGGCGCATCAGTTGAGCGGCCATCGCGAAAAAGTGCGAACGGTTGCGCCAGTTCGGATCCTGCTGGCCAGCCAGCTTCAGATAGGCCTCATGCACCAATGCCGTGGCCTGGAGCGTGTGACCCTGCCGTTCACGACGGAGATAGCCAGCCGCCAGCCGCTTCAGCTCAGTGTAGACATGGGGAATTAGCTCCGATTCAGCGTTCTTGTCGCCGGACGCCAAGCGGACCAGCAGGGCGGTGATTTCGCCGGGAGCAACCATGGCTGAGTTGTATTGTGACATGGGCTTCATGGGTGACGTCTGGAGCAGGGACGCTTGTTACACTGAGCACCGGTGGGCAACGCAGAAGTTCTGATTCTTGGTTGTGGCTATACGGGCAGCCGGGTGGCGGCGCGTCTGCATGCCGACGGGGTGAACACAACGGCGATCCGGCGAGCGAACATCGACTTTACGGAGGACGGAGCGTTAAAAAAATTGGCGGCGTTGGCGATGCCCGGCTGCACGGTGCTGCATTCCATCCCTTCACTACCGGGGGCGGCGGATGCGCATTTGCTGGACGCACTCCACGGTCAGGCAAGGCGCGTGGTGTATCTTTCGACGACCGGCGTCTACGGCGCGGCGGAAGAAGTGAACGAGGGGACGGCCGTCGCACCGCGCAACCCACGGGAAAAGGCGCGGGTGGAAACGGAGCGCGCCGTGGCCGGCGGACCCTGGGAAAGCCTGATCTTGCGGCCAGCGGCGATCTACGGCCCGGGCCGGGGCGTGCATGTTTCCATGGCCGAGGGACGCTATAGTCTGATGGGCGACGGCGGAAACTTCATCAGCCGGATCCACGTTGACGACCTCGCGGCGATTGCGTACGCGGGGTTGAGTTCCGCGCTAACCGGCGCCTATCCGGTAGCCGACGAACATCCCTGTCCCGCGCGGGAGATTGCTGAGTTTTGTGCGGCCCAGTTCGGCTGGCCGATGCCACCCAGCGTGAGCGAAGCGGAAACACCGTCGACGCGACGGACCAACCGGCGCGTCGACGGCCGGACAATTTGCAAGCTCCTTGGAGTCCAGCTTCGCTATCCCTCCTATCGCGAGGGAATCGCCCAGGCGATGGCCTAGGGCTTCCAGCGCACAACGATGCGGTAGAGTGCCGAGCCCCGGGAGCTGTCTTCAATCTCCAGCCGCCCCGGGCCGGCCATCCGGACTTTGCCGCGGCCCTCGCGTTTTTCAAACTCGAAGCTGGAGCCGTCGGCCGGGGCGCCGTCGCAACTGACTTTGCGTTCTTCCACCGGTGAGCCCGCCAGGGTTTCCACTTTGGGCCCACCGTTGAACGTGACAGCGGCGGCACCGTCCACCACGATGTCCAGTTCACAGGCGCCCGTGAACGAGGTGGCGACGATCGCGGCCGGCGAGGTGGCAGAAACGGTGGCGGGAGAAACGAAGGATGAGGGCGGGGCGGTGACAGGAGCCGCAGCCACCACTGGAGCCGGACTGTCTCCAATGCCGAGATAGGGGTTGTAAACGTAGTTTAAAGACACGGGCTTGTCGGCGGGAAAGGTAAGATTCTTCGAGACGGCGTAGGCCGGGTCCGTCGCCCATTGGCCCGTGGCAAGAATCTTTCTGCGCTGAGTGGCCATATCGTGCCAGCCCCAGAAAGGCTTGGCTTTATCGGCGCCGAACTTCACACCGAGGAACGATCCGCCGACGGAAGATACTTTCATACCGGGGCGGCCGCCAAAAGGCTTGTATTCATAGAAGGCGCTGAAGGCCTTGCCACTCTTTTCCTGGGCGCGCGACCACCAGTGGTCGTAGATCGGAAGTAACTCGTAGGAGACGTCCTTATCCATGGCGTAACGCGGACGGTCAGCGCGGCCCCGATAGGTATAAGTAATCCCGGTACCAGACTTCCAGATGAGTTTCTCGGCGTCGAAGAAGCTCTTCTTGTCGCCCCCGCCGAGCGCGCCATGGCCGCCGGCCTCCAGAAACACCACGGGATGTGAGCCGCCCTGTAGGTAAATCTTCGCTTCGATGTTATGGGCGCCCCTGCGAATCGCGCTGTCGGCCGTATAGGAGTAGACGTTGTTGTGTGCCAACGCCTCCATGGCTTCCAGAGTGCCGAACTCGCCATTGCCCTTCCGAATCGTCATGACGACGCCTTCATTGTCGTTCTCGTGGCACGTTCCAACGACGCAGTTGTCGGAATAGTCACGAGCATGGAAGAAGTTGTAGATCAGAAACCAGTGGGTTTCGCTCTCGATGGTGGCGTAGTAGACGTAAGCCTGCGATGAGCCTTCCTCGAGATTGTCCCAGTTATTGGCGCCATCCCAATCGTTGTCATAGTCGAAGCGACGAAGGGCGTCGGACTGCCATTCCCACCAGGTTTCCTGGGCCACGTGAGGTGCATAGTGTTCGGCGAGCCTGCGGTAAGGGTCGGTGGATGGGGCCTCAGGCGGGAAAGTCGTCTTTTCCGCCTTGGCCGCGGTTTCGGGCGCGGCAGCGTCCACGGTAATCTCAAGCTTTTCGCGAACGCTACCGATGGACACTTCCACACGGTAGGTGCCGGGTTTCTCCGGTGCCACGTACATCATGGAATCCTTCACCACGTACTGGGAAGAGACCGAGGAAAATATCCTGGCAAAGGTCGACCCCGCAGTCTCCAGGTAGCCTTCGCTGTCGGTGCCCTGATAGCGGAAAGGCTTGGAGATCCAGCCTCCATCGTTTGGGAAGACAGCAGCATTCCAGTCTGCTTTGCGCAGACGGCCGGTCGCTTTAGTCCCCGCGTTATCCACTTCGCCATAGACCTTTACTTGGATTACGGCGGAGGCCATCGGCCGCAAACGCGCACCGGGCTCAATCTTGAGTTCGAGTCTGGTGACGGTCTGGGCCAGCAGACTGCCGCCCATTGCCAAGGAGATCGCCCAGTGTGTATATCTCACATGAAATATTATTTATGATTCGAGGGGGCGGATACAATCTGGGGTATGGTATTTTTTCGGTCCTACCGTGCCAAACTGCAGGGCGTGTTCCTGCTACTCGGGTCGGTGGCGATCGCGCTGACGGGTTGGGAAAGCTCAGCCGGCGCGACGGCGGCGCTGCGTCAGGCCACATACGAGCGGCTGACGGCGATCCGTCAAACGCGTTGCCGGCAGGTGGAACGATACTTCCAGGACTTAGGCACGCATGTCCTGGCCCTGTCGTCCGATGAAGCGGCAATGCGGGCGCTGGAAGAGTTTCGCGCGGCCTGGCCCTTGCTGCCGCAGGTGGAGGTTACCGCCCAAGGCAAGCTTCGAGAGCACTATCGGCAGTTGGGAACCAAGGCTAATGAATGGTTTCCGGAGGACCGGCGCACGGTGACGCTGCAGGACTGGTTCATTGCGGCGAACCCTCACCCGGCCGGAGCGAAGGACCGGATGCTGGAAGCGCCTGGGCTCTACGGTGCGGTACATGCTCGCTACCACCCCACGTTCCATCGGTATCAGTCAGCTTTTGGCCTCTATGACATTTTCCTGGTGGATGCCGCGGACAGCCGGGTGCTTTACACGGTGTCAAAAGAGATTGACTTGGGGGTACGGCTAAGCGAGCATCCCTACCGGAATTCCGCGCTCGGTGAGGTGTTTGCGAAAGCCATGGCGCTCTCCGAACCGGAACAATTTGTGCTGCGAGACTATGAGCCCTACCTGCCGTCGGATTCGGCGCCGGCGGCTTTTGTGGCCGCGCCGGTGTGGCGCGCGGGAGGGAAGACGGGCGTTCTGGTAATGCAGGTGTCCATCCAGGAAGTGAATCGGGTGATGACGGCCGACGAAAACTGGCAATCAGAAGGCTTGGGCCGCACCGGGCAGGCCTACATCGTGGGACCGGACAACATGCTGCGCAGCGACATGCGCCGGCGAATCGAGCAGCCGGAACAGTATTCGGCCGAATTGCTGCGGGCCGGAACGCCGCCGGACGTGGTGGACGAAGTGAAACGTCATGGAACGGCGGTGCTTCGGCTGCCGGTTGCGCCGGAGGCGGCCCGCAACCGGGCAGCGGCGGCGGGCACAGGATCGGGCGTCGACGCGCTGGGAACACCGGTGCTTCGGTCGCACGCGCGGTTGAACGTGCCGGGTCTCGATTGGTCCGTGATGGCCGAAATCGAGGAGGAAGAAGCCTTTGCTCCGGTGCGCTCGTTGCGCAACCGGATTCTGGGGATCGGCACGCTGATTGCCGCAGGCTTTTGGCTGGCGGCGGCGTGGATGGCGAGGTCCGTCACCCGGCCGGTACTGGCCTTGGCGGAAGGGGCAGAACGGCTGGGTCAGCGGGACTTCTCCACTCGTTTGCCGGTAAGTTCCGACGATGAGATCGGCCAACTCGCAGCTTCCTTCAATCGCATGGCTGAGAAACTGGAGCGGACGACGGTCTCCAACGAAGAACTGGAGCGCCTAGCGGGACGGCTGATCAAGGCCCAAGAGGACGAGCGGAGCCGCATCGCACGCGAGTTACACGACGACCTGACGCAGCGCCTGGCGGTGGTGGCGATTGAGGCGGGACGGCTGGAACAATCGCCGGAAGGTCAGCGCGAGGGCCTGGCGAGGATCAAGCAGCAAATGGCGCAGCTATCGGACACGGTGCATGGAATGTCGCGAAGCCTACATCCCGCCATGTTGGATGACTTGGGCTTGACGGCTGCCATTGAGGCCGAGTGCCGGGCATTCTTTGAACGCGGCGGCGCGCCGGTAGACGTCGAGACGGATGGCCATTGCGACGGCTTGCAGAAGGCGACCCAACTCGCGCTCTACCGGATCGTGCAGGAAGGTTTGCGCAACGTACAGAAGCACGCGGAGGCCGAGAGGGTACAGATCCTGCTACAACGCACAGCGGACGAAGTGCACTTGTCGATTCGGGATAACGGGCGCGGCTTCAACCGGGCAGATCCGGCGTGGCGCGCCGGCTTGGGGCTGGCGAGCATGGAAGAACGGGCCCGTTGGCTGGGAGGCCGCTTCGCCGTGGAGTCCGCCCCGAGAGAAGGCACACGAATCGACGTGTGGCTGCCCCTCCTCCAGGCCGCTTGATATTCTGGGGCCAGCATGCCAACTTCCCGCCCACGCATACTGCTTGCTGACGATCACCAAATTGTCGTTGACGGCTTGCGCAGTCTGCTGGACGGCGAGTTCGAGTTGGCGGGAGTGGCGGCAAACGGGCTCGAAATGATCGAACAGGCGCGGGTGCTCAACCCCGACGTGATTGTGGCCGATGTCTCGATGCCACTATTGAACGGAATCGACGCCGTGCGCAAACTGCGGGAGGAAGGGTCAACGGCGAAAGTGATCTTTCTGACGATGCACCCGGACGTCACCTACCTTTCGCGCGCACTGGAAGCGGGGGCGTCGGCGTATGTGTTGAAGCACGCCGCATCGGACGAACTGGTGACGGCCATCCGGCAGGTGTTGCGGGGCGGAACGTTCGTATCGCCCCAACTGCGGGCGCCGTCGGTGGAGCAACTTCTGGACCAGACTCGGCGGCATGTGAAACAAACCATTGAACTGACATCGCGCCAACGGGACGTGCTGCAATTGCTGGCGGAAGGCAAGTCGGCCAAAGAGATCGGGGCGGTGCTGGACATCTCTCCTCGGACGGTGGAAACCCACAAGTATAAGATGATGGACGACTTAGGCGTGAAAACAACGGCGCAGTTGGTGCAGCATGCCATCAAGCTGGGCCTGGTGGCGGGCGCATAACCAGTAATTTTTCGGATGTTGAGCGAACGGCCACGTGCGGCCTAATGGGTTCAGGAGATAGAAACCATGAACCTGAACCGAATCGCTCAAATGATGTTGGTGGTGGCGGCGGGGACGCTGTGCGTCGTGGCGGCTCCCGTGGATACTTGGTCCAAGCTGGACAACAAAGAACTGGTGGAGCGGGCCAAAGCGGCAAAGAGTGCCGACGAGCACCTCGCTGTCGCCAATCAGTATGAGAAACGCGCCATCGCCTTCGATGCCAAAGCCGTGGAACACGAGCAGGAATCGGACAAAATGACGAAGCGCAAGAATCAGAGCTACAACCCTCTGTCGTCGAAGTGGCCGGCGATGGTGCAGGGTCCGATCGATCGTGAACGCGGGAAGGCACTGCAGGCGCGGCGCGCAGCACGCGAGTCGCGCGAGCTGATGGCCTTCCATCGTGAGCAGGCAGCGAAGCTGACCTCCGCAGCGGAGTAACCGCTCGCGAATTCACGGGCCTGGGCTGGCGGTTCATCCGCCAGCCTTTTTTGCGTTTAGGCCGAGCGCAGGTGGAACGACTTCGGGCGCGTCAACTGGTCAAAGCCGAGCGTGGACAGGGTACAGCCTCGGCCTGAGTCTTTAATCCCGGTCCAGCCGAGGGCGGGATCCAGGTAGTCACAGCGATTCATGAAGACCGTGCCGGTTTCGAGGCGATCGCCGAGCGCCAGGGCGGCAGCTTCGTCACGCGTCCAGATGGCCGCGGTTAAGCCATAAACGCTGTCGTTCATCAGCCGGACCGCCTGGTCATCATCCGCCACCGACATGATTCCTACCACCGGGCCAAAGGTCTCTTCCGTCATCACGCGCATCGTGTGATTGACTTCGGTGAGGATCTGCGGCCCCAGGTAAGCGTCCTCGCCTTGCTCAGGAAGGTGAGCGTACGCACCTTGGGCGACAGCTTCAGCGATTTGCTGCCGGACGAAATCGGCAGCGGCAGGGCGAACCATCGGGCCCAGGGTGGTGGCGGATTCGAGCGGATTGCCGAGGACGTACTCTTTCGCTATAGCGACACTCTGCTCGACGAAATCCGCATAGAGATCCTGATGCACGTAGATGCGCTCAATGCCGCAGCAGGACTGGCCCGAGTTGAACATCGCGCCATCCACCAGGTTCTCGACGGCGTGGGCCAAGTCGGCATCGGAACGAACGTAGGCCGGATCCTTGCCGCCCAGTTCGAGCGCGGTGCCGATAAAACGGCTGGAGGCGGCTTGTTGGACGGCGTGGCCGCCGGACACTGAACCGGTGAAGGCGACGAAGTCGATGCGCGGATCGGCGATTACGCGCATCACCTGTTCATGCTTCAAATTCAGGTGATGGAAGACGCCGTCTGGCAAACCGGCGGCCTTCAGTCCTTCAGCGTAGCGTTCGGCACAAAGAGGCGTTTGTGCGGAGTGCTTTAACAGCACGGCGTTGCCGGCGACAAGGGCCGGCACGATCGAGTTCACACTGGTGAGGTAGGGATAGTTCCACGGCGCGACGGTGAAGACCACGCCAAGCGACTCACGCCGGATAAAGCGGGTGAAACCGGCGGACTGCGGCACGGCAATGTCAGCCAGTGCGGCCGGGGCGACGTCCAGCATGTAGCGCGAACGTTCCGCAAAGCCGCGAAGGATTTCGAAAGGCGTGTAGCGGATGGGCCGCCCCATCTGCCAGGTAAGTTCCTCGCCAAGCGGCTGCGCGTGCTCTTCCATCCAGGAGACAAAGCGCCGCAGTATGGCGATGCGTTCGGCAAGCGGAGTCAGCCGCCAGGCGTTTTGGGCGCGGCAGGAGCGGGTGAGGATGCCCTCGATTTCGTCTTCGGTCGAGTAAGGGCGCTCGACGTAGCACCGGCCATCGACCGGCGAATAGGTTCTTTGCACCTATTCAGCTTAGCTAGTCCGTCCCGCACTCGGCATTGAGCCTGATAGGATAAGGGCCACCAATGAAAGCCCTGATCCTGATTAGCTTGCTGGCCGTGTCCGTTTCCGCCGCTGAACCCTTCCGGGTGGAAACCAATGTCGTTTACGGCATGTACTCCGGCACCGCATTGTTGCTGGATGTTTACCACCCAGCCCAGCCGAATGGCTACGGCATTATCTACGTATCGGGCAGCGGCTGGACGGCGCCGCTGGCCTACAGCGCGCCAGAACTCAAGTCGAACAGCCAGTCTCAGTTGTATGCCAAGGCCCTCGCCACGGCCGGGTATACGGTTTTTGCGGTGAATCATCGCGCCGTGCCACGCTTCCGCTATCCGGCGCCGGTGGAAGATGTGCAGCGCGCGGTGCGATTTATCCGGCACCACGCCAAGCGCTATCGCATTGACGCCACCCGGATCGGCGCTTCCGGCGGATCGTCGGGCGGACACCTGGTGAGCATGTTGGGGACACACGACGGCCGCGGCCGCGCGCAGGATCCGGACCCGGTGGAGCGCGAGAGCGCGAAGGTGCAATGCGTGGTGGCACGCGCAGCACCGGTAGATTTTCTCACCGGGAGTAACGGCAACTTTCTGTTGGGCATGGCCAGACCGCTGCCAGAAGCAAAAGACAGTGAGGAATATCGAATTTTTCAGGCGGCTTCGCCGGTCACGCACATTACTCCCGACGATCCTCCGTTTCTGCTGATGCATGGCGACAAGGACGAGCAGGTCGCTTACTCGCAATCGGAAGAGATGGAGACGAAGCTGAAGGCCGCCGGTGTAACCGTGAAGTTGCTACGGATCGCCGGCGCCGCTCACGGGCCTACCTTTCCGGGCGCAGTAAATCCACCGGACTACCTCGGCAAGATGGTGCGTTGGTTCAATGTGCATCTGGCGAAGAAGTAACGAATTCTACTCGCTGCCGGACCAGGGTTAGTAGCGCCGCGGTCGCGACGAGCGGCACCAGGGCGGCCGTAATCAGAATCGGCTCAAACGAGTAACTGTCGGCGATGATGCCCGTCAGGTAAGTGGCCAGGATCGTCCCGATGCCGGCCCCGGTTCCGCCCAGTCCGCTTACCGTCGCCACCGTCGAGGTGGGGTAGAGGTCGCCGGGAAGAGTTAGGACGATCGTGGAGAATCCAGCGTAGGCCAACGTCGAGACGGCGAAACAGGCCACCATCACGCCAAACGAGTTCGTAAAGGCGGCACCCGCCAGGGTCGACATGCCGAGTCCGCAAAGAACGGCGACCAAGCGTCGGGAGCGGAGCAGGGGCCAGCCGCGCTGAATGAGGTAACTCGACAATCCGCCGCCGGCAAAGTTGCCGATGTCGGCCGCTAGGAACGGCACCCAGAATGCCAGGAGGCTCTGTTCAGGCTGGTAGCCTTTCGCCACTAAGTAAATCGCAAACCAATCGGTGATGAAGAACCATACGGGATCCGTGAGACTCTTGGCGATCACGATGCCCCACGTTTGCGGCAGACGGAATAACTGCCGGTAGGATTGCCGAGGCGCGGGTATCGCCGAATTATCGGCGCGATTGGAGAGAATATCTTCGCGTTCTTGGGCGGAAAGACGCGGGTGGGTTTCGGGCGGATGATATAGCCAACGGAAGAGCGGGATCCAAAACAAACCCAAAAGACCGGTAAAGACGAACGCGGGGCGCCAATCGTGGAAGTACTGATAGATCGAGTAAACCAGTATCGGCGCAATGGCTCCGCCGATCGCCGAGCCGCTATCGAAGATGGCCACGGCCCAGCCGCTCTCACGCTTCGGGAACCATTCGGCGACCGTTTTGGCGGCGCCGGGCCAATTCGCGGACTCCCCTGCCCCGAGTAAGAAACGGAACGCAGCCAGACTCCCGAGTCCACTGGCCAGCGAAGTCGCCATTGCGGTAATCGAGTAGAAGCCGACCGCAAAGGGCAACCCGAGGCGAATGCCAACGCGGTCCAGAAGGCGGCCGGAAACCGATTGACCGATCGCATAGGCGGCACGGAAAGCGATAATCAACAGCGCGAAAGTCTGATTGTTCCAGCCGAATTCGGCTTTGATGTGGGGGGCGAGCAGGGAGAGCGTTTGACGGTCAATGTAGTTGATCACCGTCGACAGAAACAGCGCCCCGGCGATCCACCAGCGCAGGCCTACCAATGCATCACCTGGCCGCCATCCACATTGATTGTCTGCCCGGTCACCTGCGCGGAGCGGGCCGAGGAAAGAAAGGCCACCATGTCCGCAATCTCTTCCGGTTCCTGCCAGCGGCCCAGCGGAGCGACCGCGCGAATCTTCTCCTGGGCCCAAGCATCGTAGGAACGCTGTTGCGCGGCGGGCTGTTGTTGATTCCAAGCCCGCCAAACATTCTGGTTCAACGGCGTTCGTACCATGCCCGGATTGACGGTGTTCACCCGGACGTTGTCCTTGGCGAGATCCTTGGCGAGGCACTGGGCAAAATTGATGTTCGCGGCTTTGCTTGCGCTATAGGGCGGATCGGTCTGGGAACCGATCTGGCCGGCCACCGACGCGATGAAGACCATGGTGCCCTGTTTGCGCCCGGACATTCGCGGAGCAAGCGTCTGCGCGGCGTGCACCATGCCCATGATGTTCACTTCCAAAACGCGGGGCCAGTCAGCCGGCAGCAGATTGGTGAACGGGAAGCCGAACTTGCCGGAGCCCATCGCCGCGGCATGCACCAGGTGCGATACCGGACCGAGGGTGGCTTCAGTTTCGTCGGCGGCGGCGCCGACGGCCCCATAGTCCGCTACGTTGACGCGCAGCCCGATGGAGTTGGGGCCGCATTCAGCCGCCGCGATCGCGGCAACATTCTCCGCCAAGTCCCACAAGGCCACCCGGCAACCTTCGCGAACCAAAGCGCGGGCGCAGGCGAGACCAATGCCGCTGGCACCGCCAGTGATGACGGCAACGTGTCCGATGAGTTCCAGGTCCATCGGACTATGATGCGTCAAAATGGAGCCTATGCGCTGCCCTGTCTTGTGTCTGTTCTTGGGATCCGCTCTATGGGCCGAAGTCGCTCCGCCCTCGTTTTCGGTGTTGCCGGATGGCCGGATCACGTTGGCCTGCGCGACGGCGGGAGCGGTCATCCGATACACGTTCGAGGAGAAAGAACCAGATCAGTCAGCTGGCGTCTATCTGGCACCCGTGGCGGTGCCAGTCGGGCGGACCATCCGTGCGCGAGCCTTCTCCGCCGATGGCTTGGAGCAGAGCGCCGCAGTGCCGATCGCCGGCTTCGCGCAACCCACCACGTTGGTGGAGGTGACGCAGAACCGTGACTGGAAAAACTATGACTGGGTTCGCCGGCACGAGGCAATTGTGCGGCTGATGAGGAACCGCTCGCCAGAGTTGATCTTTCTGGGCGACTCGATCACGCATTTCTGGGGCGGCGAACCGTCGGACGCCAAGGCGCGCGGTCCGGCCTCCTGGGAGAAGTATTTCGGGTCCCGCAAGACGGTGAATCTGGGCTACGGCTGGGATCGCACGGAGAACGTTCTATGGCGATTGCGACACGGCGAAATCGACAACATTTCGCCCAAGGTGGCCGTGGTGATGATCGGCACGAACAATTCCGCGATCAATACGGCCAGCGAGATCGCCGCCGGCATCACCGCCATTTGCGAGGAATTGCACACGCGCTTGCCGCGCACCAGGATTCTGCTGTTGGGGATCTTCCCTCGTGGAGCCAAACCGAATCCAGGCCGGGACAAGCTGGCAGAAATCAACCGTCTGATTGCACCGTTGGACGGGCAGCGAAATGTCACCTTTCTCGACCTCGGCCACGTCTTCCTTGAGGCCGACGGCAGTATTCTGCCGGAGGTAATGAACGACTATCTGCACCCGACGGAGGTAGGTTACGAGCGTTGGGCAGCCGCGATGGAGCCCACCTTGCGCCGTTTATTGGCCCTGGAGTAGGTCCGTCCGGGCACACTTCGGGTAGGCACTCCGAACGCAAAAATCTTTTGCCATCAAAGGCGTAAAAGGTTCAGAAACGGGGTCAAACTTCTTTGCCGGGCCCGTATAATGGCGGAAATATGTTGTTGTCCGGGGAACTACTTGAGGAGATCTACGCGGAGTTGCACCGGTTGGCGGCGTCCTTCCTGCGCAACGAACGAGCACACCATACGCTGCAGCCGTCGGCGCTGATCAACGAGGCGTATCTGCGCTTGGTGGAGCACAAAACAATGCCCGCGGTGGATCGGGCACACTTCATGCGCCAAGCCGCACGGGCGATGCGCAACGTACTGATCGACCATGCCCGCCAGAAACGAGCGCGCAAGCGAGATCATTCCCTGCTGGAACCGACGCTCGACCAGACGATTGCTGACTTCTCGCCCGAAGAGTACCTCACGATCGATAACGCCCTGAGCCGTCTCGAGGTATGGGATCCGCGCCAGGCCGAAATCGTGGAATTGCGCTTCTTCGGCGGCCTGTCGGTGACCGAGATCGCCGAAACGCTGAGTATTTCCGAGAAAACCGTCAAGCGCGATTGGGCCATGGCGCGCGCTTGGCTGCGAACGGAACTGGAGCGTCAAGGTTCGTGAACCCGCACACCTGGCAGCGTGTGAAACAGCTCTTTTCAGAAGCCGCGGACCTGCCCGCCGGCGACCGGGCCGCATTCGTCCGCCGCGAAACGGCAGACCGGCCGGAACTCGCCGACGAGGTGCTGAAATTGCTGGCGCTCGATCCGGACGCCGATGACCCGATCGAGCGGCTCACCCTCTCCGGCGACCTGCTGCAGGCCGCAGCCAGCCGCCACCGGCACTACCCGGGCGAGTTATTGGCCTCGCGCTACGAGATCCGCCGGTTTCTGGCAGCCGGGGGCAGCGGCGAGGTCTACGAAGCGGAGGACCTGGAGCGCGGCGAGCGGATCGCGGTGAAGTCCCTGTCGCGGGAGATTCCGGGCGGCGACCAGTTGGCTTGGCTGCGGCGCGAGGTGGGCGCGGCCCGGCGGGTGAACCACCGCAATGTGGCCAAAGTGTATGACCTTGTGCAGAGCGGCTCCACGGTCTTTCTCACCATGGAGCTGTTGGCTGGCGAGACGTTGGCCGCTCGATTGAAACGGGAGGGGGCAATGAGTTGCCGGGAAGCACTGCCCCTGGTGCGGCAAATGGTGGCCGGCTTGGCGGCGGCACACGCGGCCGGTGTGGTCCATCGCGACCTCAAGCCCGGCAACGTCATGATTGTGCCGCGGCCGGATGGTCCGCCGCGCGTGGTGATCACGGACTTTGGCTTGGCACGGCCGGCGCCGGAGGATCCTCACACGACGGTGCGCGCGTCAAGCCAGGTGATGGGTACGCCAGCCTACATGGCGCCCGAACAGGTGCTGGGGCGCAGCGTGACGCCGGCCGCCGATGTCTACGCGCTGGGTGTGATGCTCTATGAAATGCTCACCGGCGCGACACCGTTCGCCGAAACTGCCGCTTTGACGATGGCCGTCCGCAAGACGACGACGCGTCCTGAATCCCCCGCGGCGCTCGCGCCGGGAATCCGCAAAAGCTGGGCCCTGGCGGTGATGCGCTGCCTGGAACCGGACCCCAAGCGCCGTTTTCGGGAGGTGGGAGATTTGCTCGCCGCTCTCGAAGCCCGATCCGTCAACGCACAACGCTGGAGCCTGCTCCGGAGAAGATCGGCCCGATTCGCCTCCCGAATCACACCGGCCCGCTTCGGTTGGGCAATGGCCGCCTTGGCTATGGTGGCGGCCATCACCTTCGGCTGGCTCTGGCGTCGGGAAGCGCCGACGCCCTCTGGCTGGCAGGCTTGGGAACGGGGGATATCGAGCCTCTGGGCAGGCGAACCCGTGCTGGCGGCACGATTGCTGGAGGCCGCAGCCGCGGTGGATCGCCTCCCGGATCGTGCTCCGTTGGATTTGGCCCTGGCTTGGCATCGTGCCGGCTTTACCTCGCGAGCCCGCGCGGCGCTGCCGTCCGGCTGGCGCGCTTCGGGCGACCGGGCTTATGAGGCGGCGGTGCGCGCCGCGGTGGGTGGCCAACCGTCGTTGGCCCTGATCCGGCAGAGAGCGGAGGCCCGGCCGCACGATGCCTCGGCGCAGGCGGATCTTGCCGCCTGGGAGCCCCAGGGCGGCCTCAAGCCGTGGCAACAGGTTCTGGTGTTGCGGCCGAATCATTTGGCGGCACACGTACGCCTGGCGGACTTACTTGCGAAGGAGCACCGCTGGCCGGAAGCTGAACGCAGTTACCTGGCAGCCCAGACGCTGGCGACGGCATCCGGCAATCGGGATCTGGCACGCGTCGTGGCCGGACGGCGAGGCATGGCCAGGCTGCAACTGGGCGATCCGGCGGAGTCTATCCGCGCGGATCTGCTGCCGTTCATCGGTACGGGATTGTTTCAGGCTGGCGCCGCGCCATGCGAACGGAAACTGGTACTGCAGGAGGGCACCGCCGACGGTTTCGCCATGCCCCCGGATGCCGCGCCGGCGTTGAGTCCTCGGCTCTCACGGATGATCTCTCAGAGCGGGCTGGAGTACCGCCAGTTCGACGAACGGCGCGACAATCGCCCGTTCGGTGTCTCCTTTCCGCTTCCCCCTGTGCGCATCTGCGCGGCGCAATTGGTGGTCCGCGTGCGGCAGAACGCCAGTTCCCCTGCCGCAGTGAACGATGGCTTGGCGTACGGCGCAGCCCCTTTTGACGCGGTGAAAGAAGTGCAGCCACTCTGGGCCCGGATGCCTCAGACCGAAGATCAGGTCTTCGTCGTGGACATTGGCCAGGAGATCTTCGCGAGGATTCAGCTGGCCGCCGCAAAGGAGCCCACGGCGTGGTTTGACCTGGTATTGAACGATGACACCGATATTGATTACGCGAAGCTTACTTTGGTGTATTAGCCTGTTGGGGACGAGCCTGCTGGCCGCCGAACCGGCCTGCCGACCCACGGGAGCCGCAGCCGTTTTTTCCTTCGAGGAGGCGCAAGCCGGCGGGATCACACGGATCGCCGGAGTTCGGGGACAGGCTCTTCATCTGGATGGCAAGGGCCAGTTCATTGAACTTCCGGCCAGTTCCTCCTATGACGTGGGCGAGGGCGATTTCACCATCGAGCTCTGGATGCGAACCAGCAAGCGCCAGGCCGCGAGCCTGATCGACAAGAGGGATTCGAGTCCGCGCGGATACCAGGTTTACCTGTTGCGCGACACCATCGGCCTGCAGGTTGCCAATGGCGGTCATCGGGCGTCCGCTGCGCCATCGGCCTATCCCGTGATCGATGGCCAATGGCACCATGTGGTCGCGGTCTGCAAGCGTCTTCCCCCCCAGGCTCCGGCGATGTTCGTCGACGGGGAACTCCGAACTCAGAAAAGCATCAGTTCCCCGCTAGAGAACCTGGACACTGCGCGACCGCTATGGATCGGGCGGCATCATCCGAACGGACTGGTGCCGCGGGACAACATCTACTTCGAGGGCGACCTGGACGAGATCGTCTTGTACCGTCGCGCTCTGACGGCGACCGAGGTCCGCAGCCGTTTCCGGGCGTTCGCCCCGCGCCGTCTTGCGCCCTGCCGCTAAGGCTTTCGCACTGAGTCCGACTAAATCATAAGTCTCATTATTTCTTATGTTTATAGCCAAGTTTTGTTTTCCTTTGGACGAGTTCTGCGTCAAAACACCAATAAAACCGCCCTTTCTCACGGCGGCACGATCGCATTCCGTCGCTAAATCTTTTATTTTCAATCTTTCTGAAACCCTCCCCGCCAACCTTCCAACCTGTAATCAATCCGTTTGACCCCATTTTCAGAGCGCTTGCGCCTTTGACAACATCACGCGCCACTCACGCGCGTTCTGTCGATTTTGTCTACAAGAAGGAATTCATTCTCTATGCGGAAACTACTCTGTCTGTTGGTCGGCTTGCTCCCGCTCGATCTCGCCGTTGCCGGGCCGCTGCGCCTGGAACCCAACTTTGTGGGCGTCACCATTGTCGAAGCGACGAGCGGCAATACCGTGCACGCATTCGGCGTCAATTCCACCGAATTGACCACGATGGTGTCGCTCGGCTCGTCCTTCGACTTCAATGGGGCCCCCGGTGAAAACTACGATGTCTTTTACTCCGACAGCGACGGTAGCTTCAACCTGGACGGAGAGTACATCACGATCCAGGGAATCTACAACGGAAACGGCTCCGGCTTCAACATTGCGATCGTGTGGTTCGACTTCAGCAACTGGGACCCGATTCGGGCCAACATCCTCACCAACTTTTCCCCGGGAACCAGTAACTACACGCCCGGGTCAGAACAGCTGGCGGTCGATGGATCTGGTTCCACGGCCACGGCCCTGGGGCAATCGGTGAACGTCAATGCGCCGATGTCGATCACCGTGGGCTTCTCCAATGAGGCTTCGGTGCCCGAACCGTCTACCTTTGGCTTGGCGGGAGCGGCACTCGCTGGCGTTCTGTGGCGCATGCGCCGCCGCGGTTAACCCGCAAGCAGGCTTGAATGACGGCGCCCATCTTCCCGCTTCTCCCACTGAGGGGCCGGCGTTCAGCGGCACGCGCGAGTCAACGGAGGTCTCGCGCGTGCCGCCATTTTTCGAGCAGCGGGAAAAGCCGATCACCACGAAAAATGTCCTGCCTCTACCTATCGAATCTGTCATTTACGAGTTAGGGGATCCCAATTCGCTTGACTCGGCTGCGAGCCTCACAACGGAGGCATCCATGCCAATTCAACGACAACCCTTTTATCCTTTCGATACGCTCTTCCTGTTTCCGTATTACTCAACCCGGGAAGAGTACGAGAAGGCCACCGGCCGTCCGGCCCCGCCGTGGGACGAGACGAAGCCGCCCAAGTACTGGTTCGACCCGAAGGCGCCTGAGGCTCCTCGCAAGCTCGTGGTCTATGACACCGTCCTCGCCATTTCGGAGAACGGTACCCTGCTGCGGGACGAAATCACCAACCAGCCCTTGCTGGATATGCTCGTCCTCACTAAAGAACATGCCGCGGTGGTGAACATCCCCGCCAAGGGCGTGGCCGCCGGAAAAATCCCGAACGCCGACCAGCCTGAGGTGCCGATGCCGCTGCGTCCGCTGCTCGACTATGAAGAACTCTTCTTTCGCTTCGGCGGCACCATCGCCGTGCGCGACAAGGAGTATTTCGCACAAACCCAAGTGGGCTTCACGTCGGATGACCGCGATCTGATCAAAGCGATCGCGGCCAAACTCGGCGTCTAGCTGTTTCCCGGGATCCGGCGCTGACCAGGCGCTGGATCCCATTTTCCGTCCAGCCCAAGCAACTCATTCGGCCCGAAGCGAGCCTTGTAAGTCATCGCCCGGCAGGCTTCGATCCAGTAACCCAGATAGTAGTAACGAATGGCGTTCCGGCGTGAAAATTCGATCTCCTGCAGCGCTCCGTAGGTGCCTAAACTCCGGTCACTCGCTTCCGGAGAAAAATAGAAGTACACACTGCTCAAAAACTGCGGACCCACATCGCAAAGCCCCACTGCGAGTAACTCACCATCCGCCGTGCGATAGAGAAATTCCAGCGTGTCGACGCAGCTTTCGTAGAACGCTTCGGCGAAGCCCTCCAGACTGAGTGCCGCGCCGCCATGCCAAACCATGTTGTAGCGATTGTAGAGCGCCAACTTCTCCGCGGTAGCCGCGGGCCGGCCGACCGTCACCCGCAAATCCGAATTCTTTCGCTGGGAGCGAGTCTGCGAAGCGCTCGGCGCAAACTCTTCCGTGGGCAAGCGAAGCGGTACACAAGCCCGGCAATTCCGGCACGCCGGCTGATACAGCACGCGGCCAGATCGCCGAAAGCCAGCATCCATAAACCGCTGGTAGGCCGACCCGGGCAGCGAATCCACCGACACCGCCCGATAGCGCGACCGCTGCCCAGGCAAATACGGGCACTCCATCTCTTCTTCCAACGGCAGGTCGAGCCCGAAGGGCACCGGCCAGGCTGGATAGTGGCAGAAATCCGTCAATGCCTTCGATTATGACTAACCTGGAGAGTGCATGGCAAAACAAGAACTCTGGTTGGTGCGACACGGCGAAACGGAATGGAGCCGCACTGGACAGCACACGGGAGGCGCGGACATCGCGCTGACCGAAACCGGCGAACGGCAGGCCCTGGCGCTGCGGCCAGCCTTGGCCGCGATTGCCTTTTCCCATGTACTGGTGAGTCCGCTGCG
>JALHNI010000019.1 GCA_022843605.1 Bryobacter sp.
GCAATGTGCGCTTTATTCAGCTGTATCACCGCGGCTGGGATCATCATGGCGGACTGACGGAGAAGCTTCCGGCGATGGCCCGCGATATCGACCAGGCGTCGGCGGGGTTGATTCAGGACTTGAAACAGCGCGGTCTGCTGAAGGACACGCTGGTGATTTGGGGCGGCGAGTTCGGACGGACGCCCTACGCCCAAGGAGTACACAAGGCCGACAGCTATGGGCGGGACCACCATGGACGGGTGTTTTCGCTGTGGATGGCGGGAGGCGGAGTGAAGGCGGGCTACAGCCACGGAACGTCGGACGACTTCGGCTTCAATGTCGCCGAAGACGGGGTGCATGTGCACGACCTGCAGGCGACGATCCTGCACCTGCTGGGCATTGACCATCAACGGCTGACGTACCGGTTCCAGGGGCGGCAGTTCCGGCTGACGGACGTCCACGGCCGGGTGGTGCGGGAGATCGTGGCTTAGCTCTACAGGTTCTGGCAGCCGAATTGCATGAAGGGGGCTCCATGTTACCCTTCCGCAAGATTCTGTTTCCCGTTGATTTCTCTGAGGCCTGCCGCAAAATCGTACCGCGAGTGCGGGAGACGCTGAGTCGATTTCAGGCGGACCTGTTGCTGGTGCACTCGGTCGATCCGCTACCGCTGGCGGTGGGTCCACTGGAAGCACCGCTGTTCATTCCGCCGGCCGGCGACAGTGAGTTTTTCCAACGTCACCAGGAGCGGTTGCGCCAGTTTGCGGCGCTGCACTTTCCTGGAGAGAAACCGACGTTCGTGACGGAAACGGGCGACGCAATCACAGTGATTGAAAACGCCCTGCGTCATCATGGCGCGGATCTGGTGATGATGCCCACGCATGGCCATGGAGCGATCCGGCGGCTGCTACTGGGTTCAGTTACCGCGAAGGTGCTGCATGATGTCGATTGCGCGGTATGGACGACGGTGCCAGGCAAAGAACCAGAGGCGTCCGGACCTTACCGGCACATCGTTTGCGCGCTGAGCCTGGACCAGGAGGACAGCGAGGCAGTGCTGCGGGCGGCGGGGTCAATTGCGCGGAGCTACGAAACGGGCCTCAGCATTCTACACTCGGTGGATCTGCCGGAGAGCGGGCTCGAGTTTGCCTACCGGGAGGCCATTCTCGCAGCAGCCGACCACAAGCTCCGGCAACTGCGAGAGCGGACTGGGGTGAAGGCCCCTTACGAGCTGGTGGTGGGCTCGCCGGTGGAGCAAGTACGCTTGGCCGTTCTGGCGCATGAGGCGGGCCTCCTGGTGACAGGCCGGGGTCAGGCTCGGGAGGCGGGAAGCCGGGTGTGGTCGCAGCTGTATTCGATCATTCGGGAGTCGCCGTGCGCGGTACTTAGCATCTGAAGCACTGCGCCAATTCACCCAGGGGGTGCGTGACCTTACGCACCTTAGATGCGAACTGAGCAATATTGAACAGAACTTCTAAGTAGTTTCCCTTAGACTCGGGCTAAAAGGAACCAACCTTTTGTTCGGAGGAGCATAACTACCATGAAGAAACGACTCACGTTTTCTCTTTTCGCCCTGACGCTTCCAGTCGTCACTTGGGCCAACATTATTCCAACGGGTACAACGGTCACCGGTACGGGACCGTATACGTGGAGCTACAATCTGCAGCTCTCCCAAGACCAGAACGTGAACAGCGGTCTTGCCCCAACATCCAACCCGGTGCCGCACGAGAATCTGACGTTCGGGGGATTCCTGACGCTTTATGATTTCGGGGGGTACATCCCCGGAACGTGCACTGGACCGGCCGGCTGGACGTGCACCACTCAGAACATGGGCTTCACGCCGGACGACGTTTTGCCCAATGATGACCCGAACCTGGTGAACATCACGTGGGCGTACACCAGCGGCCCGACTCTGCTGGGCCAGCCATCCGGGATGAACCTGGGCGTCTTTACGGCGCAGTCCACGATGAACGGCCCGGGTCAGGTAAGTTACGCGGCGCGGGGGATCAAGAACATCGGCGCCTCAGCAGGCACGATCGCCGACAATGTCGGCAGCGTCACGGCACCGTCTTTCCTTGACCTCGACATCGAGACGCCGATTCCAGAACCGATGACCGTCACCTATTTGGGTGCGGGGCTGGTCGTGCTGGCGCTCATCAGGCGGCGAGCCGCTTAGCTCCTCCCCCAGCTGCTCGCAGAGAACACGCGCACTTTCCGGGGATTGTACCTCCTTCGGACGGTGCGCGGTTTCTGTTTTGGGGCTACTCAGTTTTTGTCGGGTACTCCGGGGGTGGATAGCGAGGATCCTGAACAATGAGTTGGCGCACTTGATCACTGATCTCCTGCCAATGGCGAATGAAGTAACTGGCTTCATTTCGGCTGAGTACGGTGAGGCGCTGATCCTCCAGGATGGCGAGGATGATTTCTGTACGGGCCCTTGGATCGCCAGTTTGAGCGGCAGCAACGGTGCGGAAGGCCGAGGCCACGCGTTGGAACTCGGCATCGACCTGGAGCTTGATGCGCTCCGCCCATTCCACGCGCGCGGGCGTCCCGACCATCGAAAGAACAGGGTGGGACATCAGTCGTGCAGCACTACGTTGAGCAATGAACTGTGGATCTCGAGGGTGCCGTTGTATTTGATAAATCCGAGACGACGGAACTTATTCATGAAGAAACTGACCCGGGAGCGAGTCGTGCCGACCATCTCGGCCAAAGTTTCCTGACTGATTTTGGGAATCACCGTCTCGGGTTTGCCCTCTTTGCCAAAGTTGGCGAGGAGGAGCAAGGCCCGAGCGAGGCGCTTCTCGCTGGAGTTGAAGAGCTGGTCGACCAAGTCTTCCTCAATTCGGATCGTGCGGGTGAGCATGTAATCGAGGAGCAATTCCGCAAATGCTGATTCCTGGTGCAGAACTTGTACGGCAATGTTTTTTTCGATGCGGGTGATCGAAACCTCGGACATAGCGACGGCAGTGGCCATGCGGACCTGCTGGGCGGTAAGGCAGCCTTCGCCAAAGAAGTCACCGGCGCCCAAGACGGCGATGACAGCTTCCTTGCCGGCTTCCGAAACGACGGTCAGCTTCACTTTGCCCTTCTGTATGTAGAAGATGGCATTGGCCGGTTCGCCCTGGGCGAACAGAATGTGGTCCATCTCGAACGTCGCGAGCGTCCGGCCTTCGCCAGGTTCACCCAGAAACTTCGCAGGCCGGAAGGGCGCCATCCGCTTTACAGTCGCTTTCATATTCGCTCGAGCCATCTCCTTCGTCGTCGGTCGAGTGGAGCTAGAGCATTTCCCGTTCCATTCGATGGAAAGTGGAGTTGGCTGAGTCAATTTGCGGTAGTGAAGGGGGCCGCTCGGGCGAGCACGGGCTGACGGGCCGGATTGGCGACGAGCGATATGACCATATATGGTCATTGGTCACTCGGACACGGCGGACTAGGGGGCGCCAACCGCAACGCGCAGGGCGTTCAGGGGAACCTGGACCATCGTATTATCGGCGTGACGATTGCCGAAACGATCCGCAGTGGCCAAAGTAGGATCCTCCGAGGGCTGCTCAAGCGCGGCGATGCTGAAGCAGAAGGTGGAGCCAACTCCGGGCTCAGCCTCCACCCAGATTCTGCCACCGAGGCTCTCTACAAGCTTCTTGCAGATGGCAAGGCCGAAGCCGTCCCCCGGCTTCTCCACACCATGAAGACGCTTCAACAGACGGAAGATTCGTTCGTGATGTTCCGGCGCGATGCCGACGCCATTGTCGCGGACACGGACGATCCAGTCCGGGCCCAGGCGCTCTGCATCGATCCGAACGACCGGAGGAGAATTTCCACGATACTTGATGGCATTCCCGATCAAGTTCTGGAAAACACGCAGCAGTTGCCGATCGCCACGCACCCAGGGCAGCGCGTGCACCGTAACCGTAGCGCCGCTGGTGCGGATCGCATGCTCCAGATTCCGGAGAGCCTCGTCGGCCAGGGGCTTCAAGTCGATCGGTTGGGGGAGCGCATCGAAGCTGCGGACGGCGAAGGCTCGGAGCCCTTCAAAGAGGGAAGAGACCCGGGCGACGCCGTCGACGATGTACTGGGCGATCTGCTTGCCCTCCGGATCCAGCTTGACTTCAGCGGTGAGCACTTCCGTGAACATGGAGATGGTGCGAAGCGGCTCGCGGAGGTCATGAGCGACGGAGTAGGCGAAGTGCTCAAGTTCGACGTTGGAGCGGGCGAGCGCCTCACTGTCCTGCTGCTTCTGATCCAGTTCCGCACGGCGGGTGCTGATCTCGCGACAGTTGGCGATGATGGCCGCGACGCGGGGCTCGGCGAGCAGATTGGACAGGGTGACCTCCACCCAGCGCCAGTGGCCGTCCTTATGGCAGAGTCGGGTTTCGATCTGGTGTAAGGCTGGCGGCGGAGCGAGGTCTGCACGAACGGTCTTTCGAAACAGGAAGAGTTCATCGGGATGGATGAGGTTGAGCAGGTTGCCGCCGACCAGTTCGTCCGGCTGGTAGCCAAGGACTTTGGTGCTGGAAGGAGAAACGTAGAGCATTTGCCCGGACTCGTTCACGAGCGCAATCATGTCGGAGCTGTATTCAACGAGGGCCTGGAAAGATGGCATTGTATGACCTTGCCTTTGGACTCCCAATCCAAAATCAAGCTTGGCGGGAGGGATGCGTTGCGAAAAAAGCTACAACGTAAAAAAAAGATCTTCCCGGCTGGCGCGTTCCTCCGAGATGCCGCGATCAGCCGGGCTCTACTGTTGAGTGGGCCGCCTCTGTCTGACAGCTTTCCCACAGTGGAAACCCAAAGTAACAGTTGCGGCCAGGAACGTCTGTTCAATAGTGCACACTCCCCCAAAAATGCAAAAAATCTGCCGTTGACTCTGTGGTGGAGCATCGCTAGGATATACATAGTTTATCTATGCCTAAGATTGATATGCCTCCAGGTGCCCTGGTTTTGCTGATTCTGCGGGTGCTGCGGGCGGGTCCGCTGCACGGTTATGCGATCGCGCAGAGAATTCATGCGCTTTCTGCGGAGGTGCTGCGGGTGGAGGAAGGTTCACTGTATCCGGCGCTGCAAAAGATCCTGCTGAAGGGTTGGGTGACGGCGGAGTGGGGCACCTCAGAAACGAATCGCAAGGTGCGGTTTTACGAACTGACGGCCGCGGGACGAAAGCAGTTGGAGGCGGAGTTGGACGGCTATGACCGTGTCAACGAAGCGATTCAGGCCGTGTTGCGGACGGCGTAGGGAGAACCCGAGATGAGCGATTTGCTGAGACGCCTGCGGTACTTATTGGGACGTGGCCGGCACGATGCGGAGTTGGCCGATGAGTTGGAGTTTCATCGCGAGATGGCCTCCCGGCAGGGACGGGCGAACGTGGGGAATCTGCTGCGGTTGCGGGAAGAGTCGCGGGATGCCTGGGGCTGGACGTGGATCGACCGACTGGGGCAGGATCTGCGCTACGCGACGCGGATGCTGGCCAAGTCGCCGGGCTTTACGCTGACGGCGGTGGCGATGCTGGCGCTGGGGATCGGCGTGAATGTGGCGGCGTTCGGCTTCTTCAATCTGATCTTTCTGAGTGCCCTGCCCGTGCGGGATCCGGATTCGTTGCTGAGCTTCCAGCGGCGTGCCCCGCAGGCCTACGCGTCGGACCTGCCTTATCCGGTGATGGATTTTTACCGCGAACACACGCGCACGTTGTCGGCGGTGCTGGCCTTGCACAGCACCGACCTGACGCTGGAGAACTCCTCCAAGCCGGCTAAGGCGCATTTCGTGACGGACAACTACTTCACCGAACTGGGCGGAGCGGCGCAGATGGGGCGCCTGCTGGAGGCGGGAACGACAGCCCCGGTGGTCGTGCTGAGCTACGGTTTCTGGCAGCGGCACCTGGGCGGCGATCCGCAGGCGGTGGGCAAGACGCTTCGGTTGAACCAGCATCCGGTGGTGGTGGTTGGCGTGGCCGTTCCGGGGTTCAGCGGGCTCAACCTGAATCAGGTGGACGTTTGGCTGCCGATCGCCCGGCAACCGGAATTCGTGAGCGGCAGCGAATTGCTGACCAGCTATAGCGGCGACGCGAATGGGGTGCAAATGTGGGGCCGGCTGAAGCCAGGACTGACGCCGAAGGCCGTGGAAGACGAGATGAGCGGATTAGCGGCCGAGTTACGGAAGCGCTATCCGAAGGAGATCTGGGAAAACGAGACGCTGGCGAGCGAGCCCGGCGGATACGTCAAATTGAACGGAGGTGGGCAACGGGGCACGGGGACGCCGGTGAGCGGCCGGGAAAAGCTATTCCCCATTCTGGTGCTGGTTTCGAGCCTGGTGCTGTTGATTCTAGCGGTGGCTTGCGGCAATTTGGGCAGCTTGCTGCTGGCCCGGGGCGTGGCGCGCGAGCGGGAGATCGCGATTCGGGTGTCGGTGGGCGCGGGCAGCGGACGGCTGGTGCGGCAACTTTTCACGGAGAGCCTGCTGCTGGCGATTCTGGGGTCGACGGCGGGGCTGGCGCTGGGCGCCGGGGTGCTGCGGTATCTGTTGATCTTTACCGACGCACCGGAATGGCTGAATCCGGCGCCGGATTGGCGGGTGATCGGCTTCGCGCTCGGCATGGGCTTCGCCGCGGCGATGCTGTTCGGGTTGACGCCGGCGCTGCAAGTGGCCCGTCAGCAGCATCGGCGAACGGTAGCACGGCAGGTGCTGATTGGTGCTCAAGTGGCGGCCAGTTGCATCCTGCTGATTGTTGCCGGACTGCTGGTGCGGGCGCTGACGCACGCGGTGGCCATGCATCCCGGTTTCGAGTATCAACAGGCAGTGACCATCGATACGGACCTCGGCCGTTATGGTTACTCGCCGGGCCGGGCGAAGGTGTATCTGGAGACGCTGGCCAATCGGGTGCGTGAGATTCCGGGAGTGCAATCCGTGTCGATGGTGAGTTCGGCTCCGCTGGGGCGGCGCACCTCGATTATCGGGATGGTGGTGGATGGCCGGCGGGTGGACCTGCACTCGAACCATGTGGATGGGAAGTACTTCGAGACGATGAAGATTCCACTGCTGCGGGGCCGCGTGTTTGAGCCGGAGGAGAAGAACGCGGTGATTGTCAGCGAGTCCTTTGCGCGGTTCCGGTGGCCCAACGAGGATCCGCTGGGGAAACTGATTGATCCGAGTAACAACCGGCAGCGGGTGGTGGGGATTGCGGGCAGCGCGCGAACGGGGGCGCTGAAGGATCCCGACGCGGCGGAGCTGTATTCGCCGATTGAGGCGGAGGAATGGCCGTCGTTGCTGCTGATCGCGAGGACCTCGGGCCGTCCGGAGGAGTTGTTGGCGCCTGTGGCGGCACTGGCCAAGTCGCAGGATCCGCTGGTGTTTCCGGCGCTCGAAACGATGAAGGAATCGTTTCGCCGGAAGCTGGAGCCGGCGGAGCGGAGCGCGGCCGCGATCAGCGTGCTGGGGCTGACGGCGCTGGCGCTGGCCTGCCTGGGCATTGTGGGACTGGTGACGTACGCGGTATCGCAGCGGACGAAGGAGATCGGGATCCGGATGGCGCTGGGGGCGCGGCCGGGGGACGTGCTGAGGTCCGTGTTGAGGCAGTTTTCAGTGCCGGTGATCGCGGGGCTGCTGGTGGGCGTGGGAGGGGCGGCGGCGCTGTCGCAACTGCTGCGACGCGAGTTGTATGGCATCAGTCACCTGGACCCGACGGCGTATCTTGGGGCGGTCGGCGTGTTTGTGGTGACGGCGACGCTGGCGGCGCTATGGCCGGCCCGGCAGGCGTTGCGGGTGGATCCGCTGGGGGCGTTGCGGCACGAGTGACGGCTTGACCGGCGAGGAGACTCGTGGCATGTTGTAGGTAGTCGACACCTGTCGCCTACCTACACATGGAATTCAAGGACACGCTGGTTCCCGGGACGCTCGACGTCCTGATGCTGCGCATCATTTCGCAGGGGCCGATCCACGGGTGGGGTATCGCGCAGCGGCTGAAGCTGCTTTCGCGGGAAGTGTTGCAGGTGAACCAGGGTTCCTTGTACCCGGCGCTGCACAAACTGGAAGCGGGCGGCTGGATCTCAGCGGAATGGAAGGCGACGGAGGAGGGCCGTCAGGCGAAGTTCTACGCATTGACCGGGACGGGAAAGCAACGTCTGGCCGAGGAGCAGGCACGGTGGACACGGCTGGCGGCAGCCATGGAGTGGGTGCTGAACTCGTGAGACTCTTCCGGCGGAGGCCCACGGATGCGGAACTGGACCGGGAGTTGCAGTTTCACCTGGAGGAACTGATCGCCTCGCACCTTCGCGACGGGGTGGAACCGGGAGAGGCGCGGCGGCGGGCACTGGTGGAGTTCGGCCAGCTCGATCCAGCGAAGGAAGCCATGCGCGACATCCGTTGGATGGAACCGCTGCGCCGTTGGTGGTGGGACTTGGGCTACGCAATGCGGTACCTGTGGGCCGCCCCCGGATTCACGATGGCGGCCGTGCTGTCCTTGGCGCTGGGGATTGGCGCCAATACGGCGCTGTTCTCCATTCTGAACACGGCGCTGCTGCGGCTGATTCCGGTGGAGCGGCCGGAAGAACTGGTCTGGTTCACGATCGATCCGGCAGATGGCTCGGGGCGGCGGTTGAACTATCCGTTCTGGGAGTCGTTGCAGGGCGACCGCCGCTGGGGACCGGTCTTTTGCACGTTTGCGACGACGGGCTCGGTCTCCGACGCGGCGAAGACCGAGCGCGTGGAACTGGAACTGGTGTCCGGCAACTACTTCGGGGTGCTGGGAGTGAAGCCGCTGCGGGGACGGCTGATCGCGCCGGACGACGATCGCCACCCGATGGGACATCCGGTGGCGGTGGTCTCGCACGCTTACTGGCAAGGGCAGATGGCGTCGGATGACCGGGCGGTGGGAAGGACGCTGCGCATCAACGGAACGGCATTCACGGTGATCGGCGTGACGCCACCGGGCTTTGCGGGAAGTGAGCCCGGATTTCGGCGGATGGTGTTTGTGCCGATGAAGATGAAGCGCGTGGCGACGCCAGGCTGGGATGCGCTGGATAAGCCGCTGGTGAGTTGGCTGCAGATCGGGGCGCGGCTGCCGGCGGGCGCGGACCGCGTTGCACTCGGACACGAATTGCATGCCCGGTATCATGCGTTTCAGCGTACGCATCTTGACGCGGACCGCAAACTGACACCGGGCCAGAAAGAGTACTTCCGCCGCTGGCAACTCAGCCTGGAGACGATGCGCGACGCCGCGCTCGACCGGCGGGTGCGCGATCACTTGAAGACGCTGGCGTGGGTGGTGGCGGCGCTGCTGGCGCTGGCCTGCGCGAATTTGGCGGGGCTGCTGCTCGCGCGCGGCTTGGACCGTCAACGCGAGATCGCCACGAGGCTGGCCCTGGGAGCGGGCCGATGGCGAGTGGTGGCGCAGCTTCTGACGGAGAGCCTGTTGCTGGGGCTGGGGGGAGGAGCGGCTGGGCTGATGCTGGGTTCCTGGTGCGCGCCCGCGATTGCCCGTCAGTTTCCGCTGGCCGGCGCCGGCTCAGAGTTCGAGGTGCGGCTGGACGCGACCGTGTTCGCGTTTACGCTGGCCGTTTCACTCGTGGCCTGCCTGGCGTTCGGTCTGCTGCCAGCGCTGCAATCGACACGACTCGACCTGTTGCGCGCCATCAAGGGTGCGGGGCAATCCCGGGAACGCCGCCGGGTCAGGCAGTGGCTGCTGGCGGCGCAAGTGGCGATCGCGGTGGTGTTGCTGACGGTGGCAGGCGGATTCGGATTGCGGTTGCAGGCAGTGCTGGCAACCGACGTGGGCTTCAACCGGGAGCGGATGCTGGTGGCCGAGATCGAGCCGATGCTGTTGAACTATTCGAACACGGAGCGAATCGCGCTTTACCGGCGATTGGAAGGCAAGTTGCACGAGGCAGCGAAGCGGACGGGTTCAGGGTTTACGGCCGCTGCGCTGAGCACGGTGATCCCGATGTCGCATTTCAATTGGTCGACGCTGTTCTTTGTGGATGGCAAGCCCCGCGATGTGATTCCGCGGGCGAATCAGGTGGGGCCGGGTTACTTCCAGATGATGGGCATTCCGCTGCGCCAGGGCCGCCTGCTGGATGAGCGGGACGACGCGGGAGCGCCGAGGGCGGCCGTGGTGAGCGAGCGGACGGCGCGAATGGCGTTTCCGGAGGGTGATGCCCTGGGGAGGCATTTCATGGCGGATCCTCGTGCGCCGCGGGAATCGACGTTTGAGATTGTCGGCATTGTGGGCGATATCGAACTGAACGATCCGCGTCGCCCGTCCCGGGAAATGGTTTATTTCCCGTACCGGCAGTGGCCGTTTCCGGCCCAGGCGATGGCGATTCAGGTGCGGCTTTCGGCGGAGGGATCGGTTGGGACGGCGCTCACGTCGATCCGGCAGGCGGTGGCGGAATGCGATGGAGATTTGCCGCTGTACGGCGCGCGCACGACGGAAGAGTCGCTCGACATGCTGTTGGCGGCCGAGCGACTGTCAGCCTTGTTGGGCGGCTTCTTTGCCCTGGCCGCGGCGCTGTTGTCGGCAATCGGCTTGTACGGCGTGCTGGCGCACGAGGTGGCTCTGCGGCGCAGGGAGTTTGGGGTGCGGCTGGCGCTGGGAGCGACGACGCGGCTGATTGTGTGGCCGTTGATGCGGGAAACGATCGTCTTTACGTTGGCCGGTGTGGCGGCGGGTTTGTTGGCACTGGCTGCGGGGGGCCTGTGGCAGAGCAGCGTGGCGCCGGCGGCGGTGGCCGTGCTGTTGTTGGCGGCGTCGATCGCGGCGTGGTTGCCGGGCCGGCGCGCGGCACGGATTGAGCCAGCGGCGGCACTGCGATGTGACTGAGTTATGGCTGAAGCATCTGACTCGCCTGGGCGAGGAGCAGGACGCGACCGGTGGGCGGGTCGCCGGGGATCGGAGAGAGGGATTCGAGGCGCAGGCCGGAACTGGCGCAGGCTTCGTAGACCTCTTTGGGCGAGAAGACGTGCTGGCGCATGCGGACCTGGACTTGCGGCTGGCCTTCGAGGCGCAGGGTGGCGTCGCAATAGGCGCGCTGGCGGCGCGGCTCATAGCGAAAGACCATCTGACATTCGCCGCCAAGGACATCGACAGTGGCGGTACGGTTCCAACTGTGGGCGTAACCTTCGGCGAGGACTAAGTCGGCGAAGAAGTAGCCGCCGGGAAGTAAGTGTTGGCGGACGTTGAGGAGGGTGCGAATCAGATGGCGGACGCCACGGGCATGGTTGAGGCTATTGAAGCAGCAGAGCGCGGCTTCGAAACGGTCATCGAGGGCGAAGGTGGACATCTCGCCGGTGACTAAGTTGGCGGCCGGGGCATTGATGCGGGCATGGGCGAGCATGCCGGGGGAGAGGTCCACCCCGGTCACGCGGTAGCCATCGGCGGTGAGGGCGGCGGCCAGTTGGCCGGTACCGCAGCACAGGTCGAGTAAGTGCGCGTTCGGCGTCAGGTGCGGCTGTAAGTGGGCGGCAAACAGGCGCCGGGCGGTGTCGAGATAAACGGTGCCCCAGTCGTCGTTGTAGAGCGCGGCAAGTGCGTCGTAGAACTGGCCTTCATGGCTTTCCACTTAAGCTTGGCCCATCTGGCCATAAAGGGGCTTGAGCGTGGGATAGAGAGTCCGGTAGACTTCGTAGCCGCGCTGGTAACTGACTGACTCATGGGATCTGGGGTCGAGCGATTCCACTTCGCGGATGGCCGCGGCGCAGGCTTCGGGAACCGTCGAGTAGGCGCCGGTGCCGACGGCGGCCAGTAAGGCGGCCCCGTAAGCGGAGCCCTCCTGGCTTTCGAGCGTCGTGACTCTTGCGGCGAAGATGTTGGCGAGTAATTGACGCCAGAAAGGGCTCTTGGCGCCGCCGCCGGAGAGCCGCACGCTTTCGGCGGGTGCGCCGAGGTCGTCGATGATTTCGAGGCAGTCTTTGAGCGAGTAACTGACGCCTTCGACGAGAGAGCGGATCAGGTGGGCGCGGCGATGGCTGGCGGTGAGTCCAATCCACCCGCCGCGGGCAAGCGGGTCCAGGTGGGGGGTGCGTTCGCCCATGAGGTAAGGACTCCAGAAGAGCCCCTGGCTGCCAGCGGGAGCGGTGGCGGCTTCGGCCATCAGGTCGTTGTAACTGCTACCGGGGGCAAGCTGATTGCGGAACCACTGCAGACTGAGGCCGGCGCCCTGAGTTACTCCCATCACGTGCCACTTACCGGGGACGGCGTGGCAGAAGGTATGCACACGGCCGAGGGGATCGAAATTGGGCTGGTCGAGGTGAGCGAAGACGACACCGGAGGTGCCGATGGTGCAGGAGACGATGCCGGGGCTGACGATACCGTTGCCGATGGCGCTGGCGGCCTGGTCGCCACCGCCGCCCACAACAGGGGTTCCGGCGAGTAATCCGGTCGCCTGTGCGGCGGCTGGAGAGACGGTACCGGTAACTTCGATGGATTCGTGCACGCGCGGGAGGATACTCGCGTCGAGGCCGAGGGCAGCGATCATTTCGGCAGACCATTGGCGATTGACGACATCGAAGAGAGCGGTGCCGGAGGCGTCAGACACTTCGCTGGCGAATTCGCCGGTGAGGCGGTAACGGAGATAGTCTTTCGGCAGGAGTAAGTGCCGGACACGCTCATAGTTGGCGGGTTCGTGATCGCGCACCCAGAGTAACTTGGGGAGGGTGAAGCCGGTAAGGACGGGATTTGCGGTGTAAGTGAGGACTTTTTCGCGGCCGACCTTGGCGTTGATGGCGTCGACCTGATTCTGGCTGCGCTGGTCGCACCAGATGAGGGCGGGACGAATGATCTGGCCATGGGCGTCGAGCAGGACGGAGCCGTGCATTTGGCCTGACAGACCCACGCCGCGCACCTGGTCGCCGGCGATCCCCGCTTGTTGGAGGACGCCCTGGATGGCCTGGGTGCTGGCGGCCCACCAGTCGGCGGGATCCTGCTCGGCCCAGAGGGGACGCTCCATGGTCATCTCGTGATGGGGCGCGGTGAAGGCGTGGCTGACCTGGCCCGCTTCATCGATCAGCAGCGCGCGGCTGCCCCCGGTTCCAACATCGACACCCAACCAGTACATAAGCCCCCATTGTACGGTTCTCTCGCATAGACTTGAGGGATTATGTCTGATCGACGTGACGCTTTGAAGGGTTTGGCGAGCCTGACGGTGCTGCCGGCGTTAGCCCAGCACCAGCATGGGGACGAGGGAAAGTCCGCACCGGCGGCGCTGAGCGCCAAGTTTTTTTCGGCCGCGGAGTTGCGCGACCTGGGCGAGTGGGTGGAGTTGATTCTGCCGCGAACCGAGACGCCGGGGGCAAAGGACGCCAAGGTGCACTACCTGATCGACGGGCTTTGCCATCGCACTCCGGCGGCGGGCAAGGAGTGGCGGGCGACGCTGGCTTGGCTGGGCAAGCAGAAGGGCTCGCGCGAGCAGGTTCTGGCGCGGATCAGCACAGAGAGCAAGTCCGCCGGCGCGGAGCACTTCAAGCGCCTGAAGGACACCACCATTGAGCAGTACTATCTGACACGCGAGGGATTGCAGGCGGAATTAGGCTGGAACGCGAACACTTACGTGGCCGAGTTTAAGGGCTGCACGCACAAGGAGCACCGCTAAGATGGCGCAGGTGAAGAAGAGCCCTGAAGTCCACGACGTGATCATCGTCGGCAGCGGTGCGGCCGGAGGAATGGCCGCGTGGAACCTGACGCGCAAGGGCGTGAAGGTACTGATGCTGGATGCGGGCGAGAAGTTCAACCGTGGCGGATTCTGGAGCCATGTGAAGCCGTGGGAGACGCAGAAGAAGCTGGATGCCGGGCAGAAGCCGCCCCAGTTCTACGTCGATAACGCGGAGCAGCCTTACCACTCGGACCCCTATTTCTATCTGGTGCGCGTGTGGGGCCGCGGCGGGCGGACGAACGTTTGGGGCCGCGTGGCCTTGCGCTATGGCGACCTGGACTTTGCGGCGGCCGAGAAGGACGGCTGGGAGATCGACTGGCCGATTCGGTATCGGGACGTTGCGCCGTATTACGACAGAGTGGAGCAGTTGATTGGCGTCTGCGGGGGCGACGACGACCAGGATTCCCTGCCCGGATCGAAGTATCATTTGCCGCCGCCCCCGCCGCGCTGCGGCGAGCGGTTGCTGCAACGGGCGGCAAAGTCGGTGGGGATCAGCGTGGTGGCGCAACGCAAGGCGGTGGTGACGAAGGAGCACAACGGCCACGGGCCTTGCCATTATTGCGGCGCCTGCGGGCGGGGCTGCGACGTGAGCGCCTTCTTTAACTCGAGCGACTATCTGCTGGAACCGGCCTTCAAGACGGGCAATCTGCGGTTGATCGATAACGCGGTGGTGGGCCGTGTGCTGGTCGGCAACGACGGCTTAGCGAAGGGCGTACAGTACTTTGACCGCAAGACCGGCCAGGAGCATACGGTGCTGGGCAAGCGGGTGATTATTGGCGCGGCTTGCGTGGATTCGACACGCATTCTGCTTAATTCGAAGAGCGAGAAGTATCCGAATGGAATCGGCAATTCGTCGGACGTGATTGGGCGGTATCTGTGCGAGCAGGTGCGATTCCACATGTACGGTTTTGCGCCGGAGCTCATGGGCACGAAGACGTTGAACGATGACGGGCTGGGCGGCGAGCATATTTATATGCCGCGCTTCAACCATCGCGGACCGAAGCGCGACTATCTCCGGGGTTACGGATCGCAATTCTGGAACATCGGCGCACAGACGGGCTTGAGCAGTTGGGCGAAGCAGATGCCGGGTTATGGCGCGGGGCTGAAGCAGAACATCAAGAAGCATTTTCCGGCGCTGATTGCGATGCATCCGTATGGCGAAGTGTTGCCTTACAAAGACAATCGCGTGGTGGTGGACGCCAAGAAGGTGGACCGCTACGGTTTACCGATCGCCAAGATTGAGTATCGGATTCGGGAGAACGAGCGGAAGATGCTCGGCGATATGTACGATATGGCCGAGCAGGTGATACGCGCGGCGAAGGCGGAGATTCTGCCGTTCGAGCGCGGCGCCATTGATGTGGCGGGTAGCGCGATCCACGAGCACGGAACGGTGAGAATGGGCCGGGATCCGAAGCGGAGCGCGCTGAACGGGTATTGCCAGATGCACGACGTGAAGAATGTGTTTGTGGTGGACGGCGCGGCGTTTACGACAGCGAGCGAGAAGAATCCGACGTTGACGATTCTGGCCTTGTCGTGGCGGGCGACGGACTATCTGGCCGAGGGGATTCGCCGGGGCGAAGTTTAGTTCGGCTCTTTGCGGAGGCGCTTGAAGATGTAAGTGGGGTAGGTCTGGGTGACCATGGTTTTCTCCTTGCCACGCTCTTCGTTCAGATAAGTGTACGGTGCGATGCCCACCAGTTCCCAGCCCTGGTAGGCGAGATCATTGAGTTCGCGTTCCGTCACCTGGCGGTAGCGCGCGGGACTGATCTCCAAGGGCTGAACGACCTTCACTTCCCATGGAGGGAAGTCAGTCTTGCGGGGGCGCGCCATTTGCGCGGCGAGCAGGATCACCGCAGCCAATGCGGCCATCAAAAGCAAACGAGCCGTAAGCAGTCTCATGCATGAGCATGACGCCTACGGCTCGCGGAACGTGTAAAGCGAATTAGGGCTTGGGCGCGGCCGGCGGAGCAGGCGGGGCGGGAGGCGCTGCATCAACGAAGTAAGTGTCGTTGAAGACGACCTTGGCGGCATCTTTGATGTCCTTCATCGCCTTCTGCGCGAGTTCCGGCTTGAGCTTGGGCTCGATTTCGGCCTTGGCACTGGCGAAGTCCTTACCGAGCTGCTCCTGAACCTGGATGATGTGATAGCCGAACTGGGACTCGACGGGGTCACTGACCTTGCCGACCGGCAAGGAGAATGCGGCCTGTTCGAAGGGAGGCACCATCATGCCACGGCCAAAGGCGCCTAGGTCGCCGCCGTTGGCGCCGGAGCCGGCGTCGTCGCTCTCCTTCTTGGCGAGGGCGGCGAAATCTCCACCGCCATCAATGGCTTTCTTAAGGTCGTTGGCCTTGGCGAGGGCTTCTTCCTTGGTGAGGTCCTTCTGGCCTTCACGGACCGGAACCGGGGAGCCTTTGAAGCGCAGCAGGATATGGCGCGCTTTCACCTTCTGGTACTGATCCTTGTTCTTCTCGTAGTAGGCTTCCATGTCGGCGGTGGTGGGGTTGATCTTCGCTTGGACGTCGCGGAAGAGAGAACTGGCGAGAGCCTGATCCATCTCCAGTTGGGTCATGGCGGACTGGTCCAGCTTGCGACGGCGCGCTTCGGCGGCAAAGAGCTTGATGTCGGCGATCTGCTCGGCAATGCGGCGCTTGGGAATGTTCGCCATCTGGGCCTTCACCTGGTCCGGCAGGCCGGCGATAAAGGCTTCGAAGTCAGCTTTGGTGATTTTGTCATCCCCCACGGTGAGGACTACGGGATTGGTGGCGGAAACCGGCGTACCGACCACAGGCTTCGCGCTGATGGCCGGTTTGGGGGCGGCAGCTACGGGTTTCGCCTTAGCGGCGGCTACGGCTGGCTTAGCGGCGGCTACGGCCGACTTGGCGGCGGCCGCCTTCGGTGCCGAAACCGCCGGCTTGGCCGGAGTGGGGGTCTTTTTTGCTGTGCTATCTTGGCCGAAAGCTAGAGTGGCGGCCATCGAGGCGGCCAGCCCGGTCGTCATGAAAAATCGAGTCACGCTTTCCAAGATAGCGCGTCCGCCCCAGGAGTTGCCATGCCCTTAGCTCAACCGCTCACGCTTTTAGCCTTGGCCAGTTACGAGAAAGGCCATCGTTTTCTACAAGAGGCAAAGCGACAGGGCGCGCGGGTGTTGTTGTTAACCAGCGAAAGTTTACGTCATACGGCCCACTGGCCGATGGACGCCATTGACGAAATTGTCTACATGCCCGATGTGGAGAAAAAGTGGAACCGGCAGCACACGTTGAATACGGTGGCGTATCTGGCGCGACGAGAGCAATTCGACCGGCTGGTGCCGCTGGATGATTTTGACCTGGAGATGGCCGCATTCTTGCGTGAGCACCTGCGGATTCCGGGTATGGGTGAGACGACGACGCGGTATTTCCGAGACAAGCTCGCGATGCGGATGAAGGCGCAGACGGCAGCGCTGAGCATCCCGCAGTTTGTGCATGTGCTGAATCATCAGAAGGTGCATGAGTTTACGGAGCGCGTGCCGCCACCTTGGGTGCTGAAGCCACGCTTTCTGGCCGGGGCGATCGGCATCCACAAAGTGGGCACGGCGGAAGAGCTGTGGCGCCACATCAATGGCTTGGGGGACGAGCAGTCCTACTACTTGGTGGAGCAGTTCATTCCAGGCGAAATCTGCCATGTGGATTCGATTGTGGACCACGACCAGATTCTGTTTGCGGTGCCGAGCCGGTATGGCCGGCCGCCGCTGGAGGTGTCGCAGGGTGGAGGCATCTTCACGACGCGGCTGGCGGAGCGCGGGAGTCCGGTGGCGCAGGGTTTGTTGCGGCAGAATCAATTGGTGCTGAGTGCGCTGGGGCTGAAGCGCGGCGTGTCGCACACCGAATTCATCGTGGCGCAGGCGGACGGCAAGATCTATTTTCTGGAGACATCAGCGCGCGTGGGCGGAGCGCATATCTCGGATCTGGTGGAGACGGCGACGGGGATCAATCTGTGGGCGGAATGGGCCAAGGTGGAGTTGGCGGGCGGGGACGGGAGTTATGCGGTGCCGCCTTCGCGAACTGACAGCGCGGGGCTGCTGGTGTCGTTGGCGCAGCAGGAACGGCCCGATACGACGTCGTATCAGGATCCGGAAATTGTGTGGCGGATGGACAAGCGGCATCATGTCGGGTTGATTGTCCGGTCGCCGAGTTACGAGCGGGTGGGCGAGTTACTCGATGAGTATGCGCGGCGCGTGAAAGTGGACTTTAGCGCGGTGCTTCCGCCGCGGGCGTTGCCGAGCGACTAGACGGCGCGCGTGCGCCAGGCGAAGAAGACGGGGATGCCCATCAGGACGATGATGAGGCCGGGCCAGGTGTAAGCGGGTTTGTAGAGCAGCAACAGGATTTCGACGAGTCCGGCCAGAAGGATGTAAGCGGCAGGCAGGATCGGGTAGCCCCAGGCTTTGTAGGGTCTGGGGACGTTGGGGCGCGTGCGGCGGAGGACGAAGATGCCGGCGATGGTGAGCATGTAGAAGAGCAGGACGGCGAAGATGACGTAATCGAGCAAGTCGCCGTAGCGGCCGGTTAAGGTGAGAAGGCAGGTCCAGAGGCATTGCAGGACCAGGGACATGACGGGGGCCTTGGTGACGGGATTGAGCTTGGCGACGGACTTGAAGAAGAGGCCGTCGAGGGCCATGGCGTAGAAGACGCGGGCGCCGGCGAGGATGAGTCCGTTGACGCAGCCGAAGGTGGAGATCATGATGGCGACGGCCATGATTTGCGCAGCGCCGTTGCCCATGAATTGCGAGACGACCAGGGTGGCGACACGGTCCTGGGGCGCGGTCTTGATGGCTTCGAGCGGCAGGACGTTCAGGTAGACGAGATTGCAGGCGATGTAGAGCAGCGAGACGATGCCGACGCCGAGGACGAGCGAGAGCGGGACGTTGCGCTGGGGGTTCTTGATTTCGCCCGCGGTGAAGGTGACGTTGTTCCAGGCATCTGAGGAGAACAGTGAGCCGACCAGGGCTACGCCGACCAATTTGATGACCAGCCAGCCGCTGACGCCATCGCCCCAGAAGTTGGTGAAGTTGGCGGCGACGGCGGCTTCATTGCGGCCGAGGACGAGCCCGAGGACGACGAGGCCCAGCAACGCGCCGGTCTTGGCGACGGTGAAGACGTTCTGTACCAGGGCGCCGAGGCCGATGCCGCGGGTGTTGACCCAGGTGAGCAGGAGGACGATGGAAATGGCGACGGTTTGTTGGGTGTTGACGAAGGGGAGAAGTTGATTATCCGCGGCGATCCAGGGGAAGAAGACGCCGGCGAATTTGGCGAAGGCGACGGCGACGGCGGCGATGGTGCCGGTTTGGATGACGAGGAACATGGTCCAGCCGAAGAGGAAGCCGGCGAGGGGACCGAAGGCTTCGCGCAGATAGACGTACTGGCCGCCGGCCTGGGGCATCATCGCGGCGAGTTCGCCGTAGCTCAAGGCGGCCATCATGGTGAGCAGCGCGGTAAAGACCCAGGCGGCGATGAGCAGTCCTGGAGAGTCGACCTGGCGCGCAATGTCGGCAGAGACGATGAAGATGCCGGAGCCGATCATGGAGCCGATGACGATGGTGGTGGAACTGAGTAAGCCCAGGCGTGGTTCTAGTTGGGGAGTAGGCGAAGCCATGCGTCCGTCCTTTGTTTGAGGAGATCCAAGGTGAGCGGGCCGGCATAGAGCCCCCCGATGATGGCCACGGAATCGGCGCCCGCATCCATCACTTGGGGGGCGTTGGCGAGTGTGATTCCGCCGATGGCGACTAGGGGGCGAGCGGACAGGGGCCGCCACTGGCGCAATTGTTCCAGGCCGACAACGGGGTCGGGATTCAGTTTGGAACCGGTGGCGAAGATCGGCCCGAGGGCGAGATAGTCGGCTTCGGGCGGCGCCGTTTCAAGTTGTTGAGGGTTATGCGTGGAGAAGCCCAAAAGCCCGGAGCCCATGACGGCGCGGGCCGCAGCGCACGGCAAATCGTCCTGCCCCACATGCAGGCCGCATTGCAGAATTCGGGCCACATCGGCGCGATCATTCATGACGAAGGTGGCGCCATGCTGAGCGCAGAGGGATTGGAGTTGCCGGGCGGTCTCAAACAGGGAGCGCGAGAGATGTTGCTTGTGACGCAGTTGCAGGATACGCGCACCGGCGGAGAGAATTGCCTCCGCGGCGTCGAGGGGGGCGAGGCCTTGGGCTTCTAAAGCCTGAATATCGAGGATCGGGTAAAAAGCCGGCAGCATGCGGAAGCCACATGATAGCTTGGATTTTCTCGATGACACTACTTCTGCCCGCGGTGGCCATGATGCTGGGTTGGGGATTGCGCGGCTTCATCGGCGGCGGACCGTTGGGGGCGATGATTCCCGGGGCCATGGTGGCGCTGGCGATCTGCGTGACGCGCGGCTTTAGTCCGGCGGCGCGGGCGTGCGCGTTTGGCGCGATCGCGATCAGTTTCGGCGGGGAGATGACCTACGGGCAGACCGTGGGCGCGGCAGTGGCCAGCGAGAGCCGGGCTTGGGGGTTGCTGGGTTTGGCGGTGAAGGGGGGCGTTTGGGGCTTGCTGGGCGGAGGGGTGATGAGCCTGGGCTTTGCGCGGATCAGCGCAAGACGGATGGCGCAGATCGGGCTGGTGCTGACAGCGGCGACGTGGGTGGGCTGGAAGGTGGTGAACCAGCCGAAGCTGATCTACTTCTCGAATCGGCTGGACCGGCCACGCGAAGAGGTGTGGGCGGGCTTCCTGCTGGCCGGCCTGACGCTGGTGATTTGGCTGGGCCGGAGCCAGCCGCATTTGGCACGATTCGCGGGGTGGGGAGCATTGGGCGGCGGGTTGGGCTTCGGGCTGGGCGGTGCGGTGCAGGCGTACGGCATCGAGTACTTTGGGCGCGGATACCCATGGTGGAAGGGCATGGAGTTTACGTTCGGTCTGCTGCTCGGATTGGCGCTCGCATGGGCGGCAAGGCAGTTGCCGAGGCCAGACGAGGCGGAGCTGGCGCGGGAGACGATGGGGAAGAGTTTGCTGCAGGGGGCGAGCTACGGGCTGATCCTGCTGGGGTTGGCGGGGAGACTGCCGATGCGGTTCGAGTTTTTGATTCTGGGCGGGGTGGCGCTTTGGCTGGTGGCGCGGAGTCCGTCGGGAGGGTGGCAACTGGGGGTAACGATACCGGTGGCGGCAGCCGCAATGGATTTGGCCGAGGTGCGGAACGAGGAGTGGCAGCAGGTGGCGGCGGTTTTATTTTCGGTCGCCTTTGGTTGGACGGTGGCGCGGTATGCCGATACGGCGCCCAGGGCATTGTTGCTGTTGACTTGGGCCACCACGGCAATCGCGACGGTGAAGTTTGGGGTGCAGGGCAGCGGGGCGGAGAACATGGTGGGGGTGGCATTCGTGGCCATGGCGGTCGCGATGACGATGATGATTCGTAAGTTCACCCGTGGACCCTGGCCCGATGCGCCATAATAGGGCGCATGTCCGCTCTTGTTCCCGCGGAGATTGACTCCATTACCGGTGGTTACCACGGTGACCCGTTTAGCATTCTAGGACCGCACCAGACCGAGGCCGGTTGGGAGGTCCGCGCTTTTCTTCCGCACGCCAGCGAGGCTTCCTTCACGACGCTCGACGAAGGGTCGATCCCAATGCGTCGGGTGCATGACGATGGATTCTTTGTCGCTTCCCTGCCCCAGCGGCCCAGCCGCTACATGATCAGCCTGACTCGCCGCACGGGCGAAACGCAGTTGATCGAGGACCCTTACCGGTTTTCGCCACGCATTAGCGGCTTCGATTTGCATCTGTTCGGCGAAGGCTCCCACCAGTCGGCACACCAGTTTCTGGGGGCACACGCGCTTGAGCACGAAGGCGTAAACGGCGTGCAGTTTGCCGTCTGGGCTCCGAACGCCAATGTGGTGCTGGTGACGGGCAGCTTCAACGATTGGGATATGCGGGCGCTGCCGATGCGGCGTCGTGATGGCGGGGTGTGGGAGTTGTTTGTGCCGGGCGTCGAGCCGGGCGCGGTCTATAAGTACTTTATTCGGTCCAGCATGAATGGCTACAGCGTGCTGAAGGCTGACCCCTACGCCTTCGCGGCCGAACTGCCGCCCGCCACGGGCTCAATTGTCGCGCCGCCGGATCGCTTTGAGTGGAATGACGAAAGCTGGATCGCGCAGCGTTCGGCCACGAATTGGCATGCGGCGCCGATGTCGATTTACGAAGTGCATTTAGGCTCCTGGCTGCGGGGCGAGCCGAACGAGAAGAGCGAGGGCGAACTCAGTTATCGCGAGTTGGCCGGCAAGCTGATTCCGTATGCGCTGGAGATGAACTACACGCATCTGGAGTTGCTCCCGATCACCGAGCACCCGTTTTCGGGCTCATGGGGCTATCAGGTAACGGGGATGTTCGCGCCGACTTCGCGGCACGGGTCACCGGACGACTTCCGGTATTTCGTGGATCAGTGCCATCAGGCCGGCTTAGGGGTGATTCTGGATTGGGTGCCGGGACACTTCCCGCGGGATCTCCATGGGCTGCACTACTTCGACGGCAGTTTCCTTTATGAGCATGCCGATCCGCGGCAGGGCGAGCATAAGGAATGGGGCACGCTGATCTTCAACTACGGCCGGCCCGAGGTGCAGAGCTTTCTGCTCTCGAGCGCCACCTTCTGGCTGGACGCCTTTCACCTGGACGGCTTCCGCGTGGATGCCGTGGCCAGCATGTTGTATCTGGACTTCGGCAAGAAAGAGGGCGAATGGCTGCCGAATCGCTACGGCGGCAGCGAGAATCTGGAGGCGATCTCCTTTCTGCGGCGATTCAACGAGGCTTGCCACAAACAGGCGGGCATCTTGACGATCGCGGAAGAATCAACTTCGTTTCCGGGTGTGACGCACCCCACCTACGTCGGCGGCTTGGGCTTCTCGATGAAGTGGAACATGGGCTGGATGCATGACATGTTCAACTACTTCAAGCAGGACCCGATCTTCCGCAAGGGAGTGCACCAGAGCCTGACGTTCTCGATCATGTATGCGTTCAGCGAGAGCTTCGTGTTGCCGATTTCGCATGACGAGGTGGTGCACGGAAAGTCGTCGTTGATCGGCAAGATGCCGGGAGACGAATGGCAGCGGTTTGCGAATGCGCGATGCTTTCTGGCGTTTATGTATGGGCATCCGGGCAAGAAACTGCTGTTTATGGGCCAGGAGATCGGCCAGTACGAGGAGTGGAACGAGAAACGGTCGGTACGGTGGGATCTCTTGCAGTTTCCGCACCATCGGGCGTTGAGATCGTTGGTGACGGAGTTGAACCGGCTGCATCGGGATGAGCCGGCGCTGCATGAAATCGACAACCAAATGCGCGGCTTTGAATGGGTGGACTTCAAGGATGTGGAGTCGTCGGTATTGTCGTTCCTGCGGCGCGGTCGCAACGGGGGCGACGTGATACTCTTCGTCTGCAACTTCACGCCAATTGTGCGATATGACTACCGGCTGGGCGTGCCGAATCCCGGTATGTGGGACGAGGTGCTGAACACGGACGCCAGCGAGTTCGGCGGTTCCGGCGTGGGCAGCGGTCGCGAGATTTATGCCGAAGCGGTGGGGACCCATGGGCGTCCGGCGAGTGTGCGGATCGCGCTGCCGCCGTTGGCGGTGGTGGCCTACAAGTGGCGGCGTCCGCCCGAAGCGGAGGATCCGGACAAGCTGAAGCGAGAGCCGCTACCGTTCTCCGACGCCGATGTTGCGCGCATTGTGGCGGAACAGGCCCTGGAAGATCCGGAATTGGCCTACGCCTTGGCGGACAACCAGAAAACGGAGACCGATGAAACTCAAAGCAGCTGAGCTCGACACGAGGCTCGCAGCCTTGCCCGGATGGAGTCTGCAAGACGGAAAGATCCACCGGGAGTACGAGTTCAAAGACTTCGCCGGCGCGATCGGATTCATGACCATGGCGGCGCTGAAGATCGAGACGCTTGACCACCATCCTGAGTGGGCAAACGTTTACAATCGAGTAAGTGTTGATCTGGTTACCCATAGTGCGGGAGGAATTACGATGAAGGATCTCGCCCTGGCGGCAGTGTTGGAACAGGTGGCGCAACGGTTCGCATGAGAATGATCCGGTTGCTTGGCCTGGCAGGCGTATTGACGTGGCTGGCAGTGGCCGCCCCGCCGACGTCGACGAATTGGAATGGTTCGCTAGTTCTCGATCGGCTGATTGAAGACGCCGTGAGTAAGGACCAGATTCCGGGGGCCGTGCTCCTGGTTGGCCATCGAGGCAAGGTGCTGCACCATAAGGCCTACGGCATGCGCGTTCTCTCGCCGGCCAAAGAGCCGATGACGCTGGACACGGTGTTCGATGCGGCGTCGTTGACGAAGGTGGTGGCGACGACTTCGGCCATTATGAAGCTGGTGGAGAATGGCCAAATTCGTCTGATGGATCCGGTGGTGACGTATTTGCCTGAGTTCCAAGGGGGCAAGTCGGCGATTACGGTGAAGCAATTGCTGACCCACTTCTCTGGGATGCGACCGGACGTGGACCTGTCGCCGGAATGGTCCGGCTACAACACCGGAATTCAGTTGGCTCTGCGCGACAAGCCGGTGGCCGAGCCGAATGCACGTTTTATCTATTCAGACATCAACTTCGTGCTGCTGGGGGAGATCGTGCGCCGGGTATCCGGTGTGACGCTGGCGGAATACACGCGGCGGGAGATCTTTGCGCCACTGCAGATGACGGATACAAGGTTTCAACCTCCGGCTTCGTGGATTCCGCGCATTGCCCCGACGGAGCTTTACAAGGGCATGCCGGGACCGTTGAGGGGCGTGGTGCATGATCCAACGGCGCGTTTTATGGGGGGCATCGCGGGACATGCGGGCCTGTTCACGACGGCGATCGACCTATCGAAATTCTGCGACATGATGCTGGGCCTGGGGGAAACCGTGCAAAGCCCATCCGGGCCGGTGCATATCTTCTCGCCGTTCACTGTCCAGAAGTTCACGACGCCGCAGACGCCGCCTAGCATGCCCGCGATCCGCGGTTTGGGCTGGGATATCGATTCGGCCTATGCCGGCCAACGAGGCGATCTGTTTCCGGCGACCGGATACGGGCATACGGGCTTTACCGGGACGTCGATCTGGGTGGATCCGGGGACGCAGACGTACATCATTCTGATGTCGAATTCGGTGCACCCGTACCGGCGTCCTGCGGTGGTTTCGTTGCGTGGGCGGGTGGCGTCGGTGGTGGCGGCGAATCTGCCGGCGGGGTCGATGATCGCAGCGAAGAGCGGCCTGGAAGTGGCGGCGGCGCGGCAGTTTTCGGATTTTGCGGGACAGCGGGTCGGGCTGATCACCAACCATACGGGGCTGATGCCGGACGGACGCCGGAATATTGACGTGATGCTCGCCGCGGGCGTGAAACTGGTGAGTCTGTTCGCTCCGGAGCATGGACTGCTCGGGGTGGAAGATCACGAGAAGGTGGCGGACGCGCGCGACACCAAGTCGGGACTGCCGGTCTTCAGCCTGTATCAAGGTGAGAATCGCAAGCCGAATCCACGGCATTTGCAGGGCCTGCAGGGGCTGGTATTCGATGTGCAGGATGCGGGGGTGCGGTTCTATACGTATCTCTCGACGATGAAGAATGCCATGGAGGCCGCGGCCGAGAGTAACCTGACGTTCTACGTCCTGGACCGGCCGAACCCGATCACGGGCCGGCATGTTGAAGGGCCACTGTTGGATGAGGATTTGGTGTCGTTCGTGGCCACCATCCCCATGCCGGTGCGCCACGGGATGACCTTGGGCGAACTCGCGGGCCTGATCAACTCGACGCTCAAGAAGCCGGTGAAGCTGAGTGTGGTGCGGATGCAGGGATGGCGCCGCCAGGACTGGTATGACTCAACGGGGCAGTTGTGGCTGGACCTTTCGCCGAATCTGCGTTCTTTGAATGCGGCGGCGCTGTATCCAGGTGTGGCGCTGATCGAGTACTCGAAGAACTACTCGGTGGGCCGCGGCACGGATGCGCCTTTCGAGCAAGTGGGTGCGGATTGGATTCACGGCCAGCAACTGGCGAGTTATCTGAACCGGCGCAATATTCCCGGGGTGCGATTCTATGCCACCCGGTTCACGCCGCAATCGTCGTATTTCGCTAAGCAGTCGATAGAGGGCGTGCGGTTTGTGGTGACGGATCGCGAGGCGCTCGATTCGACGCGCTTGGGGCTGGAGATCTGTGTGGCATTAAACACGCTGTATCCGGGCAAGATCGACTTCCCCGCGAGCTTAAAGCTGATCGGCAATCGGCAGACGATCGCCTCGATTCAAGCGATGGAAGACCCCAAGAGCATTCAGCGCTCGTGGGAGCCGGCATTGGAACGCTGGTCGCAGTTACGGCAGGAGTTTTTGCTGTATCCCTAAGCGGCGGTCAACAGGACTTTCAGGGTGCCGCGAGTCGCCGCATGCGCGAACGCCTCCGGAGCAGCGCTGAGCGGATAGCGGCCGGCGATCATCTCATCAAGGTGGAGTTTGCCGGAGGCGATGAGGGCGAGAGCGGGATCGAAGCGGCCGCAGCGGCTACCCACCAGCGTTAACTCGTTGACGATGATCGGTGCGGTATCGACGGCGACATGGCTGGAAACCGTGGACTTCATGATCAGCGTACCGCGAGGTTCCGTCATGCGGACGGCCTGCGCGAGCCCTTCCGCCGAACCGGTGGCGTCGACGACATAGCGGAAGGTGGCTTCCGGTAGCGGACCGCTGACGACCTCGGTTTGGACGCCGACCAGGGCCGCGACACTGAGCTTGTCGGCATGACGGCCAAACAAACAGACGCGCAGACCGTGAGCAGCCAGAACTTGAGCGATCAACAGGCCGAGCTTGCCGTCGCCGAGAACGGCAACGTCGCTGCCCGGCGGAAATGGCACCTGTTCGAGAATCTCGCAGGCGGCAGCGACGGGTTCGGTGAAGACGGCGTGGTCGTTTGAGACGTGCTGGGGAATCCGGCGCAGGTTCTCTACCGGAAGTGTGAAGAAATCGGCAAAGGCGCCGGGATGGCGGACGATGCCCAGGACGGTGCGGTGCGGGCAGTGGCGGCCCAGATCGCGGGCGCACCAGTCGCACTTACCGCACGCCAGGTTGATCTCACCGACCACGCGCGCACCGACCCAGGCGGGATCATCGGCGGCCGCGACTTCGGCCACGAACTCATGGCCGGGAACGCCGGAAAAGCCATAGTAGCCGCGCTGGAGTTCGAGGTCAGTATTGCAGATGCCGCCCGTAATGAGACGGAGCAACGCAGATCCGCCGGGGCGAGCGGGCGGGGGCACGTCGCGCAGGGAGACTTCGCCATTTTCGATCCAAGTGGTTTTCATTCGGTTGGGGATTGATCCAATTTGCCGGCCCGTCGTTGACGGCTCCACCACCACCATTGACGTTGTTCGTCGGGCAGGCCGGAGTCGCGCGCCTGGGCCACGGCGCAGCGGAAAACGTCCAGGACACAGATGTCCTGTTGGCGGCCGGTGAGAACTGACAAACGGCGATACATCTCGTCGGGATTCTGGCGCGCAAGGTCGCGGACGGAAGAGACGCCAAGCATGGCGAGGTCGCGCAGCATGGCGCCGCCGATTCCAGTGAGGTCTTTCAAGTCGCGATTGGGCATTGCGCCGGTTCCATGGTGGTAACTTTCCATGCTAACCCAGGCTAAGGGCGGCAGCCGCGCAGGACTTGGAGGCGGAAGTCCGTGAGAGAAACGGTGCAGCCGAACGGCTCCAAGCTTCTGAGGTCCGGCTGCACGGGAGACTTGGCGCGGGCCAGTTGGATGCTCTGATCGCGATAGTGCAGCCGGAAGAGAAAGGTGAGGATCCAGTCGTCAGGATCGAAGGGATCGTCGACCACCAGAAGGTGGACGCCGGGCGGCAGCGAGGGCAACTGACGCTGTAGCTGCGCCACGATCAAGCGCACTTTCGATTGCTCTGCGGCGACCCAGGCGTTGCCGTAGGGCTTGCGGAAGGAATGCAGGGGCACGAGGATGAAGGTGCACAAGAGGACGAGTACCCAGGCACTGCGCAAGGGGTGCTGGAGGAATCGCCGGCCCAGGAGGTCGATCAGACAGGCAGCCACGAGGGCGACGCCGAGGTAGGGGAGATAGAGGGCGTAGAAGCTACGGGGCGGGATGAGAAGCACGGGGATGGGCAGGATAAAGAAGATGGCGGCACCGACGCGGAGTGCAGGTTGCTTGAGAAAGTAGGCGGCCGCGGCGATGGCCGCCAGGATCGCGAGGCAAAGCCAGAGGGCGAGCTTGGCCTGGGCGTAGAACATCATCCCGAAGTAGTGCTCGAGATTCTGCAGGAGCAGCAGCCAACTCGGCCGGTAGCCGGACTCCGAGGCGAGAGCGTGCGGTCCCCAAATCCGGAACAGCAGAAACAGCGAGGCCAGAAAAGCGGTGAGGGTGAAGGTGCGGAAATCGCGCCGGCCCCGGGCGAAAACCGCGAATTCGTAGGCGAGAACAATGAGGGGCAGCCCCAGGGCAATCTCTTTCGAAGCTAGCGCCATCCAATAAAGGAAGCCGATCGATACCAGTTGGAGAGGCCGGAGGTTCCCTGCCCTGCGGCAGGCAACGTACTTCCAGAGTGCGGCAAAGACGAAGAAGAAGCAGAGGAGATCATAGATGGCGCCGGAACTGTAGTAGAGATCGGAGAGGTAGGCGTGATAGGCAAAGATGACGGTGGTGACGGCCATGATGGGAATCGACTGGGAGAGGGCGTAGACGAAGCGTGCGGCGATGGCCAGGTTGACGGCGAGCAGACCCATGCACACGGCCCGGTAGGGCAAAGGGTCGAGGCCGACGGCGTCGAAGAGAGGACGGTAGAAGAGGGCTCCGGCAGGCCGGTATTGCGCTTCCCAGACGGCGAAGATACCGCGAATTAGAGTGCTCCAGGACTTAGTCCAGTAGCCGTGGAGATTCATCATTTCGTCGGGGAAAAGGCCGGAGAAGAGACCGTCGCCGGCAAAGAGGGCGAAGATCAGGAACGCGGGGAGGAGTGGGGAGTAAGTTCGGACAAATTGCATCGGCGGAGGCGAGGGCGTGCAGGATGGCCGCACTACGTTGCTTGGCGCGGTCATCCTGGGCCGGAATGCGCTGGTTGCCGCTAGTCGTTCAAGATGAACGTGATCTTTAGCGTGACTCGATATTCCTTGACCTTCTTTTTCTCGATGACGACACTCTGGTCTTGCACCCAGGCGCCGGTGACGTTGTCGAGGGTTTTGCAGGCGCGGGCAATGCCTAGCTCGACAGCGTCGTCAAAGCTCTTCTTCGAACTGGAAATGATTTCAGTAACTCGGGCTACGGACATGGGTAAAACTCCTTCCCCTTGAGTCTAACGCCCTTCGAGGTAGGCGGCGACGAGTGACTCCAGATCCGGCATCGGGGCGAGCCCCAGCGATTGCATACGCTCGTTCCGCAGGACCGAGTATTTCGGGCGGCGGGCTGGCGTGCGGAATTGGCGTTCATCAGCGGGTTGTAGATTGACGTCGAGTTTGGCGGCGCGGAAGATCAGGCGGGCGTAGTCGTAGAAGGTGACCGGTTGTTCGCCGCCTCCGTGGAAGACACCGGTTTGGCCCAAGTCGACCAAGTCGGCAGTGCGGGCGGCCAGCCAGGGCGCGGAGGTGGGCGATGCCGTCTGATCCTGCACGACGAGGAGGGGCTTGCCGGTGGTGCGCTGTTCTTCCGCCTTCTTGAGCATGGTTTCCAGGAAGTTGCCCCGCGGCGTGGCGCGCCCACCCGGCCCGAAGACGACGGCGGTGCGGATCACGAGCGCGTCGAGGTAGGCCTGGGCGTAGAGTTCACCTGCCAACTTGGAGACAGCGTAAGCGCCGAGAGGGTGAGTGGCATCGGTTTCGACATAGGGCGCACGCTTCAGGCCATCGAAAACGTAGTCGGTAGAGAAGTGAACGAATTTCGAGTCGAACTGCCGGCAGGCGACGGCCATGGCCTGGACGGCCAAGGCATTCACAGCGTAAGCACCTTGGGGGTCCTGCTCCGCCAGATCGACCATATTGTAGGCCGCGGCGTTGAGGACAACGTCGGGTTGCGATTGCTCGATGGCGCGCCGAATCTGGGCGCCATCGGTGAGGTCTATCTGGCGGCGCGTGAAGGAATGCACCTGGCAACGGCGCGCCGAAAACTCGCGCACCAATTCGACGCCGAGTTGTCCCGCGGCGCCAAAGATCACAACGGACTTGGTCATTTGGCTCAACCCACAGGATAACTTAGCCTTCGACCGGCCCCCCAGCCGCCTCTGCCTGCCGCGCCAGTTCCTCTTCTGAGATTTCGGTATTCAAGACGAGTTGTGCCTGCTCAAAGAAGCTCGCCGGGGTCATCAACTCCAGGCCCGCCAGCGGATCGCCGCCGGCCTTGCCCGGTGTAAGTTCGCCGACGAACAACGCGGGAATGCCCTCATTCTCCAGCATGGTTCGGACAAAGCGTGCTTCATCCACCGTCTCGAATTTGCCTAGCGACACCAGGTCTTCCTTGCTGAGCGGCAGTGGGCCGGATTCGTCTACCTCGGGAGCCTTGCTCCAGGCAAGGCCACGCGAAGCCAGCTCGGCTTCATAGACGGCGCGCGCGCTATCCACCAAGTCGTCGGGGTTCACCTCCAACAGGGCCTGATCGGTTAAGGTCTCGACGCGCTTGCGCAGTTCTTCAATATTCAGTTCCAACTTGAAGTCTCTCCTCCCAACACCCTACCGCAGAGGAACGAATTCGTCTAGCGGAATCAACGACCTACGGCTTAATTCGAAACCGGGTATTGAATCAGGGTAGAGACCTGAATTGAGATTTCACTTTAAGGGTGGCAAGCACGATAGTTAGCGGTCGCGGCATTCTCCGCATCGTAGACGGGGCGGGAGGCCTGATCCGCCAGGAACAGCGCTCCGGTGCCCAACATGCGCACGACTTTGGCCATGTTGTCGTAGTCGAGCTTCTGCCATTCGTCGCCCAACTGGTGGTAGTCCGGGAAGGCGTAGGTCACGCTGACGGTGTGGGCGACGACGCATTTTTCGGCGAAGGGTAGATTGTCGCTGGCCCCGAAGAACTGGTCACTGGCCTTCTCGTGCTTCACCAGCCGCACGCCGGTAAGCGCACCCGCCGCGGCCAAAGCCGTCTTGACGTCCGAAAAATCGAAGCCGGTCATGTTCACCATGTCGAGGTTGGCGCCTTCGCTGGAATCGGTGCGTCCGAGTTGTTCGAAGTTCAAGTCGGCGATGGTTTGGGAGAGGGGCACCAGGGGATGCAGGGTGTAGTGGCGGGCACCGAGCAGGCCCTTCTCCTCAGCAAAAAATGTCAGAAACAGAATGCTGCGGCGCGGACGCGTCGGGAGCTTCGCGAGGGACGCCGCCACTTCCAGCACGCCGGCGACACCGCTGGCATTATCGTTGGCGCCGTTAAAGACGACGTCCTTGCCTGAGGCGGCGAGCCCCAGATGGTCATAGTGGGCACTGACGATGAGCACCTGGTCCTTCAGGTCAGTTCCTTCCAGTAGCCCGGCGACGTTGCGCATCCTGGCGGGCGTCTCGATCGCGGCGGCCAGCTTCAGCGTGAGTTTAGCCTCGGTAAGCGTGGCGAGTTCCGGCTTGCGCACGACGACGATGGGCAGCAAGGGGGTGTCCGCCGGGGAGCGGAGGGTCGCGCCGCCGCGCGAGGGGGGCACGGCGCCTTCGGCGATGAAGATGGCGGCGGCGGGAGAAAGCTTCAGTAAGCGCCGGCGGAGGGCGCCGAAGCGCTGCCCGACGGTGCGATCGATGGGCGGAAGGCCGATCAGCAGCGCCTTGCCCCGGATGGCTTCATCCGGCGCAATGGCGGCTTCCTCCATGGACAGCTTCACGACGGCGACGCCCTCGAGAGAGGTGGCCGGCGCGGCATCCATCGTCACGTCGCTATAGGCGATGTCATAGCGTTTACCGGCGGACTCCAGCGCCAGGACGAAGCCTTCCGGATTCACCTGGCTGCGCGTCCAATCGGCAGTCTGAAAGTAGCCGTCGTCGCCCATCGGCTTCAGACCGGTGGCCCGGAAGCGGGAAGCGATGTACTCGGCGGCGATATCCAGTCCTTTGCTTGGCGAGTTGCGGCCCTCCAATGCGTCGGAGGCCAAGAATGAGACGTGCGCGCGCAACGCATCGGCGGTGACCGCGCCGGGCGGGAGTTGCGCCTGCGCCACCATTGTCCAAGCTGCTAAACAGATCCGGTACATGAAATCAGCCTGCCATACTTGGAGCTGCATGCAACAAGCCACGCACCGCCTGGAGGTTCGCACCCGCGGCCAAGGCCTCTACGACATCAGCCGCCAGATCGAGAGTTGGGTCGTCGAACAGCAGTTCCGCACCGGATTGCTGACCGTCTTTATTCAGCACACGTCGGCGTCGCTGACCATTCAGGAGAACGCCGACCCCGACGTGATTCATGACCTGAACCAGCACTTTATCCGGCTGGTGCCCGAGGACAATCGCCTCTACCGCCATACGATTGAAGGCCCGGACGATATGCCCGCCCATATTCGCGCCGCGCTGACGGACGTATCGCTGTCGATCCCGCTGGTAAATGGCGCCCTGGCCCTTGGAACATGGCAGGGCGTTTATGTTTTTGAGCATCGAACCCATCCGCACACCCGCGGCGTGGTGCTGCACCTGCTTGGAGTAGAATGACGCTATGACTGGCTCCCGCCGCGACTTCCTCTTTGCATCCGCCATGGCCTCGCTTGCGCCTCTGCACGCCGAGTCCCAAATGCCCACCCGGCTGCTGGGTTCAACCGGCGCCCGCGTCTCGGCGTTAGCGTTCGGCTGCGGCAGCCGCTTTCTGGCCTACAAGACGCCGGAAGCCGCCATTCCGGCTTTGCACAGGGCACTCGACCTCGGCGTGACCTACGTCGATACGGCGCAGGGTTACGGCAACGGACTCAGCGAAAGCTGGGTGGGCGAGGCGCTCGTCGGCCGCCGGGACAAGGTGTTTCTGGTGACCAAAGTGGGCGCCCGCGATGCCGATGGCGCGGCGCGGATGATCGAAGGGTCGCTCAAGCGGCTGAAGACCGACCACGTCGACCTGCTGCATATCCATTCGCTCACCAGCGCGCAGGATCTTGCGGAAGCGGAAGCCGGAGTGCTGAAGGTTCTCTACAAGCTGCGTGACCAGAAGGTGGCAAGGAATATCGGCATTACGTGCCATACGAATCCGGAAGTATTGAAGACGGCCCTCGAACGGCACGACTTCAACTCGACGCAGATGGCGCTAAATGCCGGCCGCCTGGGCATGGTGGACGGAATGCCGCGCAGCTTTGAGCAGATTGCGCTGCCGGTGGCGTTGAAGAAGAAGATGGGCGTGACGGCGATGAAGGTCTTCGCGCAGGAGAAACTCCTGGGCGAGACGTCCATCGAGAATCTGGTTCGTTATTCGATGTCCCTGCCGGTGGCTTCAGCAGTTTGCGGCATGCCGAAGATGGAACACATCGAGCAGAACATCGCGATCGCGAAAGCGTTTCGGCCGATGCCGCGAATCGACATGGACAAGCTCACCAATCAGATCTCCGAGCACAAGAAGTTGGCCATCGTAGACTTCTTTCACGATCACCAGGACGCCTAAGTGGTTCGGGCGATCACCCGAATGTGCTCCAAGATGTAGTCGGCCACCAGAAACCCATGCACCTAAAGGGAGTTCTGGAGAGTTACTCCTCGAATCGCTTCCCAAGCAAGTGCCGCCGTCCATTAGCTGCTGCCGCTAACGTTTAGCGAGAAGCAAACTTGTCAGAACTGCAGCTTCAAGGCCAACTGTATCGAACGAGGCCCGCCCACCTGAAAGAGCGGATTCAGCCCGCCCAATCCGGTACCGAGGATCTGTGTGGATCGGCCAAAGTTGTTGTTCGTGAGCACGCCAGTGGGATTGGCGAAGTTCGGGGTATTTAAAAGATTGAAGGCGTCGGCGCGGAAATCGAGGTTTAGGCCTTCAAGGATGCGGAACTTGCGCCGCAGCGAGAGGTCGATCTGCTGAAGTCCGAAGCCGCGTAGCGTTCCGCGGCCGAGGGTCCCCTGGCGAGCCTGGGCCAATGGCGTGTTGCCGTCGAAAGCGGCGGGATTGAAACGCTTGCCCCCCGGGAACGCATCGCTGTAGAGGTAGAGCGGCACACCGGGAACGACATCGGGGCGTGCGACGTTGGTGAGGCCCAGGCCAAGCGGGTCACGCCCGGTAACGACGGTTACGGGCGAGGCAGTCCGCAAGCGGACGACGGAATCGAAGGCAAAGCCGCCCAAGACGGCGCGCGCGACACGATTGCCGGTTGGGACCGGGATCTCGTAGCTGGCCGACCCCGTGAAGACGTGACGGAAGTCAAAGGAAGACGGACCACGGTCAGAGGCGGCGCCTAACCGCGAGACGGGAGCCTGAAGGTTGGTAATGGATTCATCCGAGGCCGTATCGAGTGACTTCGACCAGGTGTAAGAGACGAGGGCTTGCAGGCCACGAGTCATGCGGCGTTTGAACTGGGTCTGAAGCGAGTTGTAGTCGGAGTAGCCCTGATTGTTCACGAAGTCAACCCGGGTAAAGTTCGGATTCTGGAGCACTTGGGGACGCAAGCTCTCCACGCGGGCGAGCCTTCGGGCCGCGGCGCCGACATAGGATATTGAGAACGAATTGGCATTGCCAATCGGCTGCTCAATGGCGAGGCTGTATTGCAACGTGTAGGGAAGTTTGTAGCCGTCGGCGTAGGCAAACAGACGGGGGTAAGGCGGGTTCGGATTGAGTGCCCCGGCTTCGCCGAAGAGAGCGGGATCGGTGATGGAGACGTTGGAAAGCAGTCGGCTGCGCGAGTACGGATAGTTACTCGGGGTGAATGCGGTACCGGTGAAAGCGTAGCCGAGGTCATAGAAGACGCCAAAGCCGCCACGAATGACCGTACCCCGATGACGGAATGGCTGATAAGCGATACCGATGCGAGGAGCAAAGTTGCGATAAGTGGTCTCGTAGAGTTTGGAGCCGGCGGACGCCAACTGCGTGGTTGAGGGGCTGGCCAGACCAGTAACAGTAAGGGGAGGATTTCCGTTTGCCTCCGACGGAGCGGGATTCACCTCCCAACGCATACCGTAAGTCAAAGTAAAGCGGGGAGCGATGCGCCAGGCGTCCTGCATAAAGAGAGAACTATTGTGGTAACGCGGTTCAAGGAAGGTATCCACCTGCCGGACTTCAGCCGTGGGAATCACCCCGGTAACTAACTGGGTAATCGTGGGAACCGTAAGTACCTTCGAATAAAGCCGGCCGCCGATGGAAGGCGCAAGCCGGCGATAGTCGAAGCCAAACTTGAAGGAATGGCGGCCAACATTCCAGCTCAAGGTGTCGACGAGATTGAACTGCTTCTGGGTATTGGCGCTGAAGGTCCCCGGGCTGATGGTGTTCTCGTCGCCGGCGCCGATGGTGAGATAGTACAGCGAAGTCTCCGGGTTCGCGAAGGCCGGAAACAGGAGATCGTTGGTAAGCACTTTCGCGCCACCGAACGTGTCTTGCTTATAGATTTGCGCCGCGTAAGATTCGCTCCAGTTGAAACGTACATCATTGCTGATGGCCGTGTTGAGCAGAGTAGTTGCGCCAAGCGTGAGAGTTTTCGTCCGTCCAGGCAAGGTGGCGACGAAGCTCGGCGTCACAAAGCGGCCCCGTTCGCGGCTTTCAGAAGGAGCGTAGTTATAGCGGCCGAAGAGAGTCACTCGTGAGGAGAGACTGTGATCGATCCGGAAGCTGGTGGCATCCAGGTTGGAGGGATTGGAGAAGCTGGTGATATAGGGGGTCTCAGCGGGAGACGCCGCTAGCGGCGGGGCGACAGGAAGCGGATAGGCCTCCAGCAGGCTCTTAATGACGCCCGTGGCGCTTTCCCTGGCGGCCAAAGACGGTACGCGGGAGGGCACGGAGATCACCGGCTGGATCAGCCGCAGTCCTTCGTACGAAACGAAGAAAAATGTCCGATTTCGGCCATCATAGACCTTCGGAAGGCGCACCGGCCCGCCGACGGTGAAGCCGAAATCATTCTGGCGAAGGGCCGGGCGGTTCAAGCCATTGAAGTTACCGAACCAACTATTGGCGTCTAACTTATCGTTGCGAAGATAGTCGAATGCTGATCCGTGGAGGGTATTTGTACCGGATCTGGTGACAATCGCCAGCTGTGCGCCAGGTTGCCGCCCGTATTCCGGAGCGTAAGTGGACGTTTGGATCGTAAACTCCTGCACCGCGTCGACCGACGCCAGGGCACTGGTGCTGCCTTGAGCGGAGAACGACGGAACGCCGCCGCCAGCGCCTTCGTAGGGCGTGGTGGCGAAGGGCAGACCAAAATTCGCACCGACGCCGTCCACTGTGAAGTAATTGGTGCCGGTGCGCTGGCCGTTTACCGAAAACTGACCGGCGTCGACCAATCCCGAAGGGGCCAGAACGACGCCGGGCGAGAGGTTGATCATCGTCTGAAAGCTGCGGCCATTCAATGGCTGGTTCTCGATGAACCCGCGGTCCACGACCGTCGCCACGGCCGGCGATTCGCTGACCAGGGACGCAGCCGCGATGACGGTAACGTTGTCGCCTTGCGCGGCGACCTTCAGCTTGATCTGGAGCGAGCTTTGGTCGTTCGCATTGATCGTCAATTCTGTAAACCGGGCCTTAGTAAAGCCAGTCTTTTCCACGGAGAGTTCGTAGATGCTGGGGGGGAGCTGATTCAGCACAAAGGCACCGGCATTGTCCGACGCGATCTGTCTCTCGGTTCCGCGCCTGGAGTCGCGGAGAGTGATGGTTGCGGAGGTGACCATGGCCTCGCGCTCATCCTGAACGGTTCCGGACAAAGTCGCCGTTGACGCTTGCGCGGAGGCGAATCCGCGGCTGAGAGACATGAACAGAAGCACCGAGGCAATCTGAAGACGATGTCGATTCTGATAACTCACAACAGTTCCTTTTTCACTAATTCGGTTTTGGATATGCTTGCGGCGCGAACTTGTCCGTCGCGCCAGGTAACGATCATCTGGTGGCCGGAAACGGCAACCTTGGGAAAGCCGGTTTCTCGTCCCAACGGAGCTACGGAAATCACCATCGACTCGGATTTGCGTCCATCGAAGGCAATCCGCCGGACCCGGATTTCTAACTGGCTATCGCCCTTCTTTTCCAGCCAGATGGCGACATAACTCTTGCCGTCGAGCACGGTCAACGACGCCCGGCCCAGGGGATTGCCCTCGTCCACGCGTGTGGGTGCGCCAAACGTTGAACCGCCGTCGCGCGAGAGCGCCACCTGAATTTTGGCCTGCCCGCCGACGCGGGTGAGCCAGACAATACCGGCCTGGTTACCCTGCGTGGCAATCGAGGGCCCGTCGGTGGGACAGCCATTGATTTTCCAGCCATCGGCATGAAGCGTTCGCGGCTGGGTCCAAGCTCCATTGTGGTAGCGAACAACGGAGATATCGCGAATCTCCCCGGCGGAATGGTCCCGGTAAGCGGCAACGTAGCCGTCGCGCGTTCGCCCGATCGCCGTCTGGCAACAACTGCAGGCATCGGAGTCGAGTTCGAGGTCTTTGGCGGCCATCGAGTCAGAGCCAAACAAGACGAATCGCACGGTCTTGCGGTGGCCTTCCTCGTCGGCGCCCTCGTGGTAGTGGGCGCCCGGTTTGGCGGCGGCCGGTGGCGCGAGATAGATGGCTCCGGGCGAGTTGGGGATGAACGTCAGGAAGCCCGCGTAGTCTTCTTTACCATCCAGATTCATCCCGTGAATCTCACGCCATCCCTGGCCGTCCTTGCCTCGCTTCGCCACATGAATTCCGTAACCGTAACGGCCTCCTCCCGCGGGCCGGGCCAACCAATGAGCCAGCATTGAGCCATCGGGCAAGGCGGCAATGGATGGAAAGTCGGCCCAGTTGACGAACCAGTTCTTTCCCTGAGCGACGGTTTCAGGCGCGCTCCAGCCCGAGCCCGTCCAACGAGCAACTCGCAGGGCGTGGCCTTCGCTGCCGAGGAAGTCAAGGAACGAGAGATAGATCGTCCCGTTGGGAGAGTTGGCGAGATAGGGCATACCGCTTTGCTTGGTGGCGGGAGGATCGGCTCGCCGCACTTGTCCAAGCCCGGGCAGACACAACACGAGAAGCACACCTGCCAGACGCCTGTTGAGCAATCCGGCTGTCGACGCAGCGTGCGATCTTGAATGTCTCGATTTACACATAGGGAAACTCCTCAGTTGTCGCTTTAAAGCCGTAGATTCACGGGAGTTGTTGAGCTTTCCTCTCAACGTTGGCTTGGCGAAGCAGTTCGCGCGCAATTTCGCGGGCCTCCCAAGCAATCGCCTTTGCCGGCCACTTATCCATTGGCAGACTTCACGGCAGACCGTTCCGGGCAACGGCAGAGGCGTAAGTGCGCTTTACTCCGTACCGATAGCTATCGCAATGGGCCTAACTTCAGTTACTGATTCTCGCGGATACCGGCAGTTGTGCCGGGTGGACCACCGTGCTTCGGTAGGCCAAGTTACGAAGGAGAGTGACAAGCATTTGCTATCGAATACCATCGACTCTCCGCTCTATGGTGCTGGCCTTCGGCAAAGAAGGCGTGACGCCCGGCGAGCTGGGGCTGGCGCTCAGCAATGTATCTCAATACGCAAGCGATCCGATGGGTACCGTTTCCGCGAGAAGGCATCGCTGGGAGGGGCGTTTTAGACCTGGGGATCGACCGGCGGACCGCGTTGTCGCCAAGCACGAGACATTGACCGACGATGCTGGACTTGAACCGGTTGACTAAGTTGCGCATTACAGACGCAACAGGGACCGATGCGGTGCACGGGTTGAGCGATGATCACCTTCGCGGCTGCCGGGATCGCGTTGCCTGTAGGATAAGACTCGCAATGAACGCGACCTTTGAGAATGGGACGCCCAGACTGCTCACTCGATCGGCTCTTGAGCGTTGCGCAGCCGTGCTTACCATCCCGACGGCAACAAGCAGGGAGTTTTGGTTCAGGTTCGAGAGTAAGGGCAGGCGCGATCAGCGAGATGCTGAATACAGCCATCAACAGAATTGCGCAGACCCTTTGCAAGATAGGAGTATAGCAAAAGCAGCTTAGTAAGACTTGCATCGGTTGACCTCGAGTAGAAGCAGCGGTCACTGGCCTCCGTCTGGTACGAAGGAAATTTGCTCGACGCCTAGCGTCGGCAATAGAGCGAATGATCTTGGAAGGAGACGCGACAGACTGTTCAAGGTTGGCGTGGCTGTTGGTTCATTGCGACAAAGAAGACAGGGCGCTCGAAATCATAGATTTGGGGTTGCGACTTGCCCCCGACAATGTGCTGCCATCCGAATCGGGGCCGTGCCTACGCCGGAGTTTCAAGAACTCAGCGAAGCCGCCAACCCGCTCAATCACTTCGGGCGGGACTTTGAGCCGGACCAGGAACGTCGATTTGCACTGGCGTTTCGGCTTGCAAGAGTCATGGAAGGACGCATCGAAAGTGCGGACGCGACAGATCGTTCGCGGCTTGCGTGGCTTCGGATACACACCGGAGAGCCTGATCACGCGAAAGCAGATCGTGTTCGGCCGCGGGGTGACCGCCATCGATGCCCCTTCAGGTGACGCGGGCTTTGTGGATTGTTCTTCCGAACGATCAGGTAATCGCGCACCCACTCGCCGGGTGAGGTCTGACCGTTATGGCCCTGGCACGGTTGGAGCGCCAAGATGAAAATCTTTGCTCTTTGTTAAGCCTGGGCATTCCTTCAACGCCCCCTCTCGAGTGACTGGCGGACCTGCAAACCGATGGATTCATCCACGTTTCCCCAAACGGCCCTCCAAGTGCACGGGAAAATCTCGCACCACGATCAATCTCCAGCCGTCGTCGTGCAGAAAGAAGACCATGAGCAACTTAAAGAACAAAGCTAAAGAGACGATCGGTCAGGCGGCTACCTCCGCCAAGAACACGGCGACGAAGGTGGCGGACAAATCGAAAGATGCGGCCCGCACTGCTGGCGAAAAGGTGCAAAAGGGAGCCAAGGCCGTGAAGGAGACTCGACGATAAACCATCTCAGCCTTTTGCCTCTCCCCCGCTACACCCGGCTGATCCGCGGTGGGCGGGCGAGGTATCGGGTACACCGGCCAGGGCCGTGAATCACCCGACGCCGAAAATCCGCGAGGGCCCCCAGGGGTTCTCGAGGATGAATTCGAGCGCGCTGCCGTGCGTTGCGGTCGCCCGAAACACTGCGTCCCCATGGCTGCCGCAGCGCTATTAGACATCATAATTTAAGGAGATATATATGAAATACGCAGTTGCTTGGATGATGGGCGTCCCCGGCGTCCTTGTCGTTCTCTGGTTTCTCATGAGTCGTTGTTAGCATTTGTGCTTTCGTACGGCTGATTTTACTTTTACACAACTTACAAGCACACCACTCACTCCTCGTGTCGCGGGACGCTTCCCTGCTGCACGAGAAGCGGGTGGTGTGCGTCGTTATCTCATGCCTGTCGATGACTTCTCACGAGGTCGGTGTATGGCTTCGCCTGCAAGCAAATCACTCCAACAATCTGAGTCGCGGTTGCCCAAGCTTGAAAGCGGAGAGAGGCCCAAGCGAAATAGGAAATGACGAAACAACTTCCGTCGTGACGGATCTCTCATGTGAATGAGATTCTTTATGCACAATGTACCCCACTGTAACTCACCAAGACTTTTTCCCGTTATCGCTCTCGGTTTGTTGGCTGCGGTCTGCGTTCCCGCAGCCATCACGATTGGAACGGTGCTACCGCCCGGTTCTGCGGGCCAAAGCTATAGCCTGACGCTCGCACCAACTGGAGGAACGAGCCCCTATTACAACTCGGTATCGTCCGGAAGCTTGCCTTCCGGTTTGACGCTCACGTCCGCCGGCATTCTCTCTGGAACGCCTCAGTCCGCGGGGCTGTATAGCTTCTCAGTCCAGAGCACCGATTCCTTGAACTTGACCGGCCTGAGCAACCTGACACTACGGGTGACGAGCGGCACTGGTCTCCAGATCACCAACGTGATGGCGGAAGGCACAGTGGGCACCGCGTACGACACGAGCCTCAGGGCGCAAGGCGGCACAGCTTCCTATTCCTTCGACCTGGTGATGGGCGGGGGATCGATTCCTCCGGGATTGACGATCACATCGGTTGGCCGGGTTTCTGGCACTCCGACCTCGGCTGGCGCGTACCCAATGATCGTCCGAGTTACCGACGCCATCGGTAACTCCTATCAAGCGGCGATGACCGTCCGAATCTCTTCCACTAACTTGAGCCTGGCGACGACTTCCCTGTCCGGTGCGTCAGCGGGTATGCCTTACACCCAGACTATCCTGGCCACTGGCGGCACGGGACCGTACACGTATGTGGTGAATTCAGGAGCTCTCGCTCCGGGTCTGACGATTTCGAATATGGGAACGATTACCGGAACCGCCACAACGGTGGGCACTTACAATTTTTCCGTTCAAGCGACAGACTCCACTGGCGCGCTCACGCAGTCGAACTACACTCTTTTGGTGGGCGCATCCTCACCGCGAATCCTCGCAAACACGATCCCGAATTTTGCGGTGAACACGGCGATCATGAACAGCCTTCGGACGCAGGGCGGTACGGCGCCCTATACGTACACCATCATGAGCGGCACGTTGCCGCCCGGCGTAACGCTTTCTCCCGCGGGCGCTGTACGCGGCACACCCACGTCGACCGGATCCTTTCCTCTCACGATTCGAGTAACGGACGCCGCCGGTTTCACCAGCACCTCCGAGATTGTTCTGAACATCAATACCGGAAACTTCGGCATCACCACCTCCAATCTTCCGGACGGTTTGGTCAACATGAAGTACGCGACCAACCTGCGTACATCGGGCGGTACCGCTCCGTTTCTATTCCTGATGTCCACGGGCAAGCTACCGCCAGGCCTGACACTCAACATGGACGGGTTACTCGTCGGCACGCCGACGGCCTCTGGCCTCTACCGCTTTGTCGTCCGGGCCTTCGACGGCGCGAATCAGGTTGCCCAGATTCCTCTGATGATCAACATCGAGACCGCGGGGCAGTCGCTTTCAAAGGCGGGTTTGGCAAACGGCACTGTCGGTCAGCCGTACACCTCGACGCTCAGCGTCACGAACGGCACCGCCCCCTACGTCTTCTCTTTGGTCTCCGGAACGCTGCCGTCCGGCTTGACCCTCGGCCAGAACGGCAACGTCTCGGGTATCCCCACCAGCAGTGGGCTCTATATTGCGACCATCAAGGTCACAGACGCCACGGCCGCCAGCTCCCAGACAACCGTAGCGGTTGTCATCTCCGGCCCCGGAGTGGCTTTCACCACCCTGGTACTACCTGCGACGAGACAGAATCAGTCCTACAGCACGACTCTCCAGGCGATGTCTGGAACGTCACCTTATACCTTTGCTCTCGCTTCCGGCACTCTACCGCAGGGTCTGACGTTGAGTTCCGCGGGCGTATTGTCCGGAGTGGTGGGAGGCACCTCGGCGGCGCCGTTCACGATACGAGTCACCGACGGTAGCGGGGCCTCATCGCAGGTGACCTACTTCTTCGATATCAATGCTTCGAACATTACGATGGTCGGGGCGACTCCGGGGGCAGGTCAAGAGGGGCGGGCTTACACCTACACCTTTACCACCGCTGGCGGGACCGGCGCGACCACTTACTCGCTCGAAAGTGGCACACTTCCTCCTGGCCTCACGCTGAGCCCGAACGGTACGCTCTCCGGGACGCCGAGCGCCGCCGGCGCGTACGTCATCAGGTTGAAGGCCACGGACGCCAGTGGTGCAGTATCGTCCTTCAGTTACGTCCTGGTCATCAATCGTATGGGACTTGCTTTCGCCGCCAATCAGGTATCTGATGTCGTCGTCGGCACTCCTTACTCTGCGACCGTCAGTGGCACGGGCGGCACAGGACCTTACACCTTCACTTTGGCCGACGGCACACTTCCGGCTGGCTTGACTCTGGCGTCCAACGGAGTCCTGGCCGGCATGGCGACTGCCCCGGGTTCGTTTCCGGTCGCCCTGCGAATCACTGATTCGACCGGCGCCACGGCTACCATGGCCTTGACGATCACCGTCAAGATGGCTGACGCGATCACGATCGGTTCGAGTCTCCCCTCCGGCACGGCCGGGACGGCGTATGCCTTCCTGCTGACCGCGACCGGTGGGCAGGCGCCGTATACGTTCAATCTGAACACCGGTTCGTCGCTCCCGTCCGGACTCTCGTTATCGAACTCGGGATTACTTTCGGGTACGCCGTCGAACAATGGCGTCTCCACCTTCACGGTTATGGTGAAGGACGGCAGCGGGGCGACAGGGGTCCAGGCGTTGACCCTAACGACCGCGTCCACCAACCTGAATATGTCGGCGACCACGCTACCCAATGGCACAATCGGAGCGGCCTATAACTTCACGGCTTCTCCGAGCGGTGGCACGGCTCCCTACATGCTGACACTGGTGGGAGGAACGCTGCCTCCGGGAATCAGCATGTCGCCCTCCGGAGTGTTTTCGGGGACGGCGACGAGCGTCGGAAGCTTTCCGATCATTCTCCGGTTGGCTGACTCCACCGGAGTCCAGATCCAGAAGGCCTACACCATGGTGATCACTGGAACCTCGGGACTCGTTTTCACCACCACCTCTGTTCCGATGGCTACCTTCGGCCAGAGTTACAGCACAACTCTCCAGGCGTCAGGCGGGATGGCGCCTTACACCTACTCAGTCGCCAGCGGCAACCTGCCGGGAAATCTCTCACTCGCGATGAATGGAACCATTAGTGGCACCATGAGTGGCACCGGTGGTGTCACCATAGGTGGCTCCAACATGATGGCGGGACAGTTTCCGGTTAGTTTTCGGGTAACTGACGCGAACGGAGCCACGGCGACGACGACGTTAGTTTTCGTCACAAACTAGAAGCACCTCAAGCAAAAGCGCCACGCGGCTCTCACCAGAGTCGCGCGGCGCTTTTTTATGCTGCTGGGTTCGATTCCTGGGCAGGCTGCGAATGACGTTACCCGGTCATCGCCCGCGACGGAGTGGTCTGCGGGTTTCACGAGCCGGGTGAGCGGTATATTGGATTCCTGGAGGAACGGCGCAGAATGCGATGGTGGATGGTCCTGATTGGGTGTGCGGCAGGGTGCGTGGCGGCGGCCCAGACGTCCGAAGGTCCTTGCGATGAGGAACTGCTCAAGCTGGTGAACTCGAAAGATCCGGATCGTTACATGGACCGCAAGGGCCGCTGTGAAGGACTCTATTCCCAGGATGTCGCCGGCAGCTTTGGCAACTTGTTGGTCGCCTCCTTGACGGTGGGCAAGGCTGTGTCCGGCCCGTGGCCACCGAGGTTGACGGTGCAATGCTCCTACAAGGAGCCAGTGCAGGTTCACATTCAGGCCTTTCCGCTCCAGCCTCGCACCTTCTATCGCCTGGATGCGATGGCGCGCGGGAGTGAGGTCAACTACGAGTGGAATACGGACGTGATTGCCAAGTACATCCAGCCGGGCAACGTTGGACTGGTGGCGTGGGCCTCGGCAACGGTGAATGCTCGTCCGCAAAGGGTTTACCTTCCGGTCCGGACCGCCACCACCGTCAAGGGGCCGCTGCAACTGGTCGTGGTTTCTCCGAGTGATTTGAGCGATGTGTTTCTCTCGATCACGGCGCCGGGGGATAAGGCAGTCCTGACGAATCAGAGCCTGGGCAAAGGATCGTTTCTGGCCAGGGAACGTATTGTCATTCCCTTCCCTGCCCTGCCCCTTGAGGGCATCTACCGGGTGAACGTGACAGGGAAAACCAAGGTCGGTATTGCCTCCACTGGCGAGTTCCTGGTCTATTCGCGCGGCAAGTAACATCATGGACAAGCTCAATAAACTGATCGCGAAAGAGCGAAAGAAGTTGGTGGAGCAGACGATTGAAACGGGGGAGCTACCGAAGCAGGATTTTGACCGGTTGAACCGGATGGTGAAGTTGGCGGCAGGACAGCGGCCGTGGCGGCAATGGTCAATTCCGGCCATCGCTTTTGTCATCCCTCTGGCGCTGGTCTCGTTCCTGATTTTGAAACACGAGCGCGAGACGCAAATTGAACTCGATGTCACGGTAAGCGCCTTCAAGGCGACGCTGCCCCAGAAACAGCAGATCCTGGAAAAGGCGCTGTTGAGCACCTTGCAGGCCGATTCACTGGCGGGGATTGGCGACCTCAGCGCGGGAGACGGCGATTGTACTCTCGACATTGAGCCCAACGCGAAGCCTCTGGATGGAGATGCCATCAATCTGCAAACGGTGGAGGTTCCGAAGGGTTGGCGATTGGGTCTGGAGCGCAGGGAACGGCACACCGAAATTGCCTTTTCCGCGCCGCCAAAATCTTCTGAGGAGATCCACTCCACCATTTCCATTAGCGGCCGAGCCAGGGTGCATACCAATTGTGGCGATCAGCGGCTGAACCGCGAGTTGGAGAATACGACGATTCAGTTGCGCATCGGGCAACGCAGTACGCTGCGCCTGACCCCGTTGGAGACTACGCCGCTGCAGTTTGCCCGGCAGATCGACGTCGAGAACCTGGCCCTGATTTCCGAAGAAGACTACCTGGGGGATGCCCCGTCGCTCCGCCGGACCTCTTCGGTGCGGACCGGCACCATCTATCTCAATTCTCTCAACGGCAAGCCTTTGCTGCTGCGGCCTTCGGAGACGATCTCCTTCGGCTCCTTCGCGGGGAAATTGCGCAGCATCTCGCCCGCCGCGGAGGGTTTGCAGATACAACTTTTCGCCACCGTACGCGGCATGGAGGCCGGAGAAGAACCGAATCGGCGCAGCCTGATGCCGAGTTACCTGCAGTGGATCGCCGCCCGCAGTGAGTTGTGGCTGTGGTGGGGCAGTGCGGCTTCGGTGTTTGCCATTTTGATGTCGGCATTGCGGTGGATGAAAGTCACGTCGTAGGGCGATGATTGTAAGCTAGTGAGTTAGCCGCATGGCCAACAAGTCCACCACTTTCGGCACACACCTCCGCGCGTTTTTTGCGCTGAGTGTGCTGGTCACGTTGACGCCGGCGCAGATCACCGGCGATCATCCTGGGCTGCAGGCCGCCGAGAAGCTGGTGGTGATGATTCAGGGCTCACTGGGTTATGGGGCCGGCGTGGTGGTGGGCATCGACGAGCGGTATGTCTATATCGCAACGATGTTCCATGTGGTCCGCCAGCGCGAACCGGGCGGTGGCGAAGACGTTCGGGCCTCGAATCTCACGGTGCGTTTCCGGCAAAGCCCAAACGATCCGGTGACCGCGACGCATTTCGAAGACGCGAGTCCGGAACACGACCTGGCTGTGATTCGGGTGCCCTTGGGGGGCCGCAGCTTTAATCTCGCACGCCTTGGGAACCCCGCTGGGCTCACCAAGGGCACCTTCGCCTACGCCATTGGCCAGCCCGAGGGGGAGCGGTGGGGAGTGACCTATCAGCCGGCCTCCGTTAGCGCGATTGGATCGATCTGGCTGCGTTTGCAAACGGCGCTGATCCAGAATGGCCACTCGGGGGGAGCGCTGATCGATCAGGAGGGGCGCATTATCGGGCTGGTGAAGCAGACCGGCGGAGCCACCGCTCAGGCCCTGAGGATTGACCATGCCCTGGCGGTGCTGCGGCAGGACCTTAACGTCCCGGTGCAACTCGCCGCCGCGGAGGCCGTCGATAGCCACCAACCGGTAGTTCTTCCGAGCAAGCCACAGCCGCTGGCCGCCGGCACTAGCCGCACGAACCCCAAGGACGGGCTCAGTTACGTCTGGATTCCGGATGGCTCGTTTCGGATGGGCTGCTCCGAAGCGCCGAAGGACCCACAATGCGACAAGGAGGATGAGTTCCCTACGCACACGGTCGCGATCAGCAAGGGTTTCTGGATGGGCCAGACTGAGGTGACCCAGCAGGCCTACCGGAAAGTGACCGGGAAGAATCCCAGCCATTTCAAGGGCCCACAAAGGCCGGTGGAATCGGTTTCGTGGGACGAGGCGAAAGCATATTGCGCCACCGTTGGTCTACGGTTGCCCACCGAGGCGGATTGGGAGTATGCGGCTCGCGCTGGCTCCCGTGCGGCACAATACGGAGACCTGAACGAAATTGCCTGGTACCGCTCCAACAGCAACTCCACGACGTACGACGTGGGGCTGCAAGCAGCCAACGCCTGGGGCTTGAAGGATATGCTCGGGAATGTCTGGGAGTGGACTGCGGATTGGTACGATGCCAGTTACTACGCAAAGACGCCTGCGAAGGATCCCTCAGGGCCCACTTCGGGGAATCGACGTGTCCTGCGGGGGGGGTCCTGGGACTTCAATCCAGGGCTCGTCCGCGTGTCGGTCCGTTTCAGGGGCGTGCCTTCGGTCCGGGTCAACTATATCGGCTTTCGTTGTGCCGGGGAATTCCGTTGAGTGTCTTCGGTTTTGAGTCTTTCAGGGGGATGCAAGGGGGGGCTTCCCCCTGGCCGGCGATTTTTTTCGAGGCGGCGTTTCAGAAACAAATTGGCCCAGGCCGACGTTCGATCCTGCTACCAGAAAACCTGGGCCATCCAAACGATTTGGCGGCTTTGATCTGCCGCCGGGATCGCGGCCCGGAAGTGAAGCCCCCAGAGATTGAAGTCGTGTGCCTTTTGGACGAACACGGCCAGGTTACTTGGGTCACTCATCGTAAAATTTACGTGCAAGGGGGGGAAGCCCCCCTTGCATCCCCCCTGAAAAACTCAAAACCGAAAACACTCAACGGAATTCCCCGGCACAACGAAAGCCGATATCGCTGCTCCGGTACGACGGCCCGACCCTGCTACGGTACGACACGCGGACGCTCCCTGGAACGATGTACCAGGACGCCCCCCGCAGGACACGCTCCTTCGCCGGTTCCGGCCCTTTCGGATCCGCCTCAGGAGAATTTTTGTAGTAGTCCGGTTGATACCAATCGGCCGTCCATTCCCAGACATTGCCGAGCATGTCGTATAAGTTCCAGGCATTCTTCAGCCGGTCCTTCACCGGATGCGGGCCATTGCCATTGGCCTTCAGGCGTTCGCCATACTTTGTGGCGTCCTTGCCCACCTGAAGCCAGAGTTTCGCGCTATCGAGCGGCTTCCCGGAGTTATCGCCATACCAGGCAATGCTGTTGAGCGGCCCGTAACGCTTTTGACGGCTGCCGGCGCGGGCGGCGTACTCCCATTCGGCTTCCGTGGGCAGACGCAGACCGCCGTCGCCGGCCCAGAAGCAATAGGCCTGCGCCTCGTCCCAGGTTACGGCGACAGCGGGCAGTTGGGGATCACCGGCAGCGGTGTTGATCTTGCGGCCGAAACTGTCCACAGTCGGAAGTTGAGCAGCGTTCTGCGCGGCGCGGAAGCGCTCGTAGGCACCAACTGTCACTTCGGTCTGGCCGAGCCAAAATCCTTGGCCAATGGTGACGTCGTGAGCGGGAAATTCGTCACTGTCGCACTCTTGGTCTTTCTCGGGCTGTTCGGAGCAGCCCATACGGAAGGTGCCGGGCGGAATCCAGACGTAGTAGGCCTGGTCCTTCTGGTTGAGTCGAGGGGTGCCGGCGGTCAGCGTGGGTTGGCTATCGTCGGTGAGTTGAACTGGCAGTTTGAACGTGCGGGACAAGATCTCCAGGGCGCGGTCGATCCGGAGCGCCCGGGCCAAGGTCCCGTCAGTACCCTTGACCAACCCGAGGATGCGGCCATCGGGGTCAATCAAAGCGCCGCCGGAGTGGCCAGGCTTGATGAAGACCGAATCCACTTCCACAAAGTTGGCCGTGATGTCGCTGATGGGGCCATCCCCATAGGCCACTCCCCATCGCTTGCCCGCAGGGTAGCCGATCGCGTGCGATTTGAGGCCCAACTTGAACTTGCCCTGCCGGGCAAAATTGAAGTTCAGCCCAGCTACGCGGACGCGGATCACCGCCAGGTCGTCCCCGGCACTGGCTTCGTCATGGTGTTCGGCGGGCAGAGCGGTCAGCGGACGCTGGTGGAAGCGCACCTTCAGGTCGCTGAAGAGTTGATCTGGCTTGGCCCCGCCATCCACCTCTTTGCGGACGACATGGAACATGGTGGCGATGTAGACATAGCCGTCGTCGACGGCGAAGACAATTCCAGCGCCCTGGCTCTGTGCGGTCTCGATCATGACGACCAGGGGTAAGGTGGCATTGAGTCCGGACTCAGAGAGGTCGGCGCGCGCGGGAGCGGGTAACGTGATTATTGCGATGCACAGGGTAATGGCGGTGGCCAGTCGCGACCCGAAACTGTGCAGAAAATTCACCATGGGGAACTAACTCGCTATCTTAAGCTATTCCGGCTGCACGGACGGATCAGGAGAACTCTGCGAGGGTGAGACGGCAAGGGCACGGGTTCGCCCGTGGCCACACCCTCGACTCGCGCCGCATTCAGATTCCGCACGCCAAATAAACTTTCATTCGCCGTGACTTTTTGATCCGCGAGGGCGAACTCCAATTGACTGGAATTCAGTTCAACAAGGGGATTTGGGATCTTATGACTTCTCGATTGATGGTTTCTACGCTCTGCCTGGCGGCGGGCACGCTTTTTGCGCAACAAGGGGACCGGATCAACCGGGCCAACACGGTGATCTCCGAACCGGGGATGTACTTTATTGACCGGAACCTCAGCGCGACGGCTGCGACTCCGGCGATCGACATCACGGCCAACAACGTGACGCTCGACCTGAATGGATATACGATTACCGGACCAGGAGGCAAGAACGGCACGGGTATCCGGATCCGCAACGCGCAAGGCGTGCAGGTGCGGAACGGAAACCTGGCCAATTTTGCTTTTGGTGTGATGATCGCCGGAAGCGCCAATATCGTCGTGCGCGACTTGTCGATTCGCGGGGAGGGACTGGTGGTGACCGCGCCGCCGCCGGAGACGGCGATCATGATTGCGCAATCCCGCAACGTGCTGGTGGAGAACAACCAGATCTACAACGTCGGGTTGGGGATCTTTGTCCGAGGCGGAAATTCGTGGGGAAATCGCATTGTGCACAACAACGTGACCGCCGGCACGAATGGCGTTTTTGGGATTTGCTACAACCCGGCCGACGGCGATCCGGCCTCCCCACGCGGCGACCTGATCGCCGGCAACCACATCGTCAACTTTGGCACGGGCATTCAAATGGCAGCCACGTCGTCGTATAACGTCATCAAGGACAACACGATCGCGTTCCGCTTCATGGGACTGGAAGACGCCGGCAGCTTCAATCGGTCGATGGGCAACATCGATGTCCGGCTTCAGTAGCGATCCAGCGACAAGTCCTGCCTCCGCGATGCCCGCCGCCAGACTCGAACTGGCGGCGGGCACCGCTGTTTCCCGTATACTCGGGGGTGCCCCTCGCATGCCGGACGCGACGATTGAAGATTCTACGGAACTGGAGATCCTGATGCTCGGCTACCAGAGAGGCGAACGTGAAGCCGCTGGGCGGCTGGTGAAGTGCGCGGCTCCGGTGCTGTTTCGTTCGATTCGCCCATTTGTGAACGACGTGGCGAGCGCGGAGGAAGTGCTGCAGGAAGCGTGGCTGCGCATCCATACCGCGCGCCATACCTGGCGATCCGGCGAACCGGCACTGCCCTGGCTGCTGGCGATCGCGCGGTACACGCGGATCGATCACTTGCGGCGGTATTACCGGCGCAGGGAGACTTCTCTGGACGAATTGGCGCAGCAACTACCGTCACCGGTTGAAGACGAGCGCCGCGAATTATCGACGCTGCTGACGGCATTACCCGAGAGCCAACGGGAAGTGGTGCTGATGCTGAAAGGTGAAGGGTTGTCGCTCGAAGAGGTCGCGCGGGCGACCGGCAGCACGGTGGGCGCGGTGAAGCAAAAGGCGTCGCGGGCTTATGCGAAGCTGCGAACGATGCTGCAGAAAGGCGGCACGCATGAACGAACACGAGCTGAATGACCGATTGCGAGAGGCCGGGCGAACAGAGTTGCCGGCCGACATCGAGAGCCGCCTGCTCGCGGCGCTCCCCACCCAGATTTTACCGGTGAAGGCCCTGCCCGGCATCGCCGGGCGGACGGCGGTGACCCTGATCCTGCTGATCGTGGCGGGGGTCGGCTGCGGATTTCTGGCCGGCGGCAAGGGCTGGCGGACGCTGGAACCTGAACAAGGTCTAGCGCTGTCGCTGGTCCTGTTGACATTGGCGGTCTGGTTGGCGTGGGAACTGGCTTTGCGGATGGTTCCGGCGGCTCGCGTTACGTCGAATGGCGCACCAGCGGCTTTGCTGGCCCTCGCCGCAGCCGCTGGGTGGGCGGTGTGGTGGACGCCGATCAGGGCCGATAGCCGGTTGTTTTACGCGATCTGCCTGGCCTACACTTCGGGCGGCGCGGCCTTTGGCTATTGGCTCACGCGCCGGTGGCTGCGCCGGGGCTTCTGGACGAATACGGCATTTTCCTGGCCGATCGCGGGAGCAGCGGGGTTGGCCGGCTTTACCGCGGTACAGCTATTCTGCCCCTTCGTGGATGTCGGCCATATCCTGACGAGTCATGTGCTCCCGGCGTTGGTGGCCGGGCTGGTGGCCGCTAAGATACACTACGCGGGTGTCGGCGAAAAACTCGACGGTCGATGAGTAACTCGCGACGGTAAGCGAGTCCGAACGGGGGGCGCTGGGGAAGCTTCGCCGGACGATCCGCGCGGCGGTGCCGCGTGCCGAGGAAGGTATTCGCCACGGAATTCTGGCGTTTCGTCAAGACGGCATGGTCGCGGGTTTCAGTTCTTCCTTTTCGATGGTTCCACCGTGGAGGCGTTCCGGGAGCAACTGAAAGCCTGCGGCACGTGGCGCTGGTGCGCAGGCTACTGAGATTCCAGATCGCCCGCAACAAGAAGAATCGGCTTAGGCGATGATTCCCTGCACCACATTGCCGGCGACGTCGGTGAGCCGGAAGTCGCGGCCGCTGTAGCGGTAGGTGAGGCGTTTGTGGTCAAGGCCTAACTGGTGCAGGATGGTGGCGTGTAAGTCGTGCAGGTGAACTTTATTGTCCACGGCGGCGAAGCCGAAGTCGTCGGTGGCGCCGTAGGCGGTGCCACCTTTGAAGCCACCTCCGGCGACGAGGTACGTGAAGCCGGCGGAGTTATGGTCGCGGCCGTTCTGGATGTTGATGCGACCCGAGACCTCGACGGAAGGCGTACGGCCGAATTCTCCGCCGATGACGACGATCGTATCTTTCAGTAAGCCGGACTGCTTCAGGTCAGCCAGCAAGGCGGCAATCGGTTGGTCGGCTTGGCGGGCCAGGTCACGATGCACCAGGATGTCGTGATGGCTATCCCAGGGGATGTCTTCACCGAAGTAAACCTGCACGACGCGCACGCCGCGTTCGACGAGCCGGCGAGCAACCAGACAGCCGCGCGCAAAGTCACCATCGCGGGTGAAGGAGCGCTTCTTCGAAGTGCTCTCCACCACTTGGTCCGGGATGCCGTAACGCTCGCGCACGGCCGGGGTTTCCTTGCGGACATCGAAGGCGTCGAGCGCCTCCACCTGCATGCTGTAGGCGGTCTCCATCGCGGCGATGCGGCCTTCCAGTTGATTGTCCTGGCCGCGGCGTTCGAGATCGAGTTTATTGAGGGCGTTCACCAAATCAAGCTGCCGCCGCTGGTCCTGGCGGCCAATGCGGTGATTGGTGAGGTTCTGGATCATCTTCTCGGGATCGCTCTCGCTCAAGGGAACGTAAGTCCCCTGGTAGCTGGCGGGGAGAAAACCGTTGCTCCAGAGGTCCGGGCCGACCTGCGGAATGCCGGCGCAGAGCGCGACGAAGCCGGGCAGGTTCTGGTTCTCAGTGCCGAGGCCGTAAGTGATCCAGGAGCCCATGGACGGAAAGCCGGCAATCAAGCGCCCGGAATTCATCTGCGTAATCGCCTGCGGGTGAGACGGCAAGTCGGTATGCATGGAGCGAATGACGCAAACGTCGTCGATGCAGGCACCCAATTTCGGGAAGAGCTCGCTGACTTCCAGCCCGCTCTGGCCATACTTCTTGAACTGCCAGGGTGAGCCAAGAAGCCTGGCATTGCGCTTATCCTTCGGACTCTTATCGTCCTTCAGAAACTCCTCGGGAATCGACTGCCCGTGGTACTTACTCAGCAGCGGCTTGGGATCGAAGGTATCCACCTGCGACGGACCGCCGTTCAAGAACAGGTAAATGACGTGCTTGGCTTTGGGCGCGAAGTGAGGCTGGGTGCTGGCGGCTTGAGCCGCGCCGAGCATTCCGAAGCCGGCCCCGATGGTATTGAGCGCTTCTCGACGAGTCATCTTCATATCGCTTCCTTAGTTGATCAGCACAAATTCGTTCGCGTTCAGGAGGGCCTGGGCGTATTGGTTCCACGTTCCGCGGGCGAGGAATTCATTGGCGAGCTTGAGTTCACTCTCGCCGGGCAACCGGCCAAAGACCTTACGGTAGAGGAGGTTCACGTCCTGAAGCTTGGCCAACCTGGCGGCGCGTTCCATGGCGAACTCGCCGTTCAGCAGGAATAACTGCTGCGGCGGGGTGATGGTGACGCTGCGTTTGTCGCTGGTGATGTTCGGGTTCGGGAAATCGAACAGCGACATGGTACCGTCCAACTTACGGCGACTGACGAAGCCGTAGACGCTACGGCGTTTGTTGGCCGAGTCGCTGATCTTGCTGGGGGGGCCGCCGACGGTGAGGTCGAGTTCGCCGGTGACGGCCAGCAGGGAGTCGCGCAGGGCTTCAGCGTCCAGACGCCGGACGTTCGCGCGCCATAAGAGCCGGTTGTCGGGGTCAATGTCCAGATTAGCCGTGACCTTGGTGGAACTGAGTTGGTAGGCCGAGGAGAGCATGATCTCGCGATGAATCGCCTTCATGCTCCAGCCGCTCTCGACAAAACGGGCGGCGAGATAGTCGAGCACTTCGGGATGGCTGGGACGGTCGCCCATGAAGCCAAAGTCAGAAGGCGTGCGAACGATACCGGTGCCGAAGTGGTTCAGCCAGATACGATTGACGGCCACGCGGGCCGTCAGCGGGTTCTGGGGGCTGGCGATGGCCTCGGCGAGTTCCAAGCGGCCGGCGCCCTGGGTGAAGGGCTTGCCGTCGGAAAGCACGGTCAGGAAGCGGCGCGGGACTTCCTCGCCTAAGTTGGCGGCGGCACCGCCAATGCGGACGCGCTCGAGCTTCATGCTCTTCGAATCCTCAATGGTGTGGAAGAACGGGTACTGGGGAGGCAGTTTCGCTTCCAGCGTTTTCAGCTCCGCGCGTAGCCGCGCCAGATGCTCTTTGTACTCTCCCGCAAAGAAGCGTTCCACGGTGCCGTCCGACTCGTAGTAGCCGCGGTTCGGACCGTAGTAGAGCAGGCCGTCGTCCTCCTGCTTGAACTCCTTGCCGTAGAAGTCGCTGAAAAAGAGGTCTCGCCAGAGGTAGAAGCTTTCGGACTTGAGCGCGGTGGGATCCTCAGCGGGTCCTTTACGTTTCTTGAGGGCGGCGCGCAGGGAGTTCTCGTCGTCGACTTGCTGCCGTTCCTTCAGCACTTCGAGGACGCGGGCCTGGAAGGCTTGGGCATCGAAACGATCGGTGTTCCAGTCCTTCAGGTATGGATGATCCTTGGAGGGGTTGGCGAGGTACTTCACCCAACGATCGAACGTTTCGGCGTCCAGTTTCTCGCGGGCCGCAATGGTCTTCTGGTCCTGCTTGTCCTTAATGACGAGTCGCGCGGCGGTGACGTAGCGCGCGGTCTGGAGGGCGAACATTTTGGCGATCTGCGTAGCCTGATCATGCAGGAAGTCGCGAATGACGACCTTCTGCTGATCGATCAGTTTCTTTTGGGCTTTCCAACTCTTGACGGCAGCTTCATCGGCCAGGGGCACCTCGCCATCTTTGGTGCTTTCGAAGACGCCGAGCAGGGCGTAATAGTCGGTGGTGGGGATGGGATCGAACTTGTGATCATGGCATTGGGCGCAGCCGGTGGTGAGCCCCAGAAAGACGCGGCCGGTAACGTCAACGCGATCGTCCTGGGTGTGCGGACGCAGGCCAAACATTCCCAGGCCGCCGGCGTACTTGAGCTTGTCGCCCATCAGGTCGCCGGCCAACTGCGCTTTCAGGAACTGGTCATAGGGCATGTCGGCGTTCATTGCGTCGATCACCCAATCGCGATAACGGAAGGCATTGGCGTAGGGTGCGTCGACTTCGGCTTCCAGCTTGTCGTCGGAATAGCGGGCAAGGTCGAGCCAGAAGCGGCCCCAGCGCTCGCCGTACTGCTTGGTGGCGAGCAGGCGGTCAACCACTTTGGCAAAGGCGTTCGGAGAACGGTCGTTCGCGAAGTCGTCGATTTCGGCGGCGGTGGGGGGCAGGCCGGTGAGATCATAGTAGGCACGACGGAGCAATGTGCGCCGGTCAGCGGCGGGCGCGGGAACGATGCCCTTCTCTTCCATGCGCGCAAGCAATAGGCGGTCGAGATCGCTCCGCGCCCAGGCGCCATTCTTTATCGCGGGGATCGCCGGTCGCTTTACCGGAACCAGGGACCAGAAATTTCGTTGCTCCGGAGTGATGACATACTTCTTGCCTTTGCTCGCCACCGCCGCAGCGGACTCCGGCCAATAGGCGCCGGACTTCACCCACTGCGAAACATCGGCGATTTGCCGTTCGGACAGCCGAGGCTGGCCGGCAGGCATGCGCAGGCGCTCATGCTGATGGGTAATCGCCTGCACCAGGATGCTGTCGTCGGGTTTACCCGGCACTAGGGAGGTGCCGATTTGGCCGCCCTTAATGAGGCCCTCACGAGAGGACATGTCGAGCCCCCCCATGCGTGTCTCGGAGTGGCAAGGCAGGCAATTCTTGACGAAGACCGGACGGATGCGATTCTCGAAGAACTCGCGAGCCTCCGGGAGGTCGGCGGCCGAAGCCGAAATGGCGGCAAGGAAAAGAAACGCGCGTGGTTTCACGGTGCTTAGTATTCAATCACAATGCGGGACGGGTGGGAAGCCCACCGACTGCGTCCGTGGGTCCGCCAACTGGCCGAAAGTCCTATGTCATACTGTCGGGAGATAGATCGCTGGCGCCCACCCGGGCGGCGCGATTTAGCTATTAAGTACGCCCCCTGTGGGGCAGCGAGGAAGTTCGTTTGTTATGCGTTTGTTTCTTGGGAATCTCCCCTTCAAGGCCTCTGAAGAGGACCTGACGGATCTATTCCAGAGCGTTGGAGTTACACCGGATTCAATTCAGGTGATGCGTGATCGCCAAACTGGCCAGTCACGCGGATTTGGTTTTGCTGAAGTCCCCGACGCCCAGGGCAATCAAGCCGTGGAGGCCGTCAACGGCCGTCAGGTGATGGGCCGGGCCATCGTGGTGAACGAAGCGCGCCCCATGGCGGAGCGCGGTGAGCGTCCGCCCCGCAACCGCTACTAGGAAGTTTTCCAGTACCGATTCATAACAAGGAGCCATGAGGGGTAGACCTGATGGCTCCTTTGTCGATTGAACTATTCGACGGCCAGCGTATCTCCGGGCGAGAGCTGAGCGATGCGGGTGCCCGGCAAATCCGCAATTAGTTTGCCCAGCGCTTCGGGAGTCCCGGTAAGTGCGCCGAACGTACCCCAGTGCATGGGCACCACCATCTTCGGCCGTAGTAAACGGCAGGCATAACTGGCTTCTTTGGGACCCATGGTGTAGAGATCGCCGATGGGCAGCACCGCGACATCGAAAGGCCCGTGAATTTCGGCGATCAGGCGCATATCGCCAAAGACGCAGGTATCGCCGGCAAAGTAGAGGCGCTTGCCGTCAGCCTCAATGACAAAGCCGGCCGCTTCCCCCAGATAAACATGGTCCGGCCCGGAAGATGAGTGATGAGCATTGGTCATCGTGGCGCGGAGGAAGCCCAGATCGAGAGTGCCGCCCTTATTCATGCCGATGGTGCGGCCAACTCCCTTCCCTTCCAGCCAAGTGGCCAATTCGTAGATGGCCACCACCTGAGGCTGAAAGCGGTTGGCCAGGTCAATGGTTGAACCGAGGTGATCGCCATGGCCATGCGACAGCAGGATGGCATCGCAGCGGTCAATCCGGTGCGATGCAGGGTAACTCGGATTGCCCTCGTGGAAAGGGTCAATCAGCGTCACCTCACCAGAGGCAACCTCCAACGAAAAGGCACTGTGGCCCAGCCAGGTTAGCTCCATGACTTACTCCTATTGACCATGAACGACGGCGCCTTTACGGCGCGTTAACTGCAAACCGTCTCCCACCGCGGCAAAGCCGGGAATTGAAACCGGTAACCGTCCCAAGATGTCGATCTCGCCCCATAGTGCGCGAATGGCGGCCAACTCGGCCGTGGGGGCGCCGCTGCAGGTAGCCAGCGTCGCGCCGGTGTCGGGGTACGCTTTGACAAAATACGGGCTGCCCAGCGCCACCATCACCAAGGGGACCGGCCCCTTGGCCAGAAGGTCAACGAACTCGGGATAGTTACCCGCGAGCCCGACGTTTCCTCGATAGGCAGCCGTATTGACAAAAGCGCCGAGGACGATGGTGCCGCAATTCTTGATCAGGTCGCCGGCCAGTTCCGCGAGGTCCGCGCGGGGCAAGGCGGAATCGAGCCAATGAGTCTTCATGGTGGGCGATCGCGCTTGCGCTTCCTCAATAAACTTGCGGCCTTGGACGGAGTACCGGCCTTCGGCCAAAGCGAGCACGCAGGATTGCGACGGGTCGCGCAAGGGAACGAGGTTCGCCGAATTGCGCAGTAAGGTGACAGCATGATCGGCCACGCCCTGGGCGCTTTCGGCGAAGTCTGGCGAATCCACTTGTTCGCTAACGAGTTCCACATCCACCAGACGCTGCTTATGCAGGCCCAGCTTGACCTTGGCGGAGAGCAGGCGCACGACGCTGTCCCGAACCCGATCTTCGCTCAGGCGTCCGCTCTGGATGGCCTGCAGCACGGCCTGGATGGCCTGCTCCGGCCGGGGCGACATCAGCAGGACATCGGTACCGGCTTCCAGCGCGCGAACGGCGGCTTCGCCCGGAGCGAACTGCTTGGTGAGACCCTGCATGTCCATGGCGTCGGTGACAACGAGTCCGCGAAAGCCGAACTCCTTGCGGAGTAATTCGGTGAGCACGTTCTTGGAGACGGTGGCGGGAATCTCGGCCGGCTCAAGGGCGGGGACGCTGAGGTGCGAGGTCATGACGGAGTCGACGCCGGCCTGGATGGCGGCGCGGAAGGGGACGAACTCGAGCGAGTCCAGCCGGGAACGGTCGGCGGTGACCACGGGCAGGGCCATATGAGAGTCAGTCGCGGTATCGCCGTGGCCGGGGAAGTGTTTCACCGTCACCAGGACTTGCGCGCGGGGATCCGAGTGCGCGCCCTCGATAAAGGCCCGCACATGGGCGGCCACAGCTTCCGGGCGTTCGCCAAAGGAGCGCGTGTTGATAATCGGGTTGTCGGGATTATTGTTGACGTCGGCGGATGGCGCAAAGACCCAATGCACGCCCAACGCGCGGGCTTCACGAGCGGTCGCGTAGCCTTCCATGCGCGTTGCCTTCAAGTCATTGGCGGCGCCGTACGCCATAGCGTGGGGGAACTTCGTCGTATTCGCGACGCGCATACTGGCACCGCGCTCAAAGTCGCCGCCCACGATGAGGGGAACGTTTGCCACCTTCTGCATTCGGTTGAGGAAGGCGGCCAGGGCGTGCGGTTCGGCCGGGCGCACCTGCCCGCTCACCACGCGGTTGATCACGATCATGCCGCCGACGCCAACATCCTGCACGAGTTGCACGTAGCGGCGAAAATCGGCCGACTGCGAACTGTGAGCTTCGCCGAAAGAGGGAATGATGATCAGTTGGGCAACCTGGTCGCGCAGGGTCATGGAACGCATCCAGCGCTGAACTTCAGCGGGAGCATTGGCCGGAGGCGCCAAGGGTGCAGCCGGTTTGAGGACTGGGGTGGCGCGAGTCCGCGCGGCGGCGGGACGGGCTACGGTTCGCTTCGCGGGGGGCTTCTTCGCTAACGGTACGGGCTCGGCGAAAGCGGCCAGACACACCACGAGCGGCAGCAGGAGATTAAGCATGGATCCACTATGAGTATACGGCGTCCAGTACTCTAGCGCCGGGCGCGAGTCGGCTTGGCAGTAGTGCCCGCGGCGGCGGCAGCGGCAATGGGCTTGCGCGCCGGCTTCCGGTTGAGGAGACGGCGTACCGCGCGCACCAGATGGGTGACTTCGTTGGCACTCTTCTGAATGACGATGTCGGCACCGGTGTTGGCTTCGTGGAGGCCGAGAGCGTCAGCAAAACCGGAGATCAGCACCACCGGCAGGGCGGCATTCTGGGCGCGCAAGGCTTGGATAAAATCCGCGCCGCTGAGGCCCGGCAATTGATAATCCGTAATGACGACCTGGAATTCAAACTTGCCGAAAAGCTCCAATGCGCTCTCGGCCGAGTCACTGGTTTTCACCGTGTACCCCGACTCCTGCAGCACCGATTTGCGAGCGGCCAATCCCGATTTGTTGCCATCGACCAACAACACCAAAGCAGCGGTGACCGACGACGAAGCATGCAAGCGACTCATGTAAACCACCGCACGTTAACATCGCTGAAACAAACATGTCAATCGCTTTCGTATCGGCCTCAAAAGAGGTCAGATGTTTCGCTTGACTTGCCTCAGCGAAATCCGGCGAAGGACCTACTCCACTTCCCGAGGAGCCGTATAACCGAGTTTCGCGACGATCTGATACTTCACGGCCTTGCCTTTTTCGTCCGTCACTTTGAGGGGTTCGTTGGTTGCCGGATTGACCAGTTCCACTTTGATCTTGCGGAACTTCCCGTCGCGAGACTGATTGGTGGGCGTGTAAGACAACGAATACTGATTACGCAGGGCGTTGTGGACCGAGCCAAAGATGCCCGGATACTCGCTGATGAAGCGCGGGAAGAAGGCCATGCCGCCGGTCTCCTTGGCGAAGGTCCGAACCTGATTGTCGGCCTGAAGAAAGTCCAGGCGCGCCAGGGGACCCATGAAGCCCCGCGCATCCATGATCTCGCGGAAGGCTTGCAGTATGCTCATACCGTAAACCGGTACACCAGCCGCCTGAAGGCGCTTCCGGCACTGATCGAAGGTCATTTTGGAGAAGGTATCGATGCCGGAACCAATGTAGAGGATGGCCTTGCGTCCCTCGATCTCACTCATGCGCTCGGCGGTATCGGTGAGGGCATCGTACATGTTCGATTCGGAGAAGGCGGCGATGCGCAGGCGCTGCATGGCTTCCTGGGTCTTGCGACGGTCAGTGGAGAAGTCCGAGAGGATCTCGGGGCGCAGGTCGAAGGCGACGACGGCGACGAAGTCCTCGGGCTTCAGGGTCTCGACGAAGCCGTAGACCGCGGTCAGCGTCTCATACCAGCCCTGTCCCCAATACTGCTGGTACAGGTTCGAGAACTCAATCACCAGGGCAATCGTCATCGGCGCTTCGCCCATGGCGAACTGCGAGACCTGCTGGGGCGCTCCGTCCTCCAGAATGCGGAAGTTGCCTTTGGGGATCCCAGGGATGAAGCGTCCGCGATTGTCGAGCACGGCGACATCGACGGAGACCGTCGTGGAGTCACTCTTAAAGGTGGGAACACCTTCGGGAAGGCTTTCGCCGGCGGGCTTTTTCTTCAGCTTGGACTCAATGGGAGCACGGTCCGGTTCGGGCACGTCACCGGCTTTTTTGCGCGGCTTGGCGACCGTTTCTGACCCTTCCTTCTTCGGCCCCGGCTGCGACCAGGCGGGAACCAGCAAGGCGAATCCTACAGCGATAGACAGAAAATGGCGAAGGCGCATCTCCAATTACTCCTTAACAGGCACACACCACTACAGTACTCTAGACGTTGCATGCCCCGGCGGGGGTTTCGTTAAGGCTGGACGGTAGACGCCGGTTGCGCCGACGTTTGCTTCTCGAGAAACGGAATTCCCCGCTCCATCCAGTCCGGTTTGGCGGCGGACTTGAGGTGATGATCGAAGAACTCCTGCAAGCGGCGGGCATAGTCCTTCTGGTTCACCCGCCGGCGGATGCCGTGCGGTTCGCCATTGTAGCTAAAGAGATAGACTTCCTTCTCCAGCCGGCGCAAGGCCAGAAAATACTCAATTCCCTGATACCAGGGCACGGCATCGTCAGCATCGTTGTGCAGCATCAGCAGCGGAGTCGTGACTTTGTCGGCCTGAAAGACGGGCGAATTTTCCAGGTATCGCAGCGGATACTGCCAAGGCGTTCCGCCGATGCGGCTCTGCGTGCGCTCGTACTGGAACTGGCGGGGAAGTCCTGGGCCCCAGCGGATGCCGTTATAGGCGCTGAACATGTTGGCCACCGGCGCGCCCGCCGCAGCGGCCTTAAAGCGCTTGGTTTGGCCCAACATGTAGGCGATCTGGTAGCCACCCCAGCTATGGCCTTGAATACCGATATTGGCCTCGTCGACGCCGCCCTGGACCACGACGGCGTCAATCGCCGGAATGACGCACTGCAGGGCGCTGGGGCCCGGGTAGCCGACGCGGTAGGCGATATCCGGCAGCAACACCAGATAGCCATTTGAGACGTAGTAGCTTACGTTGATCGAGTGTCCGGGGGCCGGGGGCACAAAGTTGTGCAGGCCCTGGGTGAGGCGCTCATAGATGTAGACCAGGAGCGGGTACTTCTTGGCGGGGTCAAAGTTGTCCGGCTTGAAGAGCGTCCCCTGGAGGGCGGTTCCATCCAGACTGCGGAAGTTCACCAGTTCGGCTTTGCCCCAGGTAAACGGCTCCAATTGTTTGCCGCCTTGGGAGACCTGTTGCGGATTCTTCAAGTCGGTATCGGCGACGTAGAGATCGGGGAATTGATCGAACTTTGAACTGGTGAAGAGGAGCCGCTCCGCCTTCTGGGCTTTCACTGGAACCCCGTGGCCACGAGCCGACAGCACCAGGCGCTCGGGTTTGATCTGACGCCCGAGATAGTCGCGATAGAAGCCGGATTCGCGCGTCGCCAGGCGCTCGGCACGGAGGAGCAGCGGCTTGTTGGGGTCGAACCCGAGTTCGTTGGGATCGTCCGCCAGGCGGACGGCACGGAACTGAATTCCTTCGGCCCGGCCCAGGCCATCGGTGACGTTGATGGACCGGCGGCCGTCAACATCCACTTGCCACAGGTCATACCGGTCATACAGCAGGACACTCGCTCCGTCGCGCACCCAACCGGCGAAGCCATAGGGAGGTGGCAGATCCGGGTGATCGTCGTCCTCATTGAAAAACTTCGCGGGAATGTTGGCGGTCAGGTTGACGCTCACCCCGGAAGGCACCTGGACGGCAATCCAATCGCGCCCGTCAAAACGGACGGCAGAGTTGCCCGCATGCGACCAGTTCATCGCCCCAAATAGCTTTTTGGCGAAGGGGACGCGCTCACCGTTCGCCGTATTGACGATCGAAACGTCGGCGTAGCGGCGATCGTACTCGACAGCGCGGCGATAGGCGCGATCATCGGACCCGAAGGCGAAGCGGCCATCCTCGCTCACGCTCAGTTCGGGCATGGACGGATCAGCCAGGGCGATGGTCCGCTTGGCCGCGAGCTGATAAACGGCACGATAGCTCCGGTTGCGCTCGGCGGCAGCCCGCGACTTCTGCATGGGCTGAATGTGATCGTCGAGGTAGTGCCAGAGATCGAATCCCGCCTTCTCGGAGAGTTCGTCGCTTACCGGGGTCGCCTTGGCGGGCGGAGCGGCGCCGAAGAAAAGCCGTTCGCCATCGCGGGAAAAGGTGAGCGCACCTTTGCTGGAGACGACGTGGCCGGTGGAGAGCGTGCCAATGTCGAGCGGACTCGCGGTCGCCGCCTGCCGATCCCACAGGTAAATCTTGACGCGGGCGGCCGGATCGGACACGTCCTCACGCTCACTGAGCAGAGCCAGTTTGCGCTGGAGTTCGTCCCAGGTCAGGCGGGTGTACTTGCCCTTGCCAGTGGCCAAGGGGGCGGGATCACCGGTCGCCGAGAGGCTAAAGGCGTAGACGCCATTCGAGAGATCGGCCCGCTTGGTGGTGACCGCGTAGACGAGCGTGCGGCCGTCATGGGTGAAGGAATAGTCGGAGACTTCGGGAAAAGTTCGCTCGTCGCCGTCGGAGAGGCGCCGCACGACCAGGGTTGAACCGACGGCCGCCGCGGCGGCGCGGGCAGCGGTTCCCCGCCGGGGCTGATCCTGCCTTGAATCGTGATCCGCGACCGAAGACTTGGCTGTGTCAGCGACCGGTGGTTCATCACGATGGTAGATGACGTAATCGCTGGCTTCGCGAGCCAACTGAAAGGTCTTCACGCCAGGAACCCGCTGGATCGCTTTGCTGCGCAAGTCAACCAGCACCAAGCCAGGCTTCGGCATCTCCTCCGGCTTCTTCTTCGCCCGCCGGGCCGCATCGAGTTCGGCGCGGGAAGGAAACGTGGTGAAAATCGCCCATTGGCTGTCGGCCGTGAACAGGATCGCCGTGGTGCGTTGGGAAGGAGGCCCGGCCTCAGCCGCCTCCGCATCGGGCGGCGAGGGCTGGGGGCGTTCGCCGGCGGGCTCGCGAATTTCAGAGCCCGCATCGAGGTCGCGGAGAACGACTTCTCCGTCGCCTTCCTGCGGAAACCAGCCGTAGGCGACGAATTTACCATCGGGCGAAATCTTTTGACCGGAGATCGAACGAAAAGCGTCGAAATCGCTATGCCGAAGTGGACGTTTGGCGCCGGTTTGCGCCGTAAGCAATGCCGAGAGAAGAACCAGGAGACCCGCGAGCAGACGCACCATCCCCTTATTCTAAAGCCTGGCTATTGATCGGTGCGCTGAATCGGAACTGTAATGATGTTCGAAACCTGGAAACTTTGCGCGATGGTGAGCTGCGTGGCCAGATTGGTCGGCAAATCCGAGTTGAGCTCGAGCTGAACTTCGTAAATGCCAACCTGACCCTTGACCAACCGGGCGAAGATAACGTTCGCGGTGCGACCGCCGGCCAGAGATGAGACGAACTCCAACGGCTCGTTGTACTCGGGGCCGGCATAAGGCTGGCCGGCTACCAGCGGGTTATCGTCGCCGCCGGGAACGACCAAGCCCAGGCCGGTGGCGTAAACGATAATCGTTTCGCCGGGAATGGCCGGGTTTTGTTCCGTGATGCGAGCGCCGCCGACGTTGGCACAACAAAGGCCGACATTGGTGGCGGACAAGATCACTTGCGCGGCATCGGCATCGGCCGAATCCTTAGCCTCGGCGCGAATCGGAATCCCGTTCCCTGCCGGGCCTTCCACACGAGCCCGCAGGCGAACGCGGGTAAAGACGCCGGCGCTGAAGGCAACGACTTCCGGATCGCCGGTACCGGCGTTGATGGCATTGATCAGTCCGTCACGGATCTGCTCCAAGGCATCGCTAGCCTGCACGACGTACTCGTACTGCCGGTCATTGATGAAGATACGCGCCTTGTCACCCGTGGTGGCCGTACCGTCCACGGAAATCGTGCCCTGAGCGTAACTGGAACCGTGGTAGGCCAAGCCCGGCCTCGGGTCCTGCGCGCCCTCGGCGAAGATACCGGGATTCTGCTTAATGATCGGCACACCTACGGCGGTGGAGACCTTCACCGAACCGTCGCGATATTTCGTCCGGATCCAGCCGGTGACGCTGGTGGCATCCACGACTTCCCACGGCATTTGGGCGCGCACTTCGGTGGGTGAAACAAAGGTGACCGGCGCACGGATACCGTCGAAATAGACCTGAACTCCGGCCAGTTCCTTGGGCAAGTCGCGGCCGTTACTTAAGTCAACCGAGGCGGTGGAGTCTGCAAGATTCTCGCCGAACAAACTGACGATCGTGCCGGGGGCAATCTTAGCCGCGTCCTGGCCGCCAGTAAGGGTGGCGCCACTAGTGGTCAGAGTCACGGTCGCATTAGTAGAGACTTCGGTCGTCAAATTGACGGCATTGCCCGCCTCACCCGAAACACGAGCCGTGAGGACCAACGCTCCCAGACTCCGGTTGACGGTCGCCAATACGTTGGGATCGCCTCCATTGGCGTTAATCTGATCGGCTAGATTCTGGATGATATCGAGGAATGTGTCGTCCTCAAGGATTTTGTACTTGAAGGAGGACTCTTGATCCGTGAGCCCGATCTTGACCGTGACTTCGTCGTCCTTCTTGATGGTCCCCGCGAAGCTCACCGCACCGACCGCGAAGATCTCGCGGCTGGCGGCGTTGCGGACACCGGTGTTCTGGACTAGCTGCTCGCCCGGCGTGTAGACCATCACGCGGCGGTTGAACGGGTCAGCGACGTAAAGATTCTTGCCGTCGAAGGCAAGCGAAGTCGGAGTACGCAGGGTATCCGATGCCGAGATCAGGTCGGCAAAGAAGTCCGAGGTATTGTTCACGTCATTGCGCACCTGGCCGAGCACGACGTCAGCCGTTTGGCCGTTCGCGGTGGGCAAAGTGTTGTAGATCAGGATCCGGTCGTTACCGCCATCCGCGATAAAGAGCCGCCTGCCGTCCGACAGGGCAAAGCGGGGGAAGTCGAGGGTGGCGCCGCAGCGGCCGGGGTAGGTGGCGTTGCCCTCAGAGTTAGTTCCCGTCGAAGCGCACATCTTGGAGGTGTTGTTGGCGACGGCACTGGTGAAATCGGGCTGCCCAATAACGACATCAGCGGCTTGCCCGGTGCTGGTGGGAATCGAATTCCAGATGAGGACCCGGTTATGGCCAAGGTCGGTGACAAAGAGCTTCAAGCCGTCGCTGGTGACGGAAACCGGGTTCAACATCGAGGAGGCAGTCGCATTGATGGTCGCTTGGGTGAGGTCGACGACGGGCGCGGCGGTAAAGCTGGATTGACCCAGGACAATGTCGGCCGCGGCGTGGTTCTGCGTCGGGATGGAGTTCCACACCATCACGCGATGGTTCTGGGTGTCCGCTACATAGAGGCGGCCGTTCTGAATCCAAACGCCCTGAGGGCCACGGAAGGAGCGGTTGTCCGTCGTCACGCGCTTCAGCGAAGTGAAATTCTCCTGTCCCAGGACGACATCAGCCGGTTGGCCATTGGTGGTTGGCAAGGAGCGCCAAATCAGCACGCGATTGTTGTCCGTATCCGCGACGGCGACGACAGCGCCATCCGTGGCCACAGCCGTCGGATTGCGCATGCCCTCGGCGGTCAACGCTACGTTCGCGGTATCAAACTGCTTCTGCCCGATCACGACGTCGGCGACGCCGGTACAGATCGGACATCGGCCAATATCCGGAGCAATTTCAGCGTCCTGCGCGGGAATCGTATTGCCGATGTCGCGATAGATCAGGACGCGATTATTGTCGGGACTCGCACCGAAGCGGCTGGCATCAGCCACCACCAGAACGCCATTGGCGTAAGCAACTCCGCCGGAGGCTCCCAGGATGGAGGCTGACGGAGGACTGCCCGGGCTTTGGGCGGTGAAGGTGGGCTGCCCCACGACTGCACGGGCGGCTTGGCCCGTACGGAATTGGAGCGTAGTCTGAGCGAGCAAGGCGGCGCCCAGCGAAAGGATAACGAAGACTGTTCTCATTTCAGGTGACATCAGTAGTATAGCAACCCAGGGATTTACTGATCGTCTCGACCTGTAAACTGCTGAGTGCGTAAATAATAGAGGCAATCTGAGGGCCATACACCTTGAGATAGTGGCCGCTGGTGAGACGCGGTCACCGGGCGTGGCGGAGCGGGCCGGTTGTGGCTGCAACGGCCCAGTCAGGAAGTTTGCAGCAAGGCACCGGCCGGGGCCCACTGCTCAATCGCCCGGCGCAGTTCGCTGATCTGGATGGGTTTCGTGAGGTAGTCGTCCATACCGGCGGCGAGGCATTTTTCGCGGTCGCCCTGCATGGCGTGAGCCGTCATCGCGACGATCGGCGTTCGCCGCTCGCCTTTTTCGGCGCGCCGGATCTCTTCGGTGGCGGCATAGCCATCGAGCACCGGCATCTGGCAGTCCATGAAGACGAGGGCATAGCTTTGCTTCGCCAACAGGTTGACAGCTTCGCGGCC
>JALHNI010000020.1 GCA_022843605.1 Bryobacter sp.
GCGCTTTCCAGCGGCCCGCTAAATTACAATAGAGGCTTGTCCGACCTCGTCCAAATCGCTGAGGCGCGTCCGCGCCTGCCGGAATGGCTGCGTCATGGCCAGACCCACTTTGAGTCCGTCACGAACTTGAAGGCCGATCTGCGGCGTCTCAATCTGCACACGGTCTGCGAGTCCGCCCGCTGCCCGAACATCCACGAATGCTTTAACCGCGGGGCCGCCACCTTCATGATTCTGGGTAACCTCTGCACCCGGGGTTGTGGCTTCTGTTCCGTGCCGAAGGCCAATCCGCGCAAGGTCCAGTTCGAACTTGACCCGGAAGAGCCCGAGAACGTCGCACGTATGGCCGCGGCGCTTCACTGCCGGTATGTAGTGATCACTTCCGTCAATCGCGACGAACTTCCAGACGGCGGCTCACACCATTGGGCGGAAACGGTCCGCGCGGTGCGGCGCGCGCTGCCTGAAGCCCGCGTCGAAGTACTCACCCCGGACTTTAACGGCGACCACAATGCCGTGGCCCGCGTCCTCGATGCCGGTCCCCACGTTTACAACCACAATATGGAGACCGTCTCCCGCCTCTATCGCCGCGTCCGGCCGCAAGCTAACTACGCCCAGTCGCTAGAGGTTCTGCGCTTCGCCAAACAGTACCGTCCCGAGGCGATCACCAAATCCGGCTTAATGGTCGGGCTGGGTGAGACGCCGGACGAGGTTCACGCCTTGCTCCAGGACCTGCGACAGCAAGGCCACGCCGACGTCGCCACCATCGGCCAATATCTGCAGCCCACGCGGCGCAACATGCCGGTGAAGAAGTACGTCACGCCCGCTGAATTCGATGCCTTCCGCGACCACGGACTCGGCCTCGGCTTCAAAATGGTCTTTTCCGGTCCGCTGGTCCGCAGTTCCTACATGGCGGATATGGTGAGCGACGAGGCCAGTAAGTAGGTGCTGTGGGCCGTTCTGTCTGCGGCGCTTCTCGTCGCGATCCATGCCGGATTCCCGCTCGCCGCTCCGCTGGCGCTGCTCCCGTTGCTGTGGGCGATTCCGCAGGGGAAGGCCTTTCGACTCGGTTGGCTGACCGGCACGCTGCAGTGGGGCGGCATCTGCTACTGGATTGAGGGCACCCTTGCCCGTCATGGCGGACTGGATCCGTGGCTCGCCTGGCTCGCGCTGATTCTCTTCAGCCTTGCGAAAGGACTGCACACCGCCGTCTTCGCCTGGGCGGCGCGACCGCTGTTGAAGCACGCGCTCTGGGGCCCCGTTGCGATCGCCGCCCTGTGGGCCGGCCTGGAGCGCACGCATGGTGACCTGGGCTTTGCATGGCTTACCCTGGGCAACGCCGGCATCAATGCTGCCTGGTTGACGCGCCTCGCGCCCTTCACCGGCGTCTACGGCATCTCGTTCCTCTTCGCGCTGACGGCCGCCGCCCTTCTCGCCGCCCGTCAGGACCGCCGCGCCCTCGCATGGCTCGCCCTGTGGGCGTTGCCGGTCGTCCTGCCGGCGTTGCAGGAGAAACCGGCCGATCAGCGGGCCGTCGCCGTCCAACCGAATTTCGACGAAGAAAACCCGCCGCGTGATCCCTACTTCCCGCTGTTCGATCTTTCCGGCCAAGGCCTGCGCGCCGCCGGCCAGAAGGCGCAAGCCGTCATCTGGCCTGAGGTCCCCGTTGGCGTCTACTACGACACTGACCTAGCCTTCCGCCTCGCCGCCAACCGCTTCTCCCGCGATACCCAAGCCCCGCTGATTCTGGGCAGTGTCGCCTTCGCCAAGCCTGGCGCACCCCGCAACTCTGCCCAGTTCATCGACGCTCAAGGCAATGTCGCCGCCCGCTACGACAAGGTCAACCTCGTTCCGTTCGGCGAGTTCGTCCCCTGGCCCTTTGGTCTTCTCGTGGAGAAAGTCTCCACCGAAGCCGGAACCTTTACGCCGGGCGACCGGGTAGTAGTGAACGGCCCCTGGGGCGCGTTTATCTGCTACGAATCCGCGTTTCCGCACTTTGTCCGCCAGTTCACCACGCAGGGCGCACAGGTGCTGGTGAACCTGACCAATGATGGCTACTTCGCACGCTCCGCCGCGCGCGAGCAGCATGTCTCGCTCGCCCGCATGCGCGCGGTCGAGAATGGCCGCTGGCTCTTGCGTGTCACCAACGACGGCTACACCATGTCGATCTCGTCCAGCGGCCGCATCGCGACGCAGGCCCCCGCTTACCAAGCCACTGCGGCAGTGCTGCCCTTCGCTTTCGAAAAAGGCCTGACTTTCTACGCTAGGTTCGGGGACTGGTTCGCCTGGCTGTGCCTCGCGGCCGGTTTGGTGGCCGTCGTCTACGCCCGCTTGAAATCTTAGCCGCTCGTAGCCACGGGCATGTGATACACCTACGAAGATGTCGCAACAGAAGATCTTCGATGTGGTTGTCGTGGGTTCCGGCCCTTCGGGGGGCACGCTCGCCGCGCGACTGGCCCGCCAGGGCGTCGACGTGGCCCTGGTGGAGGGTGGGCCGAAACTAAACACCCGCACCGACTTCAACACCCACGCCATGCCCTACGAGTTTGCCAACCGGCACATCCCGACCATGAAGCCCGGCAAGCCCGGCATGGACTCGCAGCGGACGCGCGGCGCCGGCGGCAAATCCCAAACCTGGAATGCCGTCGCCTGGCGTTTCTCGCAACGCGACTTCAAAGGCAAGGATTGGGACGACGGCGCCGGCGAAAACTGGCCCATCGATTATGCGGATCTGGCCCCGCACTACGACAGCGTTGAACGCGAAGTCGGCGTCTGCGGCAATCTGGACGGCCTCACCGATCTTCCGGACGGCATCTTTCTGCCGCCGGTGCCGCTCAAGTGCAGCGACGTTCTGCTGCAACGCGGCGCCGCGAAACTGGGTGTCAAGGTGATTCACGTGCGAAAGGCGACGTTGACTAAGCCCAAGTCCGGCCGGCCAGCGTGCCACTATTGCGGTAACTGCATGGCCGGCTGCGATGTCGCCGCCAAGTACAACTCTTACGACGTGCACATCATTCCCGCGATGCGCCAATCCGGCAAGTTGACCTTGTTCACCGACACGCTGGCCCGCGAGGTGATGCTTTCTCCGGAGAACAAGGTCACCGGAGTCGCCACCATCGACCGCGTGACGAAACAGCAAGGCGAAGTGCGCGGCCGCTCCGTCGTAGTTTCCTGTGCCTGCGTCCAAAGCGTGGGCCTGCTGCAGATGTCCAAGTCGCGACGCTATCCAACCGGGCTCGCGAATTCAAGCGGCCACCTCGGCCAGCACTTCATCCCGCATTTCACCGGCGGCATCGAGTTCCTGCTCACCCAGTTGAAGGGCAAGCCGGTGGGCAACGACGAAGGCTTTCTGGATCACGCCTATCAGCCCTCGTTCATGCATACCCGCACCCGCCCCTATGCCCGCAGCTTCGGCGCGCAGTTCGGTTACCAGAACCGGCGCGGGATCGGCTGGGCCCGGCGTTTTTCCGGCTTTGGCGCTGACTTCAAGAACGCCGTCAAAGCCGCCTATCCGGCCTACGTCGTCTGGTCCCCGTACGGCGAGAAGATTCCCGATGGCCGTAGCCGTATCTTCCTGGATGAGAAGAACCTGGATGCCTGGGGCTTGCCCGAGGTCCGGCGGGAACTCAACTGGAGCGACAACGACTGGAAGATCTTCAACGACATGACGAACTGGGGGCGCGAAATCGTGCGCGCCTCGGGCGGCGAAATTCTCGAGGTGGCGACCGAACCGCGGCCGAACCATGAACTCGGCGGCTGCCGCATGGGCAGCGATCCCAAGAGCAGCGTCGTTGACCGGAACTGCCGTACTCACGACGTCGACAACCTCTACGTTGTCGATGGCAGTGTCTTCCCCTCGGCTTCCGAAAAGAATCCGACACACACCATGATGGCGCTGGCGGCGCGTACTGCCGATCATCTGGCTGGCCGCTTGAAGAAGGGAGAACTCTAATGGCTGAACGCCGCGAGACACTCAAGATCATTGGCGCTATCAGCGCGACCTGCACTTTCCCGTACACCGGTAACGAACTGTACGGCCAACACGCTGACCCTCATGCCGGGCACGCCTCCGGCAAGCAGGCTTCCACCGGCCCGCGCAAGTTCTTCACTGAGGCCGAGTTCGCCCTGCTTTCGAAGCTGACCGACCTCATTATTCCGGACACCGACACGCCGGGCGCCGTGAAGGCTGGCGTGCCCGGCTATATTGATCTGGTGGTGGACGCCAACCCCGAGCATCGCAAGGTAATGCGGGAGGGCTTGGCCTGGCTGCAGGCGCAAGGCTTCGCCGCGATGGACCAACCGCGCCAGGTAGCCCTGCTGATGCCGCTCTCCGAAGTTCTTGACAAGGGCCGGGTGAAGACCCTGCCGGAGCGCTTCTTTCGCCTCGCCAAGAACCTCACCTGCGACGGCTACTTCACCTCGCAGATCGGCATGAGCGAAACGCTGGGATTTAAAGGCGGCAGCATGATGGCCAACTATCCCTCCTGCGAGATTCCAGAACACTAAAGCGCGCGTCGTCTGGATTGCATAGAATGGCTGCTCATGAAGCACCTACTCCGGACCCTGTTTGTCCTCCCGCTGACGCTCCCCTCTGCGGCTGCGCAGTTGTTGCCCGGCTTTGTGGATCCGGAGCCGGTTCTGCGGGCGGCCACGCAAGCGATCGGCGCGGACAAGCTTCGGTGCGTCACGTTGTCCGGCACGGGCTACGCGGGCATGGTGGGCCAACAGCGCGAGTCCGGCTGGAACATCGATTGGCCGCGCGGCGAAGCCCTCGCCAACTATCAGCGCACCATGAACTGGGAGGCGCAGACTTCGAAAGAAGAGTTCGACCGTAAGCCCGGGCTGAACCCCGCTTCCTGGAAGTACGGCACCGGCTGGAAGGGCGGGACGCCTCTGCAGCAGCATTCCCGGCAAACTTTCGCCGTCAACGGCAGGCACGGCTGGCACCACGATGGTCCCGCGGGCCCGCCCATCGCCGCCCGGCCCGAAGACGCCGAGCGCTGGCACCTCGATCTCTGGATGAATCCACATGGCTTCCTCAAAGCAGCCCGTCTGCCCGGAGCCAATCCCAAAGCGGTCTGGCGCTGGGAACTGGGCGAGAGCGGCCGCGATGGCCACACCGTTGCGCCGGAACGCGTCACCGTAGTCTCCATCACGGTCCTCGGCAAGTATCGCGTCGACGCCACCATCAACAAGGAGAACCTGCTGCAGCGGATTCACACTTGGGTGCCGGACCCGGTGCTCGGCGACATGAACTACGAGCATGAATTCACCAACGATACCTACATCTCGCTGGGCAACGGCATCCGCTTTCCCACCGTCTGGCACCATCACGACGGTTGGGACGACAACTTCGGCGCCCAAGCGGTCACCGCCGGCCACAACGGCTTCGGCGGCGATTTCGGGCGCGTGATGGCGAACGTCTGTCCCGATCCGCTCGCCGTCCCGGCATCGGTGCGCCAAGCTACTTTTCCGACTACGGTGACCACCCAGAAGCTCGCTGAAGGTGTGTACCTGTTCGGCGGCGCTTCGCACAACAGTGTCGCGGTCGAGTTCAAGGACTATATCGCCGTCGTCGAAGCGCCTCTGGACGAGCGGCGCAATCTCGCCGTCATCGAGGCGATCGTCAAGCTGATTCCCAACAAGCCGATTCGCTTCCTGGTGAACACGCATCAGCACTTTGACCACATTGGCGGCTTGCGCACTTACATGCACATCGGCGCCACCATCATCACCCACTGGAAGAACCTGGCGTTTTACACGCGCGATGTTCTCAACTACGCGCCCCGCATGCTGGAGCCGGACATGCTCTCACTCTGGCCACCCACCGAGGTCGCTGAAGGCTACCAGTATGAGACCGTGCGCGAAAACTACGTGCTCAGCGACGGCCGCCGGCAAATGCATATCTCCTACGTGCAGCCCTTGGCGCATGTGGAAGGCATGTTGCTGGCTTATCTGCCGAACGAAAAAATCGTCATCGAAGCCGACCTGTACGACGGTGGTACGGTCACCGCCACCGCAGCCAATCAGGCGCTAAAGCGCCATGTGCAAAGGCTCGGGCTCGACGTCGTCACCATCGCCCCCATTCACGGACGTCCCGTCGCCTGGAACGACTTCCTGAAGCTCGTCGGCGGATCTACGCGCGACTGAACACCGGGCTGGTAACCGTGCTGGTGCTATCGGAGAAGCTCTCTTGCTCGATACCCATCGAGCGGAGAATGCTCAGGTAGACATTGGACATGCGCGTCTCGCCGCTGCGCCAGTATTGGCCATGCTTCAGGCCCATGTTGGCTCCACCGGCGATCAGCGTCGGAAGATTGCGCGAGGTATGCGTCGTGCTGGCGCCGCTGCCAAACAGCACGATCGTGTTGTCGAGCACACTGCCGTTGCGATCCTGATAGCTGTTCATCCGTTTAAAGAAATGCGCAATCTGTTCGCTGAGGAAGCGGTCATACTTGGCGAACTGCAATTGGCCTTCTTTGTCCGTCGCGTGCGATAGGTTATGGTGCGTCTTCGAGAGGCCCAACTTCAGCGGGAACGTATCGCTGATGCCCATGCCGTCTTCGCGATTCAACATGAATGCGACCGAACGCGTAATGTCCGCGTCGAACGCCAGCGCGATCAAGTCAAACATCGTACGGTAGTACTCGGCCGGCTCGCCTTCTGACGACGCGTCGAGATTCAGATGCGAGTAGTCCTGCTTCTTCAGCGGGATGTCGATCCAGCGTTCGGAGGCGATCAGACGGCTCTCCACTTCGTTCAGGGACGTCAGGTACTGGTCCATCCGCTCACGGTCGCCCTTACCGAGTTGCTGGTCGAGCGAACGAGCGCTTTCCACTACGGCGTCCACCAGCTTGATGCGCCGTTGCAGTTTCTCGTGTTCCGACTTCAGCGACGAATTGTCTCCGCGGAACAGGCGATCAAAAATGCGGCGGGGGCTGTTCTCCGCCGGGATCGGCCGGCCTTCCAGGCTGTAGGAGATCGTGCCCGTGCGCGATAGGAAACCCGTGCCGGCGTCGATCGAGAGCACCAGGGAAGGCTGGCGGCAATGCTGCTTCGTGTGCAGCGCGACCATCTGATCGAGCCCCACCGAGTTAAACGTGCCGGGCTTCGGATTGTGCAACGGCGCACCGGTCAGCCACATATCGGAACAGAGATGCGGATCCGCCTTCGGCCCACTCGGGTGGTACAAGCCGCCCATGAAGCTCAGTTGCTTACGGAAAGGGCTGAACGGCTCGGTCGATTTGCCGAACACGAAGCCGTCGTTGTTCTTCGCCGTCGGAAACCAGCTCCACTCTTCCAGTCCATGCTCCGCGCGCGGCAGCGACATGCCGTTGGCCGTATAAAGGGCACAGAAGCGGCGAGGTGCCTGCGCGGTTACCTCCGCTCCCATAGCGTCGAGTACGGGTAGGGCGAGGGCGACGCCCCCCATCCCAGTGAGGAATGCGCGGCGGTCAAGTTGACGAGTGCTCATCTGAATCTCCGTGACTGAATTCTACTATTTTTCGAGGAAGAATTTACTGCTAACCACATAACGGACCATATCTTTCATGCGATAGCCCGTCGGTTTCAACTTGAGCGCGTCTTTTTTCAGGAAGCTCAGTTCGTTGTAGGTCAGATTGCGGCCGCAGGAATAGGTCGCCAGATGCTTCAAGACGCTGAACGCCACCTGGTCGATCCGATCTTCGCCGAGATAGCGCTTCAAGTCGTAGATGCCCGAAACCTCGGTCTTGTCGGGCAGTTGGGAACGCGCATCGACCGGTTGCTGCTTCATGCGGCCACCGGCATCGAACTCTTCCAGGGCGACGCCCCAGGGATCGATCTTCGCGTGGCACTGCTGACAGCCCGGCTGATTACGATGCTGCTCCAGACGCTGGCGCAACGTCAGGTTCTGGGCGTCCTCGCTTAAAGCCGGCACGTTCGGCGGCGGTGCCGGTGGCGGCTCGGCGATGATTTTGCGCGCAAGCCAGGCTCCACGTTTCACCGGGTTCGATTCGCGGCCGTCCGACAATCCCGCCATCAAAGCCGCCTGAGTCAACACGCCACCCAACTCGCGACGTCCGTGCGGGATCGCCACGTACTTCAAACCGCTCTCCGTCTTCTCGCCCAGATCGTAGTACGTCGCCACCGCCTCGTTGGCGACCACGAAGTCGGAGGAGATCAGATTCCGCACCGGCAAGTTGTTCCGAATCAGATACTCCACAAACTGGATCGGCTCCTGCCGTAAGTGCACGCGCGTATCGCGCGTCAGCTTAGGGAAACGTTTGCGATCCGGCTCCAGCACGCTGAACTTGTCCAGGCTCAGCCATTGCGACGTGAACTCGCGGCTGAACTCCGAGAAACGCGGACTCGCGACCATGCGGTCCACTTCCGCATCCAACCGGCTCTGCAAGGTTCCGGCAGCGGCGAGGTTCAGCGTCGTGCGATCCGGCGGACCGTTCCACAAAAAGTAAGAGAGCTTCGAAGCCAGTTCGTGGTTGTCGATCGGCTCTGGCTTCGGCGTCCGGCTCACCTCCGCCAGGAAGAGGAACTGCGGCGACGTCAAGACGACCTGCAACGCATCCTTCACGCTACCTTCGAAATTCTTGCTCGCCGCAAACGACTTCTGAAAGACGCTCATCAGCGCCGTCGTCTCACTGGCCGTCACCGGCCGGCGGTATGCGCGCTTCGCGAAGCGCGTAATAATCTCGCGCGCATAGGCGGGACGATCCTCTTTGCGGGCAAAGTCGACGAAAATGTTGCGATGCGACGGCGGCGGCCAGCTCTCATAGAAGGGCCCTTCGAACTCCACCGAACGTACCTGAAGCCGCGGGATATCGCGTCCGTCTGTATACTCGCTGCGCACGGCGATCTCGCGGAAGCCCGCCAGATAGTTCACGTTGTCCTTCTCGACGTCCGGGCTGGGGTAGTTCCGAATCGCACCTTCGAATACCAGCTTCGTCGGCTGACTGCTGGAAACCGCTTGCGCGGTCCCGACCGGGGCGAACGTACTGCCGCAGTCGCGGCGCAATCCCAGATGAACGCCAACGCGAGGCGATCGTTTCTCGAAGGCCAGAAAGCTTTGCGTCACCTTGCTCGCGGCCGTCAATGGCGTGAACACCACCCGGTCCAGTTCCGCCACGCCCGCGTACTCCGCACTCAGCGGCAGGGCACCGGCTTCCAACCGTACGGCCAGGAAGGCGGGTTGCTCCAGCTTGCCGATGAAGCGGCGATCGCCCAGCGCCAACGTTAACTCTTGCGGCTTCTCCGCGGGCGGGGCGACCGCAAACTGACGGCCCGGATCGACCAGACCTTGAATCTCCGCCTCGCCGAGTGCTCGCCGATAGAGCCGCACTTCGTCGAGCTCGCCTTTGAAGAGCGACGGACCGGCGATGTGCCCCAGGCGCAAATCCGCCTTCGGGTTATCTAGATTCAGCCGACCCACCTCACCCTTGGCCACCGGATAGCCGTTCACATAAAGCTTCGTTTCTTTCGTGCCACGCCGCACCACGGCGGCGACATGCTGCCATGCGTTCGCCCGAATCACTCCTGGGCCGGACGCGACGTTGCCATTCGGCTGATCGTTCGGCCCGGTCGTTTCCAGGCGCAGCACGCCCTTGTCGTTCGGCGTCTCGAAGGACCAGCCATAATTGCCGCGCGATCCCAGACTGACAATGCCGCCGCGCCGCAATTGCTCAGGATGAATCCACGCCGCCACTGTAAAGTCGCCTTCGCCCACCGCCACCGTCTCGTTCCGCGGCACCACGACGGTATCGCCCTCTCCGTCCAGCGACACAGCCTTGCCAAATGGCGAGTCCACGATCTTGGCATCGCCTTCCAGGCGACCGGACGCTTGGCCGTCGAACGACCAATGGCCCGAGAGACTCTCGGTTAGCCGGGACGGATCCGCTGCCGGCAACTTGCCGCGCTCGGCCGGGTAAACGTTTACCTGATAGACGCCCGCCTTCGGGATCGTCACATTGCGTGCCGCCTTCAGATCCACCGCGATGGCGGATTCCGCCTTCTGTGCCACGGCGCCGGGATCGAGTAGTAAACCGTCGTTGTACTTGGAGGCCATCACCGTCACCCGGAAACGGCCGTGGTCCGGCAGTTCACGCAGCGAAATCTTGAAATTGGCCTTGGGCCCGTAAGTGCCGTCACCCTCGAACAGCTCATCGTTCGGAATCGCCGGCCGCAGTAAGAGTCCGCCGGGCACGGTGCTATAGGCGCTCCCCTTGGGATAGCCCATGCTGCCCCGCATACACGCAAACACCGCGTGGTAGATGCTGTCGAAGTCTCGCCATCCGCGCACCGTGTCATTGCCGGCGTAGCCCTCGATAAAGCGATACTTGGTGCGCATGAAGTCCGGCTCAAAGGCAAACGGCTTCTTCGCGGTCAACTGCGTCACCGTGAAGTCCTTGTTCTCCAGTAGCAGACTGTTTGCTCCCAGAATCAACTGCTCGGGCAGTGGTTGTGGGTTAACTGACTCGCCGAAATCAACGCGAAAATTCTGAATCGACGGCTTCGACTTCGGGTCGACGATGGACCGGCTCAGCGCCTTGTCCGCGATCTCCAAGTAAGCTTCCAGCAGCAAGGGCGACAACTGCAGCGTGTCTTTGTTATTCACAAAGCCGTCACTCGAAACTGCGTCTGGCGGAACGGTATCGGTAACGTCGTCTTCGAGCCCCAGCAGGTCACGCAGCGTGTTGCGATACTGCGCCACCGTCAAGCGCCGAACGACGCCGTTCTTGGGCGACGGGCGCAAACGCGCGACTTCCAGTGCCTTCGTAATCCAGGCCACCGTCTGTTGGCGCTCCGCCGCGGAGGGCTGCGGCAGGCCCTTGGGCGGCATCGTTCCGTTCTCCACGCGATGCCGGATTCCTTCCCACAGCCGAATGTGACGATCGTCCAGCGAGGTATCGAGGTGATCGACGCGCACCCCGGCCACCATGTTGTCGGCGTTGTGGCACTGCGCACAGTTCTTCTGCAGAAACGGCTTCACCTGCTCGGCGAAGACGGGATCGACTGCCGGCGTGGGCTCCGTGGACTGAGGGGTCCAGAACGTCCAAGCCATCCCAGCCAGGGAGAACAAAAGCCAAAAATTCCGTGAAGTCATATGGAGAAGGCGACTTCAATGCTATCACTGCTGGAAGTCCAGTTAAAGGCCTTCCGTTAGCGCTTACTGGCTTTTGTAACCGCCACTTCGTAGAACCCCACCGGGGCGGCGGCGCCCGCCGAGTCCAGCGCCAGCAACTCCAGGCGCAGCAAACCGTCCGGAAGGTCTCGGGCCTCCACCGTCACCCGTAGCGAAGACTCCGGCCAGCCCCGTCCCTCTCGCACCAACAATACCTTTTCCGACGCACTCAACACCCGCACCCGGTAGCCACTGGCCGGTTCCGGCGCCACCTCAAAGCGCAGTTCCACGCGTGCCACGTCCGAGCCAATCTCCAGGCGTAGCGCCGCGTCATTTCCACGAGTCGTGCCGCGCGGCAAGGTCAAGCTCACTTGTCTGGCTTCCAACACTGGCTGCATCTTTGCCTTGGGCCCCAGCCAGAACCATCCCGCTCCAGCCGTCAGCAGCACTGCGGCCGCAGCTTCCAGCCACCAGAGACCCCGCCGGCGCGGGCGAGTCTTCGCCATCAGCGCCCGGGCCACCGCCAACCGCTCACTCTGCCCGGTTTGCTCCAGGTAACCTCGCCAGGCGCGCGCCTCTGCCTCCGGCAATTGGCCTTGAGCGAGGGCGTCGATCCGGTCGTTCTCTACTTCGCGCACCAGCGCATGAAGTTCCGAATCGACAATCAGTGCCTCGCCAATCGCCTCACGCTCAGCTCCCTCGCCCTCCCCGAGCAGATAGCGCTCAATCTCTTCCCTCGAATATTCAGGCTTCACAATAAAATTGGCTTCTCATTTCTCAGTGTCCCGAATCGCCGATTCATCACGATTGAGCCCCTGCCGCACGCACTCTTCCAGCCGCTCGCGAATCCGCAACGCCCGATTTCGCAGGGCGTTGAGACCCAGTCCCCGCTCCTCGGCCAGTTCTTTTCTTTGCTCAATCTGCCGGGTCCCGCCGTAATAACCAAGAATCAGTTGGCGATGATCGGCATCCAACTTCTCCAGACATCGTTCCAGACACGCCATGGCCCGCGCATCTTCCGCCGCTTCCGTCTCCGGCGGGATCATCTTCTTCATCGCCAATTCACGGCGTCTCAGGCGGGTCGCGGTCTCCCGAAGCAGGAGTCGCGCGACGCCGGCGCAGTAGCGCTCCACGTGGTCAATCGGCTCTCCGTCACTCAGTTTGCGGGCCACCCGGTTCAGCGTCTCATCCGCCAGATCCTCGGGCTCCGCGCAGCGCTCCCATCGAAAGTAGCGGATCAGCCGCTGCCGCAGCTCCTCATAGAGGCCGCCTGCCGTCTCCCGGTCGTCCGCCAGCCGGCGAATCAATGCTTCGAGATGCGCCTTTTCCACCGCTAGCGCCAATCTCCCTGTAAATGGAAGCCGGCCCAGAAATAGGGGTCCTTCCAACGGGGATCGGCGCGCATCGAGAGTTGGGCCTTGCGGAGTGCGGCCCCGGCCGCTAGACGCTCCTTTAGTAGCCCTTCGTAAAAGCGGCGCATCAGTTCCGCCGTCGCCCGATCCTCCACTTCCCATTGGCTGGCCAATACCTTCGCCGCGCCGGCATAGAGAAAGCCCCGCGTCAGGCTCATGGCTCCCTCGCCGTTCAGCTCAGCGCCCACAGCCGTGCTGCAGCCACTCAACACCACCAACTGCGCCGCCAGCCGCAAGTTGTAGATTTCGTACAAGCGCAAATGACCATTCCGAGGCCGGCCCTGCGCGTCCACCTGCGAAAAGATCACCGCCGACAACTCCGGCCTCGAAGCATCCACCGTGGCGTGCGTCGCCAGATGCACGATCGAGCTCTCCCGAATGGCCGCCTGGTCCATCAGGCTCCGCGTCGCCTCCAGTCCGGTCCATTGGATGGCCGTCCCTGCCGGCGCCAGCTTCAGAATCTCCGCAGCCTCAATCCTCGAAAAGTGCAGCCGCCCGTAGTCGCTCTTCCGTTCGGACGTCAGGAAGTCGTTGCTGCCCTTCAGCCGTGGATCGCTCGCGTCGAACACCGGGTCGGCTACGACGCTCAGCTTCTGTTTCGCCGTCGGCCGTACCGTTGCCCGTAGCCCCACCAGCGTCGCGGCCGAGGGCAACTCAACCACCTCAAAACGGTCGAGCGTGTTCCCCAAGGCCTGAAAGCTCAAATGGTCAAGCGGCGCATCCGGCACCACCACCAGGCGCGAAATGCCTGGCATGGCTCCCAGTGGCGCAATCAGGAGCCGGTGGAGTTCTCCTGACGCCACGGCATCGCTGGCCCTTTTCGCGATCGACGTCCGCAGTCGCGCCACCAACGCTTCCACCATCTTCCGCTTGGGCATGCGCACGGCGCGCAGACGGTTTCGCGTCAGCACCCAGGCCCAGCCGCCTTCATCATCGAGGGCATACTCCACCAGCGCGGTCCGTGCGTCCGGTATCTGCCGTTGAATCGCTTCGATCGACGCGACCGTCCCGGCATTCACGGCGCGATCGGCATGCAGCTTGCGCCATTGCTCAAAAAGCCCATCCAGGTTCCTTCGCGCTTCCAGCACCGCCGGACCGGGAGCCCCGCCGCTCAGGCGCTGCAGCCGTTGCGCCTGCGTATGAATCTCGCGAGTGAGTGCTCGTTCCCGAGCCACCCACGTCTGATCCTCGGCGCGTGTTTCGCGTGCCGCCAGCACCCGATCCAGCAGTAGCCTCGCCCGGCTCCGCTCGCTCATCGCGAAAGCGGCGCGCTCGTCCTTCAGCGCCATCAACAGCGAGATCGCCTCCCGATAGACGCGCTGCTGCGTCGCAAAAAATGCCCCTCGAAGTTCCGGACTCACCACGCCTGCGCGCAATCCTTCAATCAAGTCGACCGCCGCTTCCAGTGCGGGACGCGCGTCGTTCAGCCGTCCTGACTGCCGCAATGCCCGCGCCCGTACCGCCTCTGAGGCGGCCTGCCCCAAGCGGTTTCCAACCGCCTCCTGCATCTCTACCGCTTCGGCAGCCACCCGCACTGCTTCGTCCGTCCGTCCGGCTTTCAGGTACGCTTCCGCCAGTTTCTCGAGTGTCTGGGCTTCGCCGTACCGGTCGCCCAGTTGACGCTTGATCGCCAGCGACTCCTCATAAAGCGCCAGGTCACCGGTTAAGCCGGCCAAGTTGTGGAGCACATATGCCTGCCCGCGACGGTCGTTCTTCTCTCGCAGGACAGCCAGAGCCTTCTCGAATGAGTCCTTCCCTCCGGCGCCTTCAACCATGCCCAGGTTGCTCAACGTATACGCTTCACCCACCGCATCCCCGAGCTTGCGCCAAATGCCCAGCGCCTGCGCGTATCGCGAGCGCGCTTGCCGCACCTCACCGAGCGACGCGTACATCAGCCCGATGCTGTTCAGCGTGTCCGCCTCGCCCCGCGGGCTCTTCAACTTTCGCCAGATTCCCAAGGCCTCTTCGTAAGCCAGCAACGCCTTCTCCACCTCTCCCCAGGTGTATTCGACGCTCGCCAGCCCAAAGAGTGTGTAGGCTACTCCTATTTCGTCGGCGATCTCCTTGCGGATGGCCATCGCCTCGCGATACGCCGACAGCGCTTCCGGGTTCCGGCCTAAGGACCATTGCGTTGAACCGAGGTTGTGCAACGCCAGAGCCTGTTCGAAACGTTCACCCGTCACCCGGCGTATAGCTAGCGCGCGCTCGTAGTGCTCAATGCCCTCGTTGGCTGCCCCCGTAGCGACCAGAACGCGCGCTATTCCGTAATGCAGGCCCGCCTTCAGCTTGTTGTCGCCGCGGTCCCCCAGTGTGGCCAGGCCGGCCCGAAACTCGTCGAGCGCCTTTGCACGGTCCCCCGTCAGATCGAGCAACTGTCCCAGCCGCCAGCGGGCTCTTGCTTCCGGCTCAGCTTCGTGGACTTGTTTCCACAGCTCCGCTGCCCGCGCATAGAGCGGGATCGCCTCCCGGTGCGTTTTTGCCTCCAGCCGTAGCTTCTCCGCTGCGCTGAAAAGTTCCGGAGCGCTTTCCTGAGCGAACCCGAAACTGGCGAACAGCAGAACCACTAGACGGCAGCCAGCCTGCTGCATGAGCCCCAGTATATCGGGCTGCCTAGCGAATCAGCTTCTGAAAAACGCTGACGATGCGGTCCGGGCTCTCCCGCGCCACGAAGTTGAAGTTCCGGCCCGACTTCAGCTTGATGTGAAAGGCCTTCATCCCCTGAATGGCCATGCGGTTCATCTTCACCTCGTCGATGTCCGAAAGTGGCGCATCAAAACTATCGCCGGCAAAGCTCGTTTCGTAGCGCACCGTCTGGTCCACCACGCGCAGCACGCCCCGGCAGTGGTTCCACTGGCGATCGTAAGGATTCAGCCCTTTCAGGCCCTGATGATCGTGAGAGACAGGCCACGAGTAGCGAGTGGGTCCCGGCAACGGTTGCGGTAACGGCTGAGGCAAAGGCTGCGGCAGCGCCTGGGTGTTCTGATGCTGCTGATCCGGTGGCTGCGGAAAGGGCAGGGGACTCTGAACGCGCCGGACCTCCACCAGAGCCGTAGCCGTAACGGCCCGTCCGCCCGCGTCCACCGCCGTCAGCACGTAGCGGGCATTCTGACGTGGCTGCACTCGAGTCTCGCCCTGCAGCGCCACCGGACCCGGTTCAGGCGAAATCGAAACCTTCGCTGCCCCGCTCACTGACCAGCTCAAGCTCACCGGTTGACCGGCTTCGACACTCGCCGGCTGCGCCTGAAACGAATTGATCCGGGGACCCGTCACCGGATCGACCCTTGGCACCAACACCGTCGAATTGCCCGACGGCGAAAAGCCCTTCGACTCCACGCTCAGCAGCACCTGAGCCTGCTGCGTCGCACCATCCGGGCCCACTGCCTCAAGCGTATAGGTCTTCGATTCGCCCGGCCGCAACTCCTGGCTCCCACTCGCCGCCACGCTTTGTCCGTCCAGCTTCACGTTCGAGCCGTTCTGCACCTCCCAACTGAGCAAAGCCAATTCGCCCGCCTTGACGCGGTCCGGCGTCACCTCCAGCCGCGAAATGCGGGCCCCTTCGGGAGAAACGACGCTCACCTCCAGCTTGCGCCGCACCACCTCGCCGCTGCGGGGACGGGCAATCAGCGTATAGGTCGTCGTGTCCGACGGGGAGACATTGGCGCTGCCCGACGGACCTTGCTTCCCAACCCCTTCAATCTCGACACTCTCCGCATCCGCCACATCCCAGGACAGCTTCACCGCCTCGCCGCGCTTCACGCTTTGCGGCTCCGCTCGAAACGCCTTAATCTGCGGCACGGCGCTAGGGCGCAGGAAAAGCCAGAGCGCTGCCAGCAACAACAGGCCACCCAGGGCGCCCGCCAGCACCAGCCAGTTCCTGGACGGTGGCACCGGCGCAGGCACTGGTAACGGTAAAGGCAGCGGCGCCGGCTTCGCCTCGTCCTTGCGCTGAAACGCCCGCTCCATCTCCAGCATGTCCGGATAGCGATCTTCCACGCGCAACGCCAAGCCCTTCATCAGTACCGCTTCCGTGCCGGGTGGCATGGCGATCCCCAAAGCGCTTGGCGGCGCCAGAGTGTCGGACTTAAAACGGTCCGGCGCCGCCGGCGGCATGGTCCCGGTGATCGCCCGGTAGAAGGTCGCCGCAGTCGCGTAAACGTCGGTCCAGGGCCCCTGCTGGCCCTTGCTCTCGTACTGCTCAAACGGAGCGTAGCCGTGCTTCAGAATCACCGACAGATTCAGGCTCTTCTGCCCCATGGCCTGCCGGGCCGCCCCGAAGTCGATCACCTTCACATGACCGCTGCGCACCAGAAAGATGTTGTCCGCGCTGATGTCGCGATGCAGCACCCCCGCCGCGTGAACCTCCCGCAGCGCGTCCATCACCCACAGCAAATACTTGAGCGCCTGCTCCGCCGGGATCTTGCCGCCCTGCTGCTCAAGGTGCTTGTCCAGCGTGATTCCGTCCAGAAACTCGAGGATCATGTAAGCCGTGTCATTCTCGGCGAAGAAGTCCTCCACGCGCACAATGTTCGGATGATCCTGAAACTTGCGCACCAGGCGCGCTTCGTCCAGAAAGCGCTCGAGCCCCCACTGATAGTCCTTTTTGAAGCTCGCCGACGCCGGAAAGACGCTCGGCTCGCCGCGCATCCGCACGGCCATTCCCGAAGGAAAATACTCCTTCACCGCGACCTTCGAGTCGAGCACCAGATCCCTACCGATATACGTGATGCCGAAGCCGCCATCCCCCAGCACCCGGCCAACCAGATAACGCTCCTTCAGGACGATGCCAGGAGCCAGATGGAGCAGGGAATCGACCGCCGTACCCGCCACATAGCCGCATTTCGCGCACACCGCCGCCCCGCCGCTCAACTCCATGCACCCCAGACAATACTGCGCCGCGTTCTCCATCTTTCAAACCCTCCAGACGGCAATCGCCGACTCGTTGTCCGCCTCGCCGCTGGCCATCCGGGCCAGCCGCTCTCTCAGCCGCAATTGCATTCCGCCCAGCCATTCCGACGCTCCCCGTGCTCGAACCCGTTCGGCCTCCATCTCGAGTTCCGTCACTAGTTCCCAGAAACCGTCGCTGGCCAGCAGGAACGCATCCCCGCTCTCCACCGTCGCCGCCCCGGCCGACATCTCCGCCGTCAGACCGCCCAGGCTTTTCAGCAATCGGTTCCGGTCCGGATGCTGCCGGATCTCGGCCGCGCTTATCCGGCCTGCGTCCACCAACGTTTGCGGCACACTATGGTCCAACGTCTGTTCGACGATCGCCCCGGCCCGAAACCGGTAGAGCCGCGAGTCGCCGCTGTACACCCACCGCGCCTCCTGCCCGTTCGAAGCCAGCAGCACCAGCGTGGTGCGCATCGCTTTCCACTCGGGACGCTCCACCTGCTTCGCACGCACCGCTTCATTGGCCGCCTCGCCCAACTGCATAAGATCCGGGTTCTGGCCAAACCCCTCGGCGATCGCCCTTAGGGCGGCTCCGGAGGCGATCTCGCCACCGCCCATGCCGCCCAAGCCGTCGGCCAGCGCCCAGCCGTACCATTCACCAGCAGCGCCGCTCCACACCGCGTCCTGATTCGTCTCCCGGCCCCCGAGTTCGCAGATCTGCGCCGTCTCAAACATCGCCTATCCGTTCCCCAACTCGAACTCGTTCTCTCGCGTGGCCAGATAGAAGCGATCCCCGCGCTTCAGTTCCTTCGCCTGCCCGGCCGGGAGGCGGGTCCCGTTAGCCAGAAACGTCCCATTGCTCGACCCCAGATCCTCCAGCCACACCCGCCCGGTCGACGCTTCGTGCCGCACCTGGCAGTGCCGCTTCGACACGCCCGCGGCATCCTCCGGATACACCAACTGAGCCATCTTCGCGTCGCGCCCCAGCGCGAGCGTCACACCTTCCAGTGCGATATTCTGCCCGGCGTAGTAGCCCGAAACGCCCCGCAAGGCTGGCCGCACCACCGGCGATGGTGCGGAAGCGGCCAGGGCTCCCTGTCTTCGGGTCGCCAGCATGCGCCGCACCGCTACCACGAGCACACCCGCCAACAGCCCCACGAGCCAACCCGGAATCGTGGGTCCAGCGGACGTCACCTCCCCGATTCCACAACGGCTGCTTTCCACCTCGGCCGCAATCTTCAGACCTTTCAATTCGTCCAGCAACTCCGCACTCTCGATCGCGAAGTTCATGCCGTCGGCCAGTGGCACGCGCTCTTCCTTGCCGTCCGCCGTCAGCACGGAGACCAGCGCCTTCATCGAATTGATTCCGATGACGCGCCCGCAATCATCGAACAGCGGGCCGCCGGAATTGCCCGGATTCGCCGCCGCCGTCGTCTGGATCAGGCGCTCCCCAGCGCTCGGCCCCCTCTTATTGCTCGCAAAGAATTTGCTGATCACGCCCTGCGTGATCGTCGGGATGTGCATCCCCTCCGCCCCGGCCAGGCTCTTGGCCGCGCCGGGATAGCCGATCGCCCACACCGCTTGCCCGTCCCGCAACTGCGGTCGCCCCCCGAAGCGCACCGTAGGCCCTCCGAGCGCCTTCTGCACCTCCAGTACAGCCAGATCCTTGTCCTTGTTGAACCACCGCACCTTGGCTTCGCTGGTCAGGCGGTTCTCATTCATCACCCAGATTTGCGACTCGCCCCGCATGCAGCAGACGTGCCAATTCGTCGCCACCAGACGCTCGCCGATCCAGAAGCCGCTCCCCGAACTCTTCTCCAGCAGCACCAGCACCGTACTGCTCTTCATCTGCGCCATCGGCGGCTCAGCCGCCAAACGCAGCGCAATCGCCAGTAGCGTGAACCACCTCACCTCTTCCCGCCTCCCGATGCAGGAGGCGAAACCTCGGGTTCGTCGATTGGAGGCGGGGCGGCTGTTTCGGGTTCCGGATTCGCCGCTTCATGGATCTCCGGCAGCTGACTCGTGTCAAACCGCTCCGAACCTTTCTGGCGCCCCGGCGCGGCCACCACCACCGGCTTCGGCTCGGAAAGCATCACCCACCAGGCCGCGCACACGCCCGCCACCAGCAGCGCTCCCGCCACCATCACCTGAATCCCACGTCCCGCTCGCTTCACGGTCACCGGCGGCAGCACCTCAACCACGGAAGCTTCCTGGGCAGCCTCCAGCATCAGCACCGTGATGTTGTCCTGGTCCGGATCGTCCACCGCCAGAGCCGCCGCCACCAACTGCTCGCAGTATTCCTGGGCGTCGCCCGCACGCGCAGGGAAATTCCCGGGCGCAATACTCTTGAAGAGTCCATCGCTCGCCAGCAGCAGCCCATCGCCCACCGCCACCGCCATCGGCCGCAAACTGCGATCCACCTGCTCCAGCCGTTGTGCCCCCAGATAGCTCGTCAACGACTCCCGTTGCGGATCGCTCTGGGCCGCTTCGCGCGTCAGTGCCCCGGCCAGTACCTGCGCGTCCAGTTCCGCTGCGTAAATGTGCGCGCGATTCAGTTGAGTCAGCTCTCCCGCACGTCGCAGAAACAAGGCGCTGTCGCCCACCGAGATCCAGTAGAGCTCCGTTTCGCGCAGCACTGCGGCCACCAGCGTCGTGCCCCCGTCGTCCGCCACCACCTGGCGCACCGCATCCTGAGCCGCGTTCAAGGCCCGTGTCAAAGCATCCGGAACGCTCTCCTCCGCTGCCTTGGTCTGGTAGGTATCGAGAAACGCCTTCACCGCCGCCCGGCTGGCCAGTTCCCCATGCTCCAGGCCACCCATACCGTCGGCCAGCACCGCGACGAACCCCGCGTGCGCACAGAACTCGGTATCGGCTGGATTCGAGAAGCCGAAAGCGTCCTGCTGGCCTTCCCTTCGCCCGATATGCTGCGCGTTGCCGAATGCGTACTTCATGCGTCCCAGCGAAAGCCTTCACGCACGAAAGCCACCAGCACGAGTTGCGACTGGCCCACCTCCATCACGTCGCCCGCCCGTATCTCCATCGGCGAATGGACCACCTCGCCGTTGCAATAGACGAGTCCGCTCGCTTCGCCCGGGGCCAGCCAAAAGCTGCCCCGCTTGGGTTCAAACGTCACCACTGCATGTCTGTCGCGCGAGACGCTCTCATCTCCCGGAATGCTCACGTCCATCGCCGGTGACCGGCCCACGAAGTTCTTGGCCGCATGCAAACGGAAGTCCTGCCCGCGATCCGGCCCTTCGATACAAACCAGCCATCCCACCACCGGCTCCACTTTGCCGCTGCCGCGCATCAGGGGCACGGTCTTCCCGCCCACCGGCGTCGGCGTCGACGGCATCGCCATCGCCGCCTGCCCGGCCAGCGGCGGATCCGGCGCCGCTGGCCGCAACGGCACAGTCTTGCCACCCGGAATCAGCGGCGCCGCCTCAGAGGGCTTCGGGCACCAGGGACACGCATGGTGCTTTGCCGGGTCATAGAAATGTCCATCCGCGCAGCGAATCATTCGCCCGCTCCTTTCTTCGCAGCTGGCTTCTGGATCGCCGCCAACTCCTTCGCAAAACTTTCTTTGAACTCCGGAGACGGCTCGAACTTTACGCTGTAATCCCGGGCCGTGAATAACGTACCCACCCACGTTCCCGTGCGCTCCTGCGAAAGACTCGCCGTTGGCATGTAGAACAGTTTTCCGTCGAAGAGGTAGTATCCGCTCACCGACACCGGACTGCCGTTGCCGTTGCTCCCGAAGTACTTGTAATAGACCTTCTGCTCCCCGCCCGGCGAACCATCTCGCGCCGACCAAAGCTCTGTCCCCGGCCCCTGCCGCACCTCCGTCCGGATCTCGTCGCTGAACGTCCGGTCCTGCTTCTTACTCGGGTCCATGCGCGGCGTCAATTCGCCCTTGGAGGTCTTAATGTTCACGCCCTCCAGGAAAAGGTCCACGTCGTGCGAACTCCGCCATGCCATGCCCACCACCAGTGGATTACGCGCTTCCAACTTGCGCGCCTTCTGCTGCGCTTGTTCCAGTTCCTGCTTCGCCCGATTCAGATCGCCTTGCTGCTTCTGGATGCGCCGCTGCAGGTCATCCATCTGCTGCATCAGCTTCTGTCCATCGGCGCTCTTGCTCAGCTTCTCCCGGAGAGACCGCAACTCCTCCTCCATCGCCGTGATGTCCTGCTGCGCCTCTTTCGCATTCGGACCGGTTGGCTTCCAGTAAGGAAACAGCACGAGTGTCATAAAGCAAAACACGCCGAGAGCACCGCACAAAATGTCCAGCAGCGACATGTTGAAGATGTTGATCTCCCTTTGCCTCGCGCGCATCGCCTAGTTCCCCACGTACAGCCGGTTGATCAGGTTCCGCAGCGTATAGTCGCCCGCCAAATTCACCGCGCGCTCCTCCTGCTCCTGCACCAGTTGCAGCAGGAACACCAGTAGTGCGCTTTGCGACAACGCCACCATCGTGCAATCGAAGCCCACGGCGAGCGTCTTGGCCATCTCCTTCAGGTCGAGTTCCTTCGCCGGATCGCCGGCTTGCGCCAGCGACGCCCCCAGTCCGAAGACCGTTCCGATGAAGCCCAACGTCGGCACCAGCCAGGCGACGAAGCGCACCATGCCGTACTGCAGATCCACCCGGTGCGCGAGCAATTCCAGGCTGCTCGTCATCACTCCTGACGCCTGCTCAACGGAGCGGCTGGATTGAAACTGCAAAATCGACAGGTTGATCAGCGACGCTACAAAACCGCTGTCGCGGTCGAATTGCCCCATCACCCGCCGCCGGATCGGCCCCAGATCCTTCGGCGTCAACACCGTGTGCTCATCTTCGGGCAGAAATCCGGCCTTCAGCAGTGCTTCCTCGCGCGCCCCTGCCCGCCAGCGCACAAACAACTCGCCCAGACCCAGAAAGAAGACAACATGCATAATGTTCTGAATTGTTAGCGGATAGGGGAAGTGCAACGACGGACGGTCGAACAGCAGGACGGTGAGGCGCCCTTCGGGAATCAGGCTCGCCGCGCCAATGAACAGCAGCGAGACGCCGATTGCCGCGAAGGCTGCCAGCCTTCGGTCAGGCCGGTACCAGAATCCATCGAGTTGCAGTCGCACGGGCGGCCCGGGTGTGCCCTGTGAAGGCATCGTCGGTGTCATCTGAGTCGGGTTCATAGTTTCCTTTAGGCTTGGCAGAACGGACAGACGCCCCCCACGGGCTTGACGGCTCCGCAGCCGCAGCGCACCAGGCGTTGGCTACGTACCAGAGGGGCCGACTTCTGACGCAGAATGTCCAGCAGATCCGCCACGGCGATCTCCACTGACCCGAAGCGCAGCGTATCCGCCGCGCTCACTTGCTCCGACTGAATCGCCCGCGCCACACCGCCGCGCACCACAAAGGTGCCATTGCTGCTGCCGCGATCCGTCACCGACAGCCGGCCCTCTCCCAGGTCACCCAGCACGGCGTGCAGGCGGCTCACCGAGGTGTCGGCAATCGGAATATCAGCCGCGGCATCCCGGCCCACCGAATAGCTGCGCAATGTTCTGGTTCCTGTCCCTTCTCCATCAAGTGACCGTGTTGCCAAAAACATCACGCAGAATTTGCGGCTTAACGAAACTTTGCAGGCCTTCGCGCCACTTCCTCGCCCCCCTCGCGTAAACTAGGGCGCGAAGGAACCTATGAAGCGAATCTTCTTGATCTGCCTTTCCGCCGTTTCACTCTTTGCCGCGGACGTCACCGGCAAATGGACCGCCGCCATCGAAGGCCCCCAAGGCCAGATGGAACTGCTCTTTAACTTCAAGCAGGAGGGCGAAAAGCTCACCGGCACCTCCCAAAGCCCCATGGGCGAGATGACGATCTCCGAGGGCAAAGTAGAAGGCGACGTGATCACCTTCACCGTAGCCACGGACCAGTTCAAGGTCGTTCACAAAGGCAAGGTCGAAGGAGACCAGATCAAGGTCACCGTCGAAATCGGCGACCGCCAAATGGACTTCGTCGCCAAACGCGCCAAGTAAGCTGCTCTGTCAGTTGCCAGGCAACGCCAACGTCCGATACCAATTGAAGTTGACGGCATCGACCCCGTGCGCTTGTAGCTGGTGGCAGAGAGTTAAGTCATCGGTAAAGACGAGGATCCTGTTGTGCCGCGAAAAGGCAACTGTCGGTTAACCCGAGTCGCCAGAACAAGTCGTGATGCGCGGGAACGGAACTCGGATAGTACTTTTCCTCCAGCAGGTCGGTGACCGCCGTCAAGACCTCGAAGAAGTGGTAGTCGCCCCTGGGCGCTAGGTTGCTCACCTCGGTGAGCACGTTGGGCGTTGTGTAGATCTTGGTAAAGCAGCCGCTCTCGATCATTGTTTCCAGGCTTTCGAAGTCGGACTGCGTATAGGCCTGCGCACGCTTCGAAGTCGCCAGTTGTTCAGGGCCACACTTACCGATCACGTACACGAACAGCAGGTTGGTATCGAGAAGGATTCCCTTCTTCCGATACTTGTGGAACAACTCCAATCCCTCCTCCGAACTGATCACAGTTGACGGATTCTCACGTACTTCATCGATCCGGTCTGGGCATCAATACCGACGCTCTTGTAGACTCGCGGATCTTTCTTGAACATTGACGAGAATTGCACCGCCGGAGGGTCGCTAGGCAGGATTGTCGACGGTGGCGGAAATGCGCTGAAAGTCACTTTCCAGAGCTGCTCGTCCTCCGCCAACTCAACTTCTTCGAGTCTCATATCGGTGTAACCATTGAGAACTAACGTTGCTGCGTCCTGCGCTGACTTAATCGCGGAAGGGGCATCGATCATATGGCCATCATACCCGGTGCTAAGCTCCCCAGCCACGATCCAGACTCCGGTACTGCACCGCCTCGGCCAGATGCTTGGCCTCCACCCGCTCGCTTCGCCCCAGGTCGGCGACCGTCCGCGCCACCTTCAGAATCCGGTCATGCGCCCGAGCCGATAACGCCATCTTCCGGATCGCCAGTTCCAAGGTCCGCTCGCCCGCCGCATCCAGCGCACAGACCTCCCGTAGCCGCGCCGGTGGAATATAGGCGTTATAGAACCCTCTCGCCAGTTGGATCGCCCGCGTCGCCTCCACCCGCTGCCGTATCTCGGCCGACGAAGCGCCCTCGTTCTTCGACCGCAGGTCCTGATACGGCACCGCCGGCACGTCGATCTGAATATCAATGCGGTCCAGCAACGGGCCGCTGATCTTCCCGAGATAGCGCTGAATAATGGCTCCCGTGCAACGGCACTCCCGGCTCGCATCTCCCCAAAAACCGCAAGGACAAGGGTTCATCGCACACACCAACATCACCCGGGCAGGGAAGACCAGCGACATGTTGGACCGGGCCAACGACACCTGTCCGTCCTCCAGCGGCTGCCTCAACAACTCAAGCACATGCCTCGAGAACTCCGGCAGTTCGTCCAGAAACAGGATGCCGTTGTGGGCCAAACTCACCTCGCCCGGCTTCGGCGTCCCCGACCCGCCGCCGATCAACCCCGCATCCGAGACCGCATGGTGCGGAGCCCGGTACGGGCGTTCCACCAGCAGGCCCGCCCCGGGCGGCAACACCCCCGCCACCGAATGCACCTGCGTCGTCTCCAGCGCCTCCGGAAAGGTCAGCAACGGCAGAATCGTGCAGAGACGCTTGGCCAGCATCGTCTTGCCCGACCCTGGCGGACCAATCATCAGCGCGTTGTGAACCCCCGCTGCCGCCACCTCCAGCGCCCGCTTCGCCGACGCTTGGCCCCGCACGTCGCGGAAGTCGTGGGCGTCGGCGTTCGTCTCGTCCGACCGCGTCGACCTCGGCACGCCGCTCGGCACCGCAAAATCCGGATTCGCCAGCAACTTCACCACTTCCGCCAGATGCTCCGCCGGATACACCTTCACTCCTTCCACCACCGCCGCCTCGTGCGCATTCTCCGCCGGCACGATCAGATGGGGAATGCCGTGCCGCCTCGCACAAACGGCAATCGACAGCGCGCCGCGCACCGGCCGGATCTTTCCGTCCAAAGACAACTCCCCCACAATCAGCGGGTCAAACGGCTCCCGCGCAATGTGATTCCGGAAAGCACCCATCGCTCCCAGGACGCCCAAAGCCATCGGCAGGTCGAAGCTCGCGCCTTCTTTCCGTACGTTCGCCGGAGCCAGGTTGATCGTCACCGCGCGGCTGGGATAGCCAAAACCCGAATGCACCAACGCTGACTTAATCCGCTCTCGGCTCTCCCGCACCGCCGTATCGGGCAACCCCACTGTCACAAAATCGCGGTCTGACCCGTGCGAGTGCAGGTCAACTTCAATGTCGATCGGATGCGCGTCAATCCCAAACACGGCCGCGCTCTTCATGCGGTACAGGCTCATATAAAGTAAGTGGAATCAGCTCGCCAAAATTCTCAATTATTTCTGCGTCAATCTCATCTTCGCCACATCTTCTCCATATAAATTGCAGTCAAGATAAACTTCCTACATCTTTCTTCTCCGCGCTGTAATCTTGGGAAAGAAGAAAGAGAGACATGGCGTCCGCCGTAGCCCGACCCCAAATTGCCGCTTCCGTGATTGCGAGTTCGTCCCTTCTGGCCGATCGGGCTTTCATTGAGAGTGAACTCCGCAGCATCTTGCCGGCGCCGGCACTGTCGCCCGTCAGCGCCTGTATGGACTACGCTGTCCTCGGTGAGGCTCAGCGTCTTCGCCCGATCCTTGCTGTCCGCGCAGGTCAGCTTTCCGATTCTGATCCGGCTCTCACCCTGAGGGCCGCTGCCGCCGTCGAGATGCTGCATTGCGCTTCGCTCATCGTGGACGACTTGCCCTGCATGGATAATGACGCCACCCGGCGTAACCGCCCTTCCGCTCACGTCGCGTATGGCGAATCCACAGCGCTGCTCGCCGCCTTTGGCCTGGTAGCCCTCGCCGCCCGCACCGTAATTGAGCAGGATGCGGCGGAAGTCCACTGGGCTGGTCAACGCCGCTTCCAAGTCGCCCTTTTGCGCACCCTCGATTGTCGAAGTTTGATCGGCGGCCAAGTCATGGACCTGGAGCTTTCCGGCGATCGCCGCGAACAGTGCCGCGAATTGCTGAACGACTTGAAGACCGTTCCGTTGTTCCTTCTCGCCATCGAAGCCGGAGTGGCCTACGCGCCCGCTCCCCCTTATCCCGCGCTGAAACAGTTCGGGCGCCAATACGGAATTGCCCTACAAATGACCGACGACTACCTGGACGGTGAGGCCAAGGACATCGCGCCTCTCACCCGCCATCTTGAGGCCACCACCGAGTGCCTGGCTCCCTTCGGAGCCGCTGCCCGTCCTTTGCTTGAGTTAGTGGAGTACCTACATGTCCGCGCGCAAGATCATCGTCATCGGTAGTGGCTTCGGCGGCCTGGGCGCCGCGGTCCGGCTGCAATCGAGAGGCTACCAGGTTGAACTCGTTGAGGCCCGTGACATGCTCGGAGGCCGGGCTTACGTCTACGAGCAGGATGGCTTCAAGTTCGACGCCGGCCCCACCGTCATCACCGCCCCCTTCATGATCGACGAGCTGTTCGAAGGCGCTGGCCGCCGCACCGCGGACTACGTTCGCATCGTCCCCGTCGACCCCTTCTACCGCATCGAGTTTCACGATGGCCGCTCCTTCGAGTACGGCGGCGATGAGGCTGAGACCGAGCGTAAGGTTGCGGCGTTCTCGCCGGATGACGTAGAAGGCTATCGCGCCATGATCCGCGCTACCAAGGATATCTTCGCCAAGGGCTTCCTCGAACTCTCCGACCGCCCGTTTCTCAAATTCAGCGACATGCTGAAAGTCGCTCCCGACCTCATCCGGCTGCAGAGTTACAAGACCGTCTACAGCTTTGTCTCGGGCTACATCAAGGACGACTTACTCCGGCGTGTCTTTAGCTTTCATCCCCTGCTGGTTGGCGGAAACCCCTTCCAAACCACCAGCATCTATGCGCTGATCCACCACCTGGAGCGCGAGTGGGGCGTCCATTACGCCATGGGCGGCACGGGCGCCGTGGTTCAGGGCCTCGGCCGCCTCTTTGCAGAGTTAGGTGGCAAGGTCCGCTTGAACTCTCCCGTGAAGCGCATTCTCACCTCTGGCGGCGCGGCTAACGGTGTTGAACTGGAAGGTGGCGAGCAGATCCAGTCGCACGCCGTCGTCTCAAACGCCGATATCGCCAATACCTACCGGCTCATGCTCCCGCCTGAAGAGCGCAAGCGCAATAGCAATCGCCATTTGGAGAGCATGCGTTACTCCATGTCGCTGTTCGTCATCTACTTCGGCACGAAAAAGCAATACCCGGACTTACGCCATCACACCATCATCCTTTGCGAACGCTATAAAGAGTTACTCCACGAGATCTTCAATACGAAGGTCCTTTCCCCGGATTCGTCCTTGTACCTTCACCGCCCCTCCGCAACTGACCCGTCGATGGCCCCTCCCGGCAACGACTGCTTCTACGTCCTGATCCCGGTCCCCAACCAGCAAAGCGGCATCGACTGGCGCAAACAGTCCGGCCCCTTCCGCGATCGCGTCATGAAGCTCCTCGACGAACACTACATGCCCGGCCTGCTCGACAATTTGGCCACCGAGCGCTGCTTCAGCCCACTCGACTTCGAGACCACCTTGCGCAGCTACGCCGGCGCCGCTTTCTCCTTTGAGCCGATCTTTCGCCAGTCCGCCTGGTTTCGGCCCCATAATGAATCTGAGGACATCCGGCAGTTGTACTTCGTCGGGGCCGGCACTCATCCCGGCGCAGGCGTTCCCGGCGTCCTCTCCTCGGCCAAGATTGTGGAAAAACTGATTTGCGAACGGCTACCGAACTAGCTCCGCTCTACGACGAGGCGGCCCGCGCCACGGCCGTCGGCTCCAAGAGCTTCTACTTTGCCACGCGCTTTTTCCCTCGCGACCTGGCCCAGTCCGCCCACGCCGTCTATTGGTTTTGCCGCACCACCGATGATCTCGTCGACGAATGCTCCAGCGTCGAGCAGGGCCGCAGCGAACTCGAAGCCTGGGCCATTGCCACCAGCCGCGCCCTCGACGAATGGCGTTCCCCCAACCGGGTTCTCGCCGTCTTCACCGACGCCGTAGCCCGTCACGCCATCCCGCATGACCTGCCCTTCGAGCTCATCGAAGGCATGCGCATGGACCTCAACAGCACCCGTTACCGCACCTTCGATGAACTCCGCGTCTTCTGTTATCGCGTCGCCTCCGTCGTCGGCCTGATGATGTCTCACGTCATCGGCTTCCAGCGTCCCGAGGACTCCGGCCCCGGCCTCAACTACGCCATCGACCTCGGCATCGCCATGCAACTCACCAACATCCTGCGCGACCTCGGCGAAGATTGGCAGCGTGGCCGCGTCTATCTGCCCGCGGAGGAAATGGCTCAATTCGGCTATACCCCCGAAATGCTCGGCCGCGGCGAACGCAACCCCGCCTTCCAGGCCCTCATGGAGTTCCAGATCGCCCGCGCCCGCCGCTTCTACGCCGCCGCCGCTCCTGGTATCCCACTCCTGAATCGCGATGGCCGCTTCGCCGTCCAGGTCGCTTCCGATGTCTATAGCCAGATTCTCTGCCGCATTGAAGCCGCCAATTACGACGTCTTCTCGCGGCGCGCTGTCGTTCCGCCGCTCGAAAAATACTGGATCACCACCCGGCGCATGGCCCTGCCCATGGCCCGGCATCTCTTACGAGCCCGCCTCTCATGATCAAGCAGAGCATCCGCGATAGTTCCTTAGCCGCCCTGGCCGGCGTCATCGTCAGCTATACCGCGTTCTATGCGTTCGGCACGCCGCTCGCCACAGAAGCGATCGCCGAATGGATCATGGCCGAAACCCCCTCCGCCTGGGCCCTCCCGATCTTGAACGTCCTCGGCGATTGGGCCAAGCCCTGGGCCATCACCGGCGGCCTTGCCACGCTCGGCTTCGCTCTCTGGATCCCGTCCATCCTCTCCCGTCGCAGCCTCCTTTGGCTGGGCTTAACACCGATCCTCGCCCTCGCCTACGCCTGGCTCTTCGAGTTTCCGTCACCCGCCGGCAATGCCGCGTTCTGGCTGCCCTCCGCCGCCACCCTCTGGGCCCTCCTCCGCTATCCCTTCGCCACCACCGAGTCTCCGCGCCGCCGCGAGTTCCTCATTGAAACCGCCATGCTCTCCGGTACCGTCGGTGTCGCCGCCGAAAGCTACCTCCGCAACCGGTCCATCGCCCAAAGCGCCGTCGTCCCCGTAGACCTGTTCCCCATGGTGATGCCGCGCAACCCCCTCCCCAAGGAAATTGTCCGCAAACCCATCACCCCCGTCGGCCAGTTCTACGTCATGAGCAAGAACTCCGTCGACCCCGCCCTCGATCCCCGCCGCTGGCGTCTCCGCATCAAGCGCGAAGGCCGCCTCGTCCGCGACTTCAGCTACCGCGAACTCCTCGATCTGCCCCGCACCGAGCGTTACCAGACGCTCCGCTGCATCTCCAACACCCTCAAAACCGACCTCATGGGCACGGCCTACTGGAGTGGCCTACGCCTCGATCAACTCCTCCCCCGTCGCGATGCCGGCGACGACGCGCTGGAGGCCGTAGTCCTCGGCGTCGACGGCCACGGCGACAGTTTCCCCGTCGACTACGCCTTCCAGGACGAATTCATGCTTGCCCTGGGCATGAACGGCCAAACCCTCAACCGCAACCACGGCTTCCCCATCCGCCTCCTGGTGCCGCGCTACTACGGCTTCAAGAACATCAAATGGATCGGCGAAATTGACTTCGTCCGCCAACCCTATTTCGGCACCTGGCCCAAGCGCGGCTTCTCCAAGGACGCCTTCGTCCACACCATGTCCCACGTCGATCGTTTGCACCGGCAACCCGGCCAACTCCAACTCGGCGGCGTGGCCTTCGCCGGCACCCGCGGCATCCAGCGCGTGGAAGCCCGCGTCGATCGCGAACCCTGGCAAAACATGACCCTCGAACCCGCGCTTTCTGTCTATACTTGGACACGGTGGCAAGGCGTGCTGCCGGCCTCTCCCAATGCGCAAGTCGTCCAGGTCCGGGCCCAGGATGGCACCGGCCGCTGGCAGCTTGAGCAGGAGAAGCCGCAGTTTCCCGATGGTGTCGCCGGGCCCACTCTCCGCCGCATCCCTTCATAATGGACCCCTACGACTCAGAACGCTTTTTCGCCAAACTGCAATCGTCCGAGTCGATGGTTCTTGCGGCCGCCGCCGCACTTTCCCTTGCGATGGCCTTCTTCGCCTGGAAGTCCCGCCGCAATTACCTCAAACTGCCTGAACTCCCCAAACAGCCGGAATCGCCCACCAGCCTCACCGCCATCATTCCCGCACGCAACGAAGCAGCCAATATCGCCCGCGCCGTCAGCAGCTTTCCGCATAATCCCGTTGTCGTCGTTGATGACTTCTCCACCGACGCCACCGCCCAACTCGCAACCCAGGCCGGAGCCCGGGTGATTCAACCGCCGAAGCTCAAGCGCGGCGTCGTCGGCAAGAATAACGCCTGCTTCGCCGGTTCACAGCAAGCCACCACTGACTGGATGCTCTTCGTTGACGCCGACACCTGGTACCGTCCGGAACTCGCCTCGTCCCTCGTCAGCTATGCCACGAAGTACGACCTTTCGCTCGCCACCGTCTTCCTCAAACAGGAATGCGTCACCGTCTGGGAGAAGATCATCCTGCCCTACGCATTCGCCCTCTATTTCTGCGGCGTGAATGGCAAACAGGTGAATACCTCATCCAGCTCCGAAGCTCTGGCCAATGGCCAGTGCATGTTGTGGAAGCGCTCCTCCTACCAGTTCGTCGGAGGCCACGGCACCGTCGCCACTTCCGTCATTGAAGACGTCGATCTCGCCCGCTTAGCGAAGCGCCACGCGCTACGCCTGCGGGTCCTGCGAGCGGAGCATCTCGGCAGTGTACGCATGTACGATGGCTTTGCCGCCATCTGGCGCGGCTTCCAAAAGAACGCCTTTCGCTTTCTGGTCGTCAACCCCGGCACCGGCTTTCAGGTCGTCGTCGCCTCCATCGTCATGGCCTCCTGGCTGCCCATGATGATCGCGCTGATCACCCACAAACTGTGGATCGCCGCCGTCCTCTTTTATCTTCTGCCCTGCGCCCTCTTCGCCCCCTGGTATGGCTCGTTCCTCGGCATCCTGTTGACCCCCCTCGCCATCTACCTTTTTCAGGCCATCGCGCTCAACGCCATGATCTCCACCACCTTCAACCTGCGCACCACTTGGAAGGGCCGTGCCGTCTGAACTGATTCAGTATCCGGTTCCCTGGGACTTGGTTCGCGGGCTCACGCCGCACCTGGCAAACCGCACGCCGCGCAACATCGTTGATTTCACCGCCCGCATCGTCGAGCGCATGAATCCTGCCCCTGAAATCCAGGGGCTGCACCTGTTGCCGGAAAACGCGCGCTTTATTCTGACCGCGAATCATTACCAGCGCCCCGGCCTGTGGATCCTCCATACCGCCGCCGTTCTCACCCAGGCCCTCGTCCAACGCTACGGCCCCGCCGATCCGCCCGTCCGCTGGATCGTTACCGCCAACTGGCCCCCCATCCGGCTCGGCCCCTGGACGATCCCCTCGCCCGGCGACTGGCTCCTGCCCCGCGTCGCCGAAGTGCTCCAGTGCTACCCGGTCTCGTTTGCCGGCCACAATCCTGCCTTCACCGCCCGCTCCGTGCGCCGCATTTTGAAGGACGCCCGCAGCAGTCCCGCCGCCATCGGCATCTTCCCGGAAGGCGTCGCGGGCTCTGCCGGACACCTCACCGCCCCCTTGCCCGGCGTCGACCGTTTCCTCGCCCACCTCGGCAAAGCCGGCCTGCCTCTCGTCCCCTGCGGCGTCTCCGAAGCTGGCCGCTTCGTCATCCGCTTCGGCGAGCCCATCCCCTCCGCTGACTTGGCTGCCTCCGATGACGCCGCCACTCTAGCCATGCAACGCATCAGCCTTCTACTGTAGGACCGACCTCCCGGTCGGTCCCACCCGGCTCAAACGCACTCGACCATCGCCACTCAGCAACGCACTGCACCAACCCCGCCTTCACCGGATTGCGCTCAATGTAGCGCACGATCTTCTCCAACTCGCGCGGCGTCCTCACCCAATGGTCATCGGATTCGTGTTCCCAGAACGGTCGCCCCGTGCGGCCGAGAATCTCATTGGCCCTCTTTGCTGAGTACCCTTTGACCGCCTTAGTGATGCGGCTTAATGGAGCAGCGGGAAAGATCAGGACGTGAACATGATTCGGCATGAGCACCCTAGCCCTCATGCGGTAGAGTCCAAGTTCCCGCTCCCGATGAGTAAGGCTTTCGGCAACAGATGCGGCCACAGCCGGATCCCCGAGCCAGCGTGGTCCCGTCTCCGCGCAATCCAATATCTCGTCAGCCTAAGTGAAACGAGCAGCAGTCACGCTCACCGGCAGCGAACCATGGAGTCGCCAGGTGACAAACAATGCTGCGCCGGTGGGCTGCCAATGCGGCAAGTGCCGCCGATAAAAAGTCAAACATCCCCCACCGGGTCCGCACCCCAGCCGGACCGGCCAGGAGGCCGGTCCGGCTGGAGTGCAAACCACCGTAGGACCGACCTCCCGGTCGGTCCCAAAACACTACTGAATCGCCGTCACCAGCGTCTGTGGCAGCGCCACCCCGTCCGTCGTTACGGTAAACGGCACGGCGTTTCCAGTCGGCGCACCGGCCGGAATCGTAATGTTGAACTGATACAGACCGACGAAGTTCGGCGCCAGGCCTGCATAGATCAACCCGCTCGCCGGCACCTGCACGTCACCGAAGCGGACAGTGAAGTTGGGCAGCGAGTTCAACGCCGTGGTGATCACTCCCGGCGGATTCGCCGGCGAGACCGCCCCGAACCCGACCCCGTAAGTCAGAATCACGTCGCCGGCCTTCGCTGGCCTCGAGTTCACTCCCGCAATGAATCCCACCGGACCCACGAACGCTCCGTCCGTATGCAGCGCACCCAGATACTGGTTGTCGCCCACCTTAAACACCGGCGGGGAAAGAATCCCGGGCGATCGTGCCGCCACCGTGACACTTAGCGAATTGCTTTCGCCCGCCGCGTTCCTCACGATCACCGCCGCCGGACCCGTACCCAGATCCCCAGGGACCTGCGCATTGATCTGTCCCGGCGCCACAAACGAGATAAACGCAGGCTTGCCGCCAATCGTCACGCTGACGCCATTCGTCGTCGTTGGCGCATTGTTGCCCTGGAAGCCCTGGCCCCAATCGCCTGTTCCGGTCGCAAAGTTAGTGCCGAAGATTTCAATCCAGCTTCCCGAGGCTACTGTCCGATTCGCGCCAAACGCACCCGCCGTAATGATGCCGCCGTCCGAAATCGTGGGCCTGGGTCCGCCGCCGCCAGCCGCCGGGGTCAACGTATAGTTTGCCGTGAACACTCTGTCGCCGGTGTTCTGGCCGTTCAGGTTCGCCGCGTTCCCGGCCACGTAAATAATGACGTTGCCCTGGTCCGTGGCCGGCGGATCCCATTGGACCGTCCATGTGTTGTTTGGCACGCGAAGGGGTTCGGATTGTTGGACGGATTGGAGCGGTTGATTTGCCGGGCACGACGCCTGCTTTTCCGACTCACGTGTGAAATCTACTGATGAGCACAACACGAACGAAGTATTGTTGCCGGCTGTCAGAGACCCGGCTTGGGTCTTACTGTTGCTGGCCAAACGGGAGGTTAATTGGAAGCCGAACCCGCGCACCGTTGGGGTCGTGTCGGTCACCGTAACCGTGAGCGTCTGCCGTACTCCCGGCGTGTAGGTCAGTCCCCCGGGAAATGTCACCGAGACGCTGCCACCTGCCGGATTCAAGGTCCCGACATGGCAACTACTTGATGCGCAACTCTGTTCACCCGGTACGCCCGAGGAGCCTGGGACTGGTCCGTTAGGAATAGCCAGTAGCGCTACAGGCAGCGCAAAAATCCCCAACAACGCAAAGTCGCGTAGTCTGTTCATCTTCATAAATCTCCCCAATGATTAACGAAACTCTACAATCAGCCCCGAAGAAGCTTGATACATCTAGTAAATCATAAGCCATCAATTCGTCGCGTTAAGACTTGGCAAAATCTCCGGCGGCCGCGTAAAGTTCGCAACTTCGGGCCCACAAGCGGCGTCACATGTGTGACATGCGCGCTTTACTGGCCTTGCTTTTGCTTACGATAAGTTCCGCCGGCCAGATTGTAATTCAGCCAAAAAAGCCGATTCCCACCCGCACCATCGAGGGCACCCTCCGCCTGCGGGATGCCAAACGCCTCATTCTGGACGCCGACGACAAGCGCACCATCCTCATCCAGATCGACAAACAGACCGACTTCGGCCGCAAAGACCTGTCCTCACTTCAGCCCGGCGATCTCATCCGGATTGACGCCCGCGAAGGCGAGGAAGCCTACCTCTTCGCCGTCACCGTCGAACTTGTCCGCGCCGGCACCAAAGAAGAGCGCGCCAAGGCCAGCCAACCGCTCCCGCCCGACGCCTTCGGGGCCCAAGTCGAGATGGATGCCCAATCCAAACGGCCCAGCATGTCCGGCCCCGGCAGCTCTCCCCCCGCTGCCTCACCCGAAAAACAGACGGCCGCCCAGAAAGCGCAGGCCGAAGACGAAATTCCCGAACCGCGCGAGAACTACACCGTCCTCAAGACCAACGATGGCGCCGATCCTGACCGTCCGAAGCTCTCCCGCGGCCGCCCCCGCAAATCTACCACCCAGGAACCCGAGACGGAATCCAGCGAACCCGTCGTCACCGCCGGACCCGATCCCGTCCTCGTGGCGACCGCCGCCAACACCCCAGCCCGCGAACCGGGCCGCGAACCAAGTCGCGAAACCCCTGCCGCCCCCCGCGAGGATCCCATCCTCGCCAAAGCCCGCGAAGCCATCGGTAACCTCACCGGCGATCTTCCCAACTACGTCGTCCGCCAAATGACCACTCGCCGTTACAGCAATACCCACAAAGTGGAGTGGAAAGTGGCCGATATCGTGGAAGCCGACCTCATCGTCGAAGCTGGCTCTGAGCGCTATCGCAACCTCAAGATCAATGGCAAGGTGGCCAAGCAGCGCCCCGAGGACACCGGCGCCTGGAGCGTCGGTGAATTCGTCACCACCCCCACCCAACTCCTCGGCTCAGGAGCCGCCGAATTCAAGAACCGGATCGAAACGGCCATCAATGGCCGCAAAGCTTGGCGCTATGACTTCAACGTTCCCCAGGAACGCTCCGGCTGGCGCATCGAGATCGCCGGACAGTCTTACTATCCCGCCCAACGCGGTCGCCTTTGGCTCGATAAGGAGACCGCCCGCGTCCTCCGTCTCGAAATGGAAGGCCGCCAGTTTCCCGGCGAGTTCCCCATCGACAAAGCCGAGATGACCCTCGAGTATGATTTCGTCGCCATCGGCAGCCGCAAGTTCTTCCTGCCCGTGAAGAGCGAAGTCCTTTCCTGTCATCGCGGTAAGCCCGATTGCAGCCTCAACGTCCTCGAGTTCCGCAACTACCGCAAGTTCGAGGCGGAAAGCCAGCTCATCACCGACCCGCAATAGTCGGTCACAACACTTCAAAATAGTTGCTAACCCGTTCACCCCACACCGCTTAGCCCCCCGGCTGGGCTCGTTTTCCGACTGTCCCCTTGACGCCCCGCGCTATCGTGAAATTGTAGGACCGACCTCCTGGTCGGTCCCGTCCAGCCCAACAGCGCACTCTAGCAGTTTTCCCCTGTAACCGATTGATCTCAAAAGCAAAACCCCGAAATTGGGTTTGTTTCGTAATCCTGCCTTTTCAGTTCCCGCGCCGCCGCGTCGCCAAGTCAAATTCGTCGCCCGCCGACAGAAAGTAGAAAGGCTTCCCGTGCTCGTAGATCGCCACTTTGCTCGTGCCCACCACCCGGAACCGGTCGCCGCTCACCACAATGGCCGTGCCCTCGTCGATCCCCAGTCCCAGCAAGGCTGGCCGCTCCTGCACCACCGGCACCATATCGCGTTCGCGCTTGCGCGCCAGCAAATGCTGGTCAATCGCGACGCCGCGCAGAAAGCCCAAACCTTCCTGGTAATCCCGGTCCACCATGATCGTGTTGCCGCTCCGAGCCCCGCGCACCATAAACGAGCCTTGAATCGTCGCCCCCGCCGACGTGCCCCCAATCACTCCGCCCCGATCCAGCAACGCCCGCAGTTCCTGGTGCACCTTCGTATTCAGGTAGGAATCTACCAGCCTCCAATGGCGTCCGCCCGTAAACCAGACTCCACCGGCCTGCTTCAATACGGCGGCGAAGGTCTCTGTATCGGAGTCCGACTTCTTGCGCGTATGCAGCATCGTCACCTTGCGCGCGCCCGCCTTGGCCAGAAAGCTATTCGCGGCGTAGTCGGCGGGAAACTCGTCGCGATCGTCGGCGGTGGGAATGATCACGATCGGCGCTTCGGGGCCACCGGCCATTTCGATGAATCGGCCCACGATCTCCGGTCCCAGGTCACCGCCACCGGCCACGATCAGGTGTCCCTTAGCCGGCCCCACCTTGGTTTGCCCGCAAAGACCGATGGCGATCAGCGACGCGAGAATCAGGTTCATGAAACCAACAATACCGCCTTGCCGATCACCCGCCGCTGGTCCAAGTCCTGAAGGGCGTCCACCAGATGATCGAACGAATACTCCTGCCGCACCTGCGGCTTCAGTGCAAATCCGGCCAGCGACCTTTGCGCCTCCGCCAGGTAGCCGGGCCGCGGAATCGCGTAGGCGCCCCAAACGGCCCCCACCACCGAAAAATTCTTGATCAGAATCCGGTTCGCCGCGATGCTCGGGATCCTTCCCGACGCAAACCCGATCACCAGCAGCCGCCCCTCCAGTGCAATGCACTTCGTGGAAAGGTCAAAGGCGTCGCCGCCCACCGGATCGTAGATGACGTCGGCGCCGCGCCCGCCGGTCAGGCGCTTCACCTCGTCCGGCCAACCGGCCTGCGTGTAGTCGATCACCTCGTCCGCCCCGACGCTCACCGCAAAGGCCCGCTTGGTCTCGGTGGAAGCCGTGGCGATCACTCGCGCCCCCATCGCCTTGCCGATCTGGATCGCGGCCATCCCCACGCCGCTCGCCCCCGCGTGAACCAGCAATGTCTCGCCCCGCTCCAGGCGGGCCCGCCGTTCCAGCGCATACCATCCCGTATGGTAGACAATCGGGAACGCCGCGCCTTCGGCAAAGCTCCAGCTCTCGGGCAACGCAAAGACGTGCGTCGCCGGCACCACCGAACTCTCGCCGAATCCGTTTTGCAGGCAAAGTGCCATCACCCGGTCGCCCGCGCGAAACCCGGTCACGCCGTCGCCCACTTCTTCCACCACGCCGGCCGCTTCGGCTCCGGGAGTAAACGGGAAGGGAGGCTTAATCTGGTATTGTCCACGTACCTGCAGTAAGTCGAAGAAGTTAAGCCCTGCCGCGCGGTGCCGGATCCGGACCTGCCCAGCGCCCACCTCCGGGGTTCCCGCCTCTCCCAACTGCAGCGAACTCGGTTCGCCCCATGCGTGTACTTGCCAGGCTTTCATTTACTTTTTCTCCAACCGGCTCATCTCGCGCCAAGTGGTCTGCTTCAAGCCGAGTTCTTTCATCAGGTCGCGCGTCGCCGGATCAGTAAAGTAGCGGTAATCCGCCCAGCGGTTTTCCCAGGAGTTGGTGATGTTCTTCAGCTCTTCGTCGTTGATCCCCAGGTGGACAATTAGCATGGTCACGCCAGGCTTTAAGTTCCGCAGGAGCTTGTCGTAAGCCACACTGCGCTCGGCCACTGTCCGCCCAGGCACTCCGGTCACCAGATGGTCCAGCACCACATGCCCGTCGCGCTCCTTCTTCTCGAGCATCGCCGCGGTGATCGGATATCCGTCTTTTGCGGCCGCGGCCATCGCTTCGGGTTGTGGACGCATCAGCATCACGGGCAGTTTGTATTCGCGTCCCAGCTTCGCGTAGACCTCCCAATAGTCCACGCGGGCATATAGCGTGCCCATGTGCGTATCCAGGTGAGTCGGCTTCCAGCCTGTCGCCAGTGCCTTCTCGATCTGCGCTCGTAACTCGGTCTCCACTTCGGCCGCCGTTGCGTGCTGCGCCACGGCACGGACGTCTCGCCAAAGATAGCCTTCCGGGTCCATCAAACCGGGTACTTTGTCGCGCGAGGCAACGGGCCCCCAGCGGTACTTCTTCCACTCACTGGTGAGCGTCAGGTGTAGCCCGATATCGAATTGGGGGTTAGCCTTAGCGAAGTTCGCAATTTCGAGAAACCAGGGGCAGGGAACCATCACGCTGGCTGACGTCACCATGCCGTGCCGTAGGGCCTCCATACTGGCCTGATTTACGGTGTGTGACATGCCCAGGTCGTCGGCGTGCACCATCAGCACACGGTCCTGCGGGCTAAAGCCCATGCGCTCGGCGGTCGATTGAGCTTGTAGGGCGGCGCTGGCCAACGCCAAGGTCAGAATGAATCGCATTACCGTTGAGGATACCGAAGATCCCGCCGGCTGACGCAACAGTCGTAACGGTAACTTTCCTCTGCCTGCCTGCATCTCACCGTTAGATCGATTTTGCTTCGTCTCGGTCCGACGTAAGTTCGGAGTTTCTTTGTACCCTTCCTGTGTCTTATTCCTTTGCCTAAGTCCACTGCTATTTGGTCAAAAGGCACACTTGATTCCCGCCGAGCCCGTGCGTATGCCGGGTGTCGGCGATTCCAACAGTCCCTTGCATTGGAATCGCGAGGGCCGTTTAGTCCTCTTCAATTCAGACGGTACCCCCATGCGCATGGAGGGGGACGATCAGTTTACCCTCGGCGAGCCGTTGCGCTTGAATTTTCCGCGCGAAACTGCCTGGATCGAATCCACCTGGACCGAAGGCGACGGCGTCGTCTATACCTGGTATCACCATGAGCAGATTCTCGACTGTGGAGAATTGCCGCCCCTTTCTATGCCGAAGATCGGCGCCGCCGTCTCCCGCGACGATGGCCATACATTTGAGGATCTGGGCATTGTCCTCTCGGCTGGGCATGAGCCGAACTGTGCGGCGCAAAACGGCTTCTTCGCGGGCGGTCATGGAGACTTCACCGTGGTGCTTGACCGGGAGCATCGCTACTTCTATTTTCACTACTCCGCTTACGGCGGTGACGTATCCACGCAAGGCGTCGCCATGGCGCGCATGGCCTTTGAAGATCGTGATCAGCCGGTGGGAGCCGTCTGGAAGTATGCGGCCGAAGGCTGGATAGAGCCCGGCGTTGGCGGCGAGACTCGCCCCATTTTCCCGGCTGCGGTCAGTTGGGCCGAGCCGAACGCGGAAGCCTTCTGGGGCGCCTCTGTCCACTGGAATACCCACCTCAACCAATGGGTGATGCTGCTGAACCACACCTGCTGCTTCGCCGGTTGGCCGCAGGAGGGCGTTTACATCTCCTACTCCCCTGACTTGGCTGACCCGTCACTTTGGAGTCAGCCTGCCATGCTGGTTAATCACGGCGGGTGGTATCCACAAGTGATGGGCCTCGGGCCCGGCGAAACCGATAAGGTCGCCGGACGCGAGGCCCGCTTTTACATGCACGGTGTGTCCGAGTGGACGATTGTCTTCGAGTAACTAAACCTCGTTGAACATGCCCTCGAACAGGGCGCTGGTCAGGTAACGCTCGCCCGCGTCCGGCAGGACGACGACGATGATCTTACCGGCCATCTCCGGACGCTTCGCCACGCGAATCGCGCCCACGGCCGCCGCGCCGCAAGAGATCCCGCAGAGGATGCCCTCTTCTTTGGCCAAGCGGCGAGCCATGTCGATAGCTTCTTCGTTGGTCACCTGTTCCACTTCGTCGATGACGCTAAGGTCGAGGTTGTCGGGGATAAAGCCCGCGCCGATGCCCTGAATCTTATGAGGACCGGGCTTCAGTTCAGCGCCCGCCAGTTTCTGCGAGATCACGGGGCTGTGCACCGGCTCCACGGCCACCGACAGGATCGGCTTGCCCTTGGCCTGCTTGATGTAGCGCGAAACGCCCGTAATCGTACCGCCCGTGCCGACGCCGCCCACAAAAACGTCCACCTTGCCGTCGGTGTCGTCCCAGATCTCGGGGCCCGTGGTTTTGAAGTGAATGTCCGGGTTGGCCGGGTTCTTGAATTGCTGCAACAGCACGTACTTGTCGGGATCGGTCGCGGCAATCTCTTCAGCCTTGCCGATCGCGCCCTTCATGCCCTTCGGGCCTTCGGTGAGCACCAGATTGGCTCCGTAGACCTTTAGCACCTTGCGCCGCTCGATCGACATTGTCTCCGGCATGGTAAGCGTGATGGGATAACCGCGCGCTGCGGCCACGAAAGCCAGCGCGATGCCGGTGTTGCCCGACGTCGGCTCCACGATCTCTTTGCCGGGGCCCAGCAGTCCGCGCTTCTCCGCGTCCCAAATCATGGAGGCACCGATGCGGCACTTCACCGAGTACGCCGGATTTCGGCCTTCGATCTTGGCCAGCACGGTGGCGCCTGCGCCATCCGTGACACGATTCAACCGTACGAGCGGCGTACGCCCGATACTCAACGAATTATCTTCAAACCACATGGTTGCTTTCTCCTTGTAAGTCTCTGAGGCTAGATCACCCAGTCGGCCACATACTTCGCCCGTTTCTCTTGCCAGGTTCGGGCCAGGTCTCCAAAGTTTGTCTGATCGGTTACCAGGGCGATGTTGTCGTCCACCTGTTTCCAAAGGTCTGCGAAGGGGCTTTCCGTCCGGCGGCGGCTCTTCTTGTTTTCCACGAAACGCAGCACGTCACCGATCAGGATCGAGTTCGCCGGCTTGGCCAACAGGTAGCCGCCTTCGGCGCCTCGGCGCGATTCAACGAAGCCACCTTGCTTCAAGCTGGCCAGGATCAGTTCCAGAAACTTCTGCGGGATGCGCTGGCGCTCTGCGATCTCCGCGATCTTGATCGGCACGCCGGGCTTCTGAAGGGCGAGATCGAAGATGGCCTGCAAAGCGTACTCGGCTTTTACCGACAGGTTGAACACGGTTGGAGTAATCCCCTCTTTGTACATCGAGATTATCGGATACTGGCGGCCTTTGTCAAAGAGGCGCTAGAATCGAGATCCTATGGAGCGTCTAATCCGACCTGACCATGCCCGAGCCGCCCTAGTGCTGACGCACGGGGCCGGTTCGAACGCCGACGCGCCTTTGCTGGTTGCGCTCAGTGGCGCACTGGGTGAGCGCGGCTGGGCTGTTTGGCGTGTTAATCTCGCTTACCGCCTGAAGCGTCCCTCCGGGCCACCGCATCCTTCGACGACCGCCGCCGACCGGGCGAGTCTGGCCGAGGCCATCGTGCATCTGCAATCCGAAACTGGCTTGCCCGTCTTTGCCTGTGGCCATTCCTACGGCGGCCGCCAGGCGACCATGCTAGCGGCCGAACAACCCGAACTGATGAGAGGGTTGCTGATTCTTAGCTATCCGCTGCATCCGCCCGCGCAGCCGGCGAAGCTTCGGGTGGAGCATCTGCCGGCGCTCTCGGTGCCGACGCTTTTCGTCAGTGGCACACGAGACGACTTTGGTACGCCGGAAGAACTCGGCGCGGCCTTTGAGACCATACCCGCGCTACACGATCTTGTGTTGCTCCCGCGCTGTGGGCACAGCCTATCGCCCAAAGAGGCGCCCCAGATCGCCGAACTTTGGGATCAGTTCAGCGGCCGATTCGTGTAGAGGCTTTTGCCGCCGATGGTGCGCACCAGATGAAGTCCGTCGCCGAGCAGCGGACGAACCCGGGAGACAGAAGGGTTTTCGATGAACAGATACTGGCGTTCGGGGCTCCGCCAAATGGCGAGCAAGTCAGCGTCGGTGATGAAGACCGCCGGTGCTCCGGCCTCATTCGAGCCGTATTCGAGGTTATTCACCCGTCCATTGAGCAGCAGGGCGCGGTCGACGGGCGCATAGAAGAAGATCGACGAGAAGGTGTAGTACTGGTTGTCGATGATCACCTGTCCGGGTGGGGACTGTTTCAGGACTTGCGCCAACGGCTGGGAGGAGAGATAGGGGTCAAACGTCACCATGGCCCAGCGTGCGGCATTCAAGAAAATGACCATCATTCCGGCCAAGGCCAGCAGCCTCGACTTGCCGCGCAACAGAAAGGCGCCCAAGGAACCGGTCAGGAAGGCGAGGCCTGCCAGGAGCAACGGACCCCGCAGATAAGCAAATGAGCGCAGGGTCAGGTCGCCCATATGGCCCATCGACAGGGTGTAGGCTTCGGTCGCCTGGGTGACTAGGGCTTGCGAGATGTCGCCGGGCGCGGGAAGATGCCAGACCTGAGCCAGGATGAAGGCGATGGCCGCGAGCGCGGCCGCGCAGATCGCCCCCGCCGTTCTCGCCGGCCATTCGCTGGAGGTGGACGCCAATGCGCCAGCCAGCAGTAGGGCCATGGCCGGGTAGGCGGGCATCGAGTAATACTCCTGAGTCGTGGAGAAAGTGAAGAACAACATCGTAAAGCCCGCCCAACACAGGCACACCATCCGCATGCGGGAGGCGCGATCGGGTCCGCGGAAGCGCTGACCCCAGACCGCCGGCATCCAAGCACTCCACGGAAAGAACCACACTAAGTGCAGCAGCCAGAACAAATGGCGCGGCACGGTATTGTAGTCCCGCGGAAAGCGCATATTGAGGAAGCGAAAGACGTGTTCATTGAAGAAATAGAACCAGAAAAAGCCGCGGTAGTGTCCGGGTTCGCTCTTCATCGTCCAATCGAAGTACGGAGGATTCCGCAACGTCGCTACGACGTGCCAGGGCAGGCCGATCGCCAGCAGAATAGCCAGTGCACTCAGCGGATGGAGACGCCGCCAAGTGCGGGCCGCGAAGAGTTGGCCGGTGATCAGCAGATAGAGTCCGGCGGCGGCCACCGGGAATAGCGCCGCGATCAGCCCTTTCAGCAGGAGACCGGTGCCGATCGAGGCGCCCATGGTCCAGGCCCATCTCCGCGGCTGTTGCTCATCGGGATCCAGGGCGCGCAGAAAACCCCACAGCGCCAGGGCAATGGTGAGCGTCAAGATGACGTCGGGGATGAGGATGCGCGTGAAGAGGAAGAGGCCGACCCCGGTAGCCATGGTGAGACCCGCGCAGAGGCCGGTCAACTCGCCGAACGCCCAGCGGCCCATACGGAATGTCACCAGACACAAGGCGATGATCGAGAGCGCGATGGGCAAACGCGCGGCCCAGTCGGTGACTCCGAAGACAGCGAACGAGGACGCCATCATCCAGTAGACGAGCGGCGACTTTTCGAGGTACTTGACACCATCCAGCCGGGCCGTGACCCAGTCACCTGAGGAGAGCATGTTCTTGGCGATGGTGGCCTGTACGGCATCGACGTCGTCCATGAGCGAGGGCGGCGCGAGCGTGCTGACCAGGTAGATGAGGGCCGCCGCCAGGACGACCGTTAACTCCGCGCGGCGGGTTGTATGTTCCATCGCTTCATCCACAGAAACAGCGTCAGTAACCCCCAAAGGTGGTAGCCCAGGTTGGCCTTGCGATCCAGGTGCCGCTTGATGGTGTTGGCCATGACGCTTTCGCTAAAGAGTCCGGTTGCCCGAACATTGTTCGGGCTTAACGTTTCGAGCAGCAAGGGACGCAAAATGGTGCGAAACCATTGGTGGGTGGGGATGTCGAAGCCCTGTTTGGGCCGGTTTAGGACCGCGGCGGGCAGTTTGTCGGCCATCAGGCTACGCAGGACAAACTTGAGGCGTCCATCGCGGGTGGGTGCCTTCGTCGCGAGCTTCAGATTCTCCGGAAGAGAGTTCGCGAACTCGATGACTCGATGGTCCAGGAAGGGCGGCCGCACCTCGAGCGAGTGCGCCATGCTCATGCGGTCGCATTTCGTCAGGATGTCATCGGGCAGATAGTATCGCTGGTCCGCCCAGAGATACTGGTTGAGTGCACCGGACTGCGCATACTCGCCGGGCATCCAGCGAAACAGGTCGCGGACTCTGCGGCGGCCGTCGCGCAGATAGAGGTGTTTCCGCTCCTCGTCCGAGTGCGTCCCGTTCCAGTAGAGATGCGCGGTATCCGGGTCCATCAGGCTACCGGACAAGAACCGCTTGGCTTTGTACTCCGTGCTGATCTTGTCGTCAGAGACAGGCCACAGCTTCAAGCCCGCTAACAGCGAACGCCGAGCCCAGGCTGGCACTCGGCGGGCCTGGGCCGCGTACTGGTCCGCCAAATAGGTTGAGTAACCGGCGAAGAGTTCGTCCGCGCCTTCACCGCTGAGGGCCACGGTGACTTGTTTTCGGCACATCTGGGAGAGATACCAGACGGGCAGGGCACCGGAATCCGCGCTGGGTTCGTCGGAGAAGTGCGTCATGCGCTCGATGACTTCGGACAGGTCTTTTTCGGGCTGCAGGTCGAACTCTTCGTGCTCGGTTCCGTACTCCGCCGCCACTTGCCGGAAGTACTGACTTTCGTCAAAGGACTTGCCACGGAAGGAGACCGAGAAGGTCTTGAGCTTCTGTGTAGACATGCCAGCGGCATAGTGCAGGATGGTGGAAGAATCCAGCCCACCAGAGGCCCAAACACCCACTGGCACGTCCGCCACGAGGTGTTCACGTACGGAAGCCTTGAGTAACTGGTCGAGGTCGGCCTTGGCACTTTCGAGCGAATGGCGCTGCTCCGGCCAAAGAGACAGCGTCCAGTAGCACTCATGCCGGACATCGCCACCCCACCACTCCATCCAATAGCCGGGGCGGAGCTTGGTGATGCCCTCCACCAGGGTGTAGGGCGTGGGGACGTAGTTCAGGGAAAGATAGTAACTGAGGCCTTCGAGGTCGATGCGGCGGTCGATTTCGGGATGCTCGAAGATGGCTTTGAGTTCCGAGCCAAAGTAAAGGTCGAGCCCCCGCTGATAGAAATACAGAGGCTTGATTCCGACGCGATCGCGGACCAGTAGCAGCCGCTGCTGTTCTTCCTGCCAGAGGGCAATCGCGAACATGCCGCGAAGACGTTTAAAGCAATCCGTATCCCATTCCAGAAAGGCTTTCAGCACGACTTCGGTGTCGCAGCGGGAACTGAACCGATGCCCGCGTTGTTCCAATTCGCGTCGCAGTTCCTGATGATTGTAGACCTCGCCATTGAAGGCGATCACGGTGTTCCCGTCGGCGCTGGTCATGGGTTGGTCACCGCCCGCCAGATCAATAATCTTGAGGCGGACGGCGCCTAACGAGATCTTCTCCGATTCCCAAATTCCGGATTGATCGGGACCTCGATGGTGCAGCGTATCCGTAACGCGGCGCATGCGCCCTTCCGGCGCGGCTTTATCCAGGTGAGTGAAGCCTGCAATGCCACACATGGTGCGCTAAAGCTTCACCAGATGGGTGCAGGAGCCGGTGGCCTCAAAGTCGGTGATGTTCTGGAGGGTGGTGCTGGCGATGTTTTCGAGTGCCTGTCGCGTGTAGAAGGCCTGATGGCCGGTAATCAGGACATTGGGAAGTGTGAGCAGCCGGGCAAAGACGTCGTCCTGTAGCACGCTGCCCGAGAGGTCGGCGAAGAACATACCAGCTTCCTCCTCATAGACATCCAGGCCAAGATAGCCGAGTTGCCCGGTCTTCAGTCCTCGAATGGCAGCCAAGGCATCCACCAGGCCGCCGCGGCTGGTGTTGATCAGCATGGCGCCGGGCTTCATGGCGTCCACCGCGGCATCATCGACCAAATGATAGGTTTGGGGCGTTAGCGGGCAATGGAGAGAGATGATGTCGCTGGAGGTGAGCAAATCCTGCCAACTGACGTACTCCACGGCCAAATTTGCCTGGGGAAAAGGATCGGTGGCGAGGACGCGGCAGCCGAAGCCGCGCATGATGCCCGCAAAAACCGAGCCGATCTGTCCGGTTCCAACCACGCCCACGGTGCGCCCGTGGATGTCAAAGCCCATCAGTCCGTCCAGCAGAAAGTTGTTCTCATGCACGCGGGCATTGGCTCGCACGAGCTTCCGGTTCAGCGCCAGAATGAGGGCGACGGCGTGTTCGGCGACGGCGTAAGGGCTGTAGGCCGGCACCCGGCCGACGACCATTCCGTGGTGCGCGGCTGCCTGTAAATCGACATGATTGAAGCCCGCCGAACGCAGCGCAATGAACTTGGTGCCGCCAGCGGCTAAAGCGGCGATGGCCTCGGCGTTGGCGTTGTCATTGACGAAGAGACACACAGCCGGGTAGTCTGTGGCGAGTTTTGCTGTCGCCGCGCTGAGGGAGGTTTCGAAGAAGGTAATCGGGTGAGACGACCCTTGGTAGAAGGGCTGTTCGTCACGGCGGGCGCTAAAAAAGGCAGTTCGCATAACTTAGAGGACATCCGCGAAGCCGCGCTTGAGTTGCCGGAAGAGCAGTCCGCCGAGCATAAAGACTGACAGGGCGGAAAAGCCCATCCAGCCAAACTGCTGCCAGTCCGGCGCCTGACTCACCAGGAGCAAGTCCCGATAGGAGGTGACGGCAGCCGAAAGAGGATTCAGGCTCATCAGGAAACGGAATCGAGCCGGAACCTGTTCGACCGTGATGAAGATCGGCGTCAACCAGAACCATAGTGTCAAGGCGACTAGGACGAACTGGGCGGTGTCACGCAGGAAGACCTGCAGGCTGGCCACAATCCACCCGAGGCCCACGCTGAACAAACCCAGCAAGAGCATATAAGCGGGTAGCAACAGGGGCCACGCCGTTAGCCCCTCGCCCCAGATTGCGACGGCGACCAGCGCCAGCACCAGTGTCATCAGGTGGTTGACGAGGGACGAAAGGAAAATGGAGACGGGGATCATTTCGGACGGAAACAAGGTCTTGGTGATGAGATTCGAGTTGTCCACCAAGCAAGTGGAGCAGCGCGCGACAGTGTCCTGAAAGAGTAACCAAGGCAGTTGGCCGCAGAAAAGAAACAAGGTGTAGTTACCTGTTTTTTGCCCCGGCGGAACGCGCATCCCCAAACAATAGTGGAAGACGAAGGTCCAACTGGCCAGCAGGACCAGCGGATGCACCAGCATCCAAATCCAGCCGGCACTGGAGCCGACAAAGCGCCGCGTAAAGTCGCGGCGGACCATTTCGGCCAGCAGCGTCCGTCTCGCAAACAGATTGCCAAAAAAATGTTTCCCGGGCCATGCGGACATCAACCTTTAGGATAACGCTCTTAGACGTGATAAATTAGCGCAATATGCGGCTTCTAGTCGTTGAAGACGAAAAACGGATCGCCGATTTTTTGGCGAGGGGTCTGGAGAGCGCGGGCTACGCGGTGGATTTGGCCGGCGACGGTTCCACCGGTCTCGAGTTGATTCACCAAACGGATTACGATCTGGTGATTTTGGATATGATGCTGCCCGATATGGACGGCTTGACAGTGCTGGAGAAGATTCGGAACCGGAAGACGAGTGCGCCGGTATTGATCCTGAGCGCCCGCGGGGGGGTGGATGACCGGGTTCGCGGGTTGGAGTTCGGCGCCGACGACTATCTGACCAAACCTTTTGCTTTCGTGGAGTTGTTGGCTCGCGTCCGGGTGCTCCTGCGCCGTGGGCAGCCGACTCCGGAGCGCCTACAGGTTGGCGATCTGGTGTTGGATTGTATCCGGCGTAAAGTGCATCGTGGTTCCGATCAGATCGATCTGGCACCGAAGGAATTCTCGATTCTCGAGTATCTGATGCGCAGCAAGGGCCGCCCCGTCAGCCGCACGATGATCGTGGAACACGTCTGGGACATGGACTACGACGGACTCACCAATATCGTGGATGTTTACATTCGCCATTTGCGGGCCAAAGTGGATGACCGGTATCCGGATAAGCTGATCCACACGGTTCGCGGCGTTGGTTATCTGGTGGAAGAGAGTTCGACCACGGCCGACAAAGCGCCCAAGGCGGAAGCCGCTTCTGCGCTGAATAGCGGCCAGGTCGAATAGCCTTTATGCCCTCATCGGGCCGAGGCGGTTGGCGGGCCGTTACCCGCAGCCTGCGTTTCCGGCTCACTGTCAGCTACGTCGTCCTCTTTATGGTCGCTCTGGTAGCGATTGGTCTCGGTTTCCGCGGGCTGCTCTCCAGTGCTTCGCGCCGTCAGGTGGAACAGACTCTCGAAGAGGAGTTTGGCGAAGTGAAGGGCTTCCTGCGGCTGGAACGCGGCAAGCCGGTGTGGTTTTTTGACCGGCAGGATCCTGACGAAGCCGTGATTGTCGCGCGGTTGCGCAACGGCGTGTTTGTGTTGGCCGATTCGACCGGCAGCATCCTTGAGGCCTCGTCACTTTCCCGTCAGATTGGTTTGCAATCACGCGCGGAGATTGTGCGGGTGTTGGCCGCCAATCGCCCGATCCTGAGGTTGCTACGGGATCCGGAAGGAGAGGAGTATGTGCTGCGGGAAGGAATCCTGGTGGACGGGCAGGCGCATTATTTTGTGGCACTGGGCTTGTCGCTGGCCGACTCCAACCGGCTGATCGGACAGTTCACCAAAGCCTATTTTCTGTTGGTGCCGTTGGGCCTGGTGCTGATCGGATGGGCCGGGTGGTGGTTCGCGGGACGCGCTCTGGCGCCAGTGGTGGGAATCGCCAACGCCGCACGGGAGATCAGCAGTTCCAACCTCACCCTGCGCCTGGCGCCTCCAGGATCGAACGACGAACTCGAGAATCTTGTGGCCACCTTTAACGGCATGATGGAGCGCCTGGAACAGTCCTTCAATCAGGTGCGCCAGTTCTCGACCGACGTCTCGCACGAATTGCGAACGCCGCTCACCGTCATTCGGGGACACCTGGAGGTGGCGCTGATGACGGCCAAGACTCCAGAGCAGTATCAGGACTCTATCCATACGGCATTGCAGGACGTTGAACGCATCAGCCACATTGTCCGCGCTCTGTTGCAGCTTTCACAGGCCGAGAGCGGCCAATTAGCACTGCAGAAACAGCCGGTAGATCTGGTGGCTCTGATTGACGAACTGCGGGAGCAGTACGTCATGACGGGTGAGGATCGCGGGATCCGGTTCGAACTGAACCTTCCGGAGATGGCGGTGGTGGAAGGTGATCGCGTACAGTTGGAGCGGCTGATTACCAATCTGGTGACGAACGCGATCAAGTATTCCCATGAGGGCGGTCTGATCTCGATCTCAATCGCGCTGCTGGAGCACGACGTAGAACTGGTGGTGGAGGATCGAGGGAGGGGCATTGCGCCGACCGATATTCCCCATATTTTCGATCGCTTCTACCGGGTGCGCAGCCACGACTCGAGTCCGGAGAAAGGGCTGGGCCTGGGGCTGAGCTTTGTAGCGTGGATTGCGAAGGCGCACGGCGGGTCGATACGGGTGGAAAGCGCCGTGGGCCAGGGCAGCCGGTTCATCGTTTCTTTGCCGGTGCCCGAGGAAGGCTTAGAATCATCAAATGAGCTTCGAGATTCTAAAGCGTGAGCGCGAAGGCATTGTCATCCTTGATCTAAAGGGCCGGCTGGTGGTGGGTGACGGCGCCTCCCAGTTGCGCGAAGAGATTCTGGCGCTTGCCGCGGCTGGGAGTAACCGCGTGGTGCTGAACTTGGCGGCCGTGGATTTCATCGATTCGACGGGCCTTGGCGCCATGGTGATCTGCTTCACGACGCTGAAGAAGAGCGGCGGGGCGCTTAAGCTCTGCAACCTGGCCGAGCGAGAGATCGAACTCCTGGTGCTGACCAAGCTGACCAGCGTCTTCGAACTTTTCGATGACGAGCAGCACGCCCTGAACAGCTTTTTTCCGGGCCGCGAAATGAAGCGGTTTGACATCTTGAGCTTCGTACAGAAGCAGCGTGAGGATAGCAAGTGAAGCTCGTCATTACCCTACTTGTTGGCAGCCTGGCCTGGGCCCAGCAGCCTTCGCTTGAGGCGCTGAAGCAGGAAGCATTGGCCGGTGTCGAGGCCCGCAAGAAGATGGTGCAGGAGATCGTCGACATGGTCTTCAGTTTCGGCGAACTCGGCTTTCAGGAAGTTGAGACCTCGCGGTACCTTACGGGAGTTCTGGAGAAGCATGGCTTCAAGGTGACCCGCGGCGTGGCGGGGATGCCCACCGCCTGGGTGGCCGAATGGAGTTACGGCAGCGGCAAGCCGGCGATCGGCTTTATCACCGATATCGACGGGATCCCGCGCGCGTCGCAGAAGCCCGGCGTCGCCTATCATGAGCCCCAGATCGAAGGCGCGCCCGGCCACGGCGAAGGCCACAATTCGGGCATGGCGGTGAATATCGTCGCCTCGATCGTGTTGAAGGACCTGATGGCCAAGCACAAGGTGAATGGCTCGATTCGCTTGTATCCGGGAGTGGCAGAGGAACTGGTGGCGACCAAGGCGTTCTTTGTGCGCGAAGGACTGTTTAAGGACCTGGACCTGATGCTGGGCTGCCACGTGGGGCGCGAACTGGCGACGTCGTATGGACAGGCGGCGAACAACTCCGGTCTGGTTTCGGTGCAGTACACCTTTAAGGGCGTCGCCGCGCACGCCGCCGGAGGCCCTTGGAAGGGTAAGAGTGCGCTGGACGCCGTGGAACTGATGAACATTATGTGGAACTACAAGCGCGAGCATTTGCGACCGGAGCAAAGATCCCACTACGTGATCGTGAACGGCGGCGATCAGCCAAACGTGGTTCCTTCAGAATCGACGGTCTGGTATTACTTCCGCGAACAGGATTTCCCCCGTATTCGGGAGCTGCATGAATACGGCTCCACGATGGCGAAGGCGGCGGCGATGGCCACCGGCACGACGTTTACGCAGCGGACGGTGGGCTCGGCTTGGCCGAACTACTTCAATAAAGTGGTGGCCGAGGTGCAGCAGAAGAACATCGAGATGGTGGGCGTGCCAACCTGGACAGAAGCCGACCAGACGCTGGCGAGGGAGTTGCAGCGCGAGATCGGCGTGACGAAGGTGGAAGCGCTTTACGACAAGCCCAAGCCGTTGGAAGCGCCTAAGGAATGGCGCGGTGGCGGCACGGATGACATCGGCGATATCTCCTGGGTGGTGCCGACCGTCTATATGCGCTATCCGGCGAACATTCCGAATCTGCCAGGCCATAGCTGGGCCGATGCCGTGTCGATGGCGACACCGATCGCTCATAAGGGGTCAGTGACCGGGGCGAAGGTGCAGGCCACGACGGCGCTGGATTTTCTGCTGAAGCCAACATTATTGACCGAGGCGTGGAAGCATTTTCGCGAAGTGCAGACCAAGGACCAGAAGTACACGCCGCTGATTGCCGATACCGATGTGCCGGCGATTGAGCTGAATCGCGACAAGATGGAGAAGTTCAAGCCCCAGATGGAGAAGCTTTACTACAATCCCGCCAAGTACGGCACTTACCTGGAGCAACTGGGGATCGCCTATCCCACGGTGCGGAAGGCGACCAAGGAATAGTATGCGATTCCTGAGTCTTTTTCTGTGGTTGGCGGCAGCGGCAGTGTGCCAACCGCCAACGGCACTGGACCGGTATGTGGCCTCACCGGATTCAAGCTACAAGTGGGAGGTCGTGCAGACGCATCCGTATCCGAAGGCCACAGCCTACGTTCTCGAGATGACTAGCCAGACCTGGCTGACGGGCCAGGAAGTGGACCGTCAGGCATGGAAGCACTATCTCGTCGTGATCCGGCCTAAGGAAGTGAAGACGGATATCGCCTTTTTGTTCATAAACGGCGGCAACAACAATAGTCCGAAGCCGCCTTCGCCCGACCTTGGGCTGGTGGATGCCGCGTTAACGACTGGTTCGGTGGTGGCGGATCTGCGCATGGTGCCCAATCAGCCGCTCGTCTTCAATGGCGCCAAGCCGATGACCGAGGACGGACTGATTGCCTATACGTGGGACAAGTACTTGCGGACCGGTGACGAGAAGTGGCCGATGCGGCTGCCGATGACTAAGGCGGCCGTGCGGGCGCTGGATACGGTGACGGCGTTCTGTGCCTCCGAGGCCGGCGGCAAGGCTAAGGTGGATCGGTTCGTTGTGGCCGGCGGCTCGAAGCGCGGCTGGACCGCCTGGACCACGGCGGCCGTTGAGGCAGCGGCCGGCAAACGGGTGATCGCGGTGGTGCCCCTGGTGATCGACCTGCTGAACATCGTTCCCAGCTTCGAGCACCACTATCGGGTTTACGGGGCTTGGTCGCCGGCGATCAAGGACTACGAGAACGCCGGCGTGATGAATTGGACCGGCACCAAGCAATACAAAGCGCTGATGAAGATTGAGGAGCCGTTCGAGTACCGGCAACGGCTGACGATGCCCAAGTACATTGTGAACTCGGCGGGAGACCAGTTCTTTCTGCCGGATTCTTCGCAGTTTTACTGGGATGACCTGAAGGGGCCCAAGTATCTGCGCTATATCCCGAACACGGATCATTCGCTCCGCAACTCTGACGCCTTACAAGGGATGCTGGCTTATTACGACTCCGTGATTCAAGGCAAGACGCCGCCCAAGTATGGTTGGAAGTTTCAAAAGAACGGCGATATTGTGGTCACGGCGGAGGGCAATCCCAGCAGCGTGAAGCTGTGGGCGGCCAACAATCCCGAGAAGCGCGACTTCCGGCTGGCGGTGGTTGGTCCGGCGTATAAATCCACCGACCTGGCGAGGGACGCCAAGGGCAACTGGGTGGCGGCGCTGCCGAAGATGGCCAAAGGCTTTACGGCTTACTTCGTGGAGGTGACCTGGCCGAGCGGTATGAAGTTCCCGTTCAAGTTCACGACGCCCGTGCGGGTTTGGCCCGATGTTTACCCATTTCCGGCCTTCAAGCCGGTTCCTCCTGAGGTGAAGTAAATGCTCCGAATCGCTCTTTTCCTGGCGGCGACCAGCCTGCTGGTGGCGCAGCGCAATGCGCCCGAGCCGGCCAGTGAGCTGCTTTGGCCGGCCGGTGCGCCGGGTGCGGTGGGCGCGGAAGAACTCGACAAGCCTTCGCTGACGCCCTGGCTGCCGGCGAAGGGTAACGGAATGGCGGTGGTGGTGTGTCCTGGCGGCGGGTATGGGGCGCTGGCGATGGACCACGAGGGCAAGCAGATTGCCCAATGGCTGAACTCGCAAGGCATCGCGGCATTTGTGCTGAAGTACCGGCTGGGTCCGCGATACCGGCATCCGGCGCCGCTGGCAGACGCGCAGCAGGCGCTCAGGATGGTACGGTCGCGGGCAGCAAGCCTGGGCATTCAGAAGGTCGGCATCTGGGGCTTCTCGGCTGGGGGCCATTTGGCCTCTACCGCGGCCACCCTCTTCGACGGCCCGGAAACGCGGCCGGATTTTGCGATTCTGGCCTATCCGGTGATCACGTTTACCGATGAGGCGCAGGTACACAAAGGCTCCCGGCGCAATCTGTTGGGCGATCAGCCGGACCCGAAGCTGGTAGCGCAGCTTTCCACGGAACTGCGCGTGACGGCGAACACGCCGCCGATCTTCCTATTCCACACCAACGAGGACAAGGGCGTGCCGCCGGAGAATAGCATCCTGTTCTATCTGGCTTGCCGCAAGGCCGGGGTGCCGGTGGAGATGCATATCTACGAGAAGGGTCCTCATGGAGTGGGCTTGGCGCATACGGACTACGCGCTGGCTTCGTGGTCGGCGCGATTGACCGATTGGCTCCGCAGGCGCTAAGCAGTACAATCGGGGCATGAGACGAATCCTTGCTGTTTCGCTCGCGCTCTTTGTGGCGCCGGCCTGGTCCGGAAAGAAGCCGGTGGAACCGGCCTTCGCCTCCACGGACGAAGTGGAGATTACGGCGACTATGCACATCGATCGCGCTGAGATCACGCAATTGGTGGGCGCCGAGCTTGAACCCCATATCTATGTGGTCGAGGTGAAGGTGCGTCCCAAGGGCGAGAAGCCATTGCGGATCAACCTGGATGACTTTGTGATCCTCAAGACCGACGACGGGCAACGGTCGACGCCGTTTGCACCCTCGCAGATCGCGTCCACCGGTGGGCTGACGCTGAAGAGCGAGCGCATTGGCGGCTGGGCGCATCAGGGGAACGGTCCGGTGTGGGGCGGCGTGGGAAATCGGGCGCCCGGACGCATGCCGGGCAACGGGGGAGCGATCGGAAGCCAGACCGGTGGCGCCGACGCGACCGGGGTTCAAGCCCAAGCCAAGACCGGTACCGAGCCAGCAGACAATCCGCTGTTGACGGTGCTGAAGGCCAAAGTGCTGAAGGAGCAGGAGACGACGGAGATCACGACCGGGCTGCTTTATTTTCCGCTTGAAGGCAAGCTGAAGCTGAAGAACCTGACGCTGCTGTACAAAGCGCCGGGCGGTAAGATGGAGATCGTCTTTCAGCGATAATGACCCGGCGCGAACTCCTCGAACGCACGACCCTCGGTTTTGGCGGAATGGTTCTGACGGACCTGTTGCGGGGAGCCACGCCCAATGATCTGAAGCCGAGGGCGGTCCACTTTCCGGCGCGGGCCAACGCGGTCATCCAACTGGTGCAGAACGGCGGGCCCAGCCAGATGGACCTGTTCGACCCGAAGCCGATCCTGCAAAAGATGGCTGGGCAGCCATTGCCGGGCGGCGTGGAAATTCATCAACCGAACAACGTCAACACGCTGTTGCCGTCGCCGTTCAGCTTTACGAAGTACGGGCAATGCGGGATGGACGTCTCCGAGATGCTGCCGCATACGGCGCGGATGGTGGACGAGTTGTGCTTCATCCGCAGCATGCACACCGAGCACAACAATCACCTGGAAGCGCTGAACATGCTGCTCTCCTGCAAGATCTTTCCCGGGCGTCCGGTGATGGGCGCGTGGATCAGCTATGCGTTGGGGACAGAGAATCAGAGCCTGCCGGCGTACGTGGTGTTGCGGGACCCAACTGGCTACACGATCGGTGGCAAGCAGCTTTGGGCGAACGGTTATCTGCCGGCGTTGTACTCGGGCGTGGAGTTCAGCATGAAGGGTGCGCCGGTGCACCATCTGAACCCGCCGGAGAAGCAGCCCGAGGGGGCGCAACGGACGACGCTGGATCTGCTGGCGAAGATCAACGAGCAGCATTTGGCGCAGCATCCGGGGGAACTGGAACTGGAAGCGCGGATCAGGAACTTTGAGTTGGCCGCGCGAATGCAACTGGCGGCGGGCGATGTACTCGATATCTCAAAGGAATCGGAGATTACCAAGAAGCTCTATGGCATCGACGATCCTAAGTCGGGCGCCTATGGTTTGCGCTGCCTGATGGCGCGCAGGCTGGTGGAGAAGGGTGTGCGGTTTGTGCAGGTGACGACGAGCCCGGGCCAGCCCTGGGATCACCACAACAGCATCAAGAAGGATATGCACAAGATCGCCAATGAGGTGGATCAGGGTTCTGCGGCGTTGATTGCCGACCTGAAGAGCCGCGGACTGCTCGACAGTACGATCGTGATGTGGGCGGGCGAGTTTGGGCGGCTGCCCACGACGCAGAATGGCGACGGGCGGGACCATAACCGGAACGCCTTCACGATCTGGTTTGCGGGTGGCGGCTTCAAGAAGGGCCTCATTTACGGGGAGACGGACGAGTTTGGTTACAAGGCGGTGGTAAACCGCGTGCCGGTGCCGGACATGATCGCGACGGTGCTGCGGCAGTTGGGTGTCGATCACCGCAAGGTGGAGTACGCGCATGGGGGCCGGATGGAGACGCCGGCCGATGTCACGGTGACCGGGGCGAAGCCGGTGCTGGAGTTGCTGGCGTGAGGGCCTGGCTGCTGTTGACGCCATTCTGTTTGGCCGCGGCCGAGGCACCGCGTTTCGAAAAAGACGTGTTGCCAGTGCTGACGAAGTACTGCTTTACGTGTCATGGGCAGAGTTCGCCGAAACTAGGGCTCGATCTGCGGACGGCGGCAGGGACGTTGCGGGGTAGCCATAACGGTCCGGTGATTGAGAAGGGTAAGCCTGAGGAGAGTCTGTTGTGGAAGAAGGTGTCTTCGCGCCAGATGCCGCCGGCGATCTATGGCCAGAAGATTCCGGATGCCGATCTGGAGACGATCAAATTGTGGATTGCCGGAGGCGCGCCGTCGGATGCGGTAGCGGTGACGGCGCAGGTGCCGGCGGTGATCCAGGGGCGCTGCGTGAGTTGCCACGGCGCGAAGTCGGCCGCGGCGGGGTTGCGGCTGCATACGGTAGCCGATGTGTTGAAGGGCAGCGCGAACGGGCCGGTGATCGTCGAAGGATTCTCGGATCGCAGCCTGTTGGTTCGGCGGATCGCCAATCACAATATGCCACCTCAGGGCCCTCCGTTGACGGAGCCGGAGATCAGCGCGGTGCGTGAATGGATTGACCGGGGGGAGTTCAAGGAACTGGTGACGGCCAACGCGGCGGACCGTCCGTTTAGCCCGTTGGAAGCGCCGCCGATCACCGCAGAGCAGCGCAAGTTTTGGGCCTTTCAGAAGCCGGAACCGGCTCCGCTGCCCAACGTAAAGGCGCGTAGCCGGGTGCGGACGCCGATCGACAGTCATGTTCTGGCAAAGTTGGAAGCGAAGGGGCTGACGTATTCGCCGGACGCGCCCAACGAGAAGTTGATGCGGCGGGCGTATCTCGACCTGACCGGTTTGCCTCCGACGCTCGAGGAGATCAAGACTTTTCGCGACGATAAGTCCGGGCAAGCCTATGAGAAGCTGCTGGACCGTTTGTTGAGTTCTCCCGCGTACGGCGAGCGCTGGGGCCGGCAGTGGCTGGATGCGGCGGGCTACGTCGATACGACGGGCAAGGACTTTGACCCGAAGAAGGCGGAGTATGCCGACGGGATGTGGCGCTATCGGGACTACGTCATCAAGGCGACCAACGAAGACAAGCCCTGGAACCGTTTTCTTACGGAGCAATTGGCCGGGGATGAACTGGTCGACTGGCGGGAAGCTCCGGGGCGGACGCCGCAGATCAACGAATTGCTGGCGGCGACGGGCTATCTGCGGACGATTCTGGACATCACTGAGGAGGACATCAGCAACCTGCCAGTGGAGCGCTACGAGGCGCTGTTTAAGCTGGTGGAGAAGGTGGGCAGCAGCACCGTCGGAATGACGGTAGGCTGTGCGCGTTGCCACACGCACAAGTTCGATCCGATTCCGCAGCGGGACTACTATCGGTTTCTGGCGTTGTTCACGACGGCCTATAATCCGACGGACTGGATTCAGCCCCAGAACCACCACCTGTACACGGTCGGCAAGGCGGAGCAAGAGGCGATCGAGGCGTTTAACAAGACGATCGATGCCGAGCGCAAACCGGTGGAAGCGAAGCTGCTGGAAGAGAAGCTAAAGACGTTGCCCGAGGCGATCCGCGCGGACGTGAAGGCGGCGCTCGAGACGGCGGCGGATAAGCGGGACGACGTTCAGAAATACCTCGCCGGCAAGTTCGGCAGTCTGCAGAAGGACTTGGCGAAGGATCCGCTGATCGTGGCGATTGAGGCGAAGCGGAAGAAGCTCGAAAAGATCCAGGCGTTGTGGGATGTGGGGACACCGCCGAGCATCCGGCTTCTGCAGCGCGGAAGCGCAGACGCGCCAGGCCCGAGAGTGACGCCAGGGTTCCTGGGCATCCTGTCGAAGCCGGAGGCGACTGATGCCGTCCGGCCTGTGGCGGCGGTTGGCAAGACATCCGGCATGCGGCTCGCGTTTGCCGAGTGGCTGACCAGCCCGGAGCATCCATTGACGGCCCGGGTGATCGTGAACCGGATTTGGCAAGGACATTTCGGTACGGGGATCGTGGCGACGCCGGACAATTTTGGCGTGAACGGGGCCGCACCGAGCAATCAGGCGCTGCTGGACTATCTGGCGCTCGACTTTATGCGGAACGGCTGGAGCGCGAAGCGCCTGCACAAGCAGATCATGCTGTCGACGGCTTACCGGCAGTCGTCGCGACAGAACGAGAGGGCGAACCGGATTGACCCGGACAATGCCTTGCTGTGGCGCATGAACCTGCGTCGGCTGGATGCCGAAGCGTTGCGCGACTCGGTGATGGCAGTGGCCGGCAAACTGGACCGGACCGCGGGTGGACCACCCATTGCACTCGAGATGCGCCCGGACGGGTTGCAGGTGGTTTCGACCAAAGAGACGGAGGCTGCGAAGTGGCGCCGCAGCATCTATGTGACGCACCGGCGGACATACCCGATGAGCTTTCTCGGCGTGTTTGACTATCCGATTATCGACACGAACTGCACGCGGCGGGTGCCCTCGGCGACGCCGCTGCAGTCGTTGACGATGTTGAATGACGACTTTGTCTGGCAGGCGGCAGAGGCATTGGCCAAGCACGCGGACAGCAGCGTCGATACGGTTTATCAACTCGCGCTTTCCCGGCCGCCGACGCCCGCGGAACGGCAGTTGGCAGCCGCTTTTCTGGAGAAGATGCCGTTTAAGGCGTTCGCCCAAGTGCTACTGAGTTCGAACGAATTCCTGTACGTGGATTGAGGGCTGCGGAGCCAAGCCAATTTGCTGGTTTCCATCTACCTCTTTTGAGATTGCCGATGGGGGGCATTTAAAGAGGTCCCGATTTGCCCACTTTGAGAATGGCAGGCTCCCCAAACGTTCCAGGTCTTGCCGTGTCGGTGGGAGGGTTGAAGTGCTTGAAAAAATAGGGATTCGGATGGCGAAGGACCGGGTTAGAGAAGCATGTTAACCGATGATTGAGCGGTCCTGCAATCGCATCGTCCCCCCCATTCAGTGGGAGCCGATCCCCGCATGAAACCTAGGCGTGGCACTTTTGGTTAGGTTAACTTAACAGTGTCTCTGTTTTGTAATTGCGACTAAAGAAGGAAACAATCTGAAGCCTGAAGACCTGGGATTTGCCGATACCGACAACGAACCCGCTAAACCGGAGAGTTGTCACTTGGAAGGGCTGGAATGCCTAAGTTGTGTCAAGCACTCGGCTTCGAACCTGGCAGGGATCTGCATCGGTCTGAGCGCTGAAACGGCGCGGGTCTCGTTTCTGAAGCTATATCCCGACACGGCTTGTTTGCCAATGGCACAAACGTTTGTCCGGGCGTATCGCAATGCGGTGCCCGAGTTGCTTCCTGTGGTCTCGATTCCGCTTGATCCTTTTGCGGTCGAGTTCAAACGCATCCTTCCCCTGGTGGCGTGGCAAAGTCCGGTGGAAGATGTACGCGCGGTCGTCCAGGCCGAGGCGGGTTCGCAGTTCCTGAGCAGCCTCGCGCGAATGTCTGAAGCGATTGGCGGGTCCCATAGCGGGGTTGGGTCAACGGAGTGGGAGATAGCGGTAGCAGTGGCTGAGGTCGTCTCAGAAGTGAGCACCCAGGCCAACCGCCGTGTCGACGAAGTCTTCCCGAGGCAATAACGCGCACACCGGTGATGCGGATTGGCTGGCCGGGGTACAAAGTCGGCTACGACGGTGTTGATGGTTCCCTTCATCACGGCACCGGTGGCTACTATGCCAAGGCCGGAGTCAATGAAGGGTTTCCTCGTCACCGTTGAGTTTACGACTCTGTGCGCCGAGAACGGTAGCCAGTAGCAGAGCGGTTCCAGCAAGCAAGGTTCGGATGGCACGATCCGTTGATTGTAGGGCGAGGGACTCGGGGTTTCAGAACGGCAAAGGGCGGACCCGAAGGTCCGCCCTTTGTCCTGACGCGAACAGTGGTTAGGCCGTGCGGTTGGTTTGGCTCTTGTCGCCGCTCTTCTTGGCAATGGCCGCCTGGGCCGCCGCGAGGCGGGCGATCGGCACACGGTAGGGGGAGCAGGAGACGTAGTCCATGCCGACGCGGTAGCAGAAGTCGACGGACGAGGGCTCGCCGCCGTGCTCGCCACAGATGCCGATCTCGATGTCGGGACGGGTCTTGCGGCCGGCTTCGATGGCGAACTTGATGAGCGCGCCAACGCCTTCCTGGTCGAGAGCGCCGAAGGGGTCGCTCTTGAAGATTTTGACGTCTTCGTAGTGTTTCGAAAACTTCGTATAGTCGTCGCGGGAGAGGCCGAACGTGGTCTGCGTGAGATCGTTGGTGCCGAAGCTGAAGAACTCGGCGTATTCGGCGATCTTTTCGGCGGTGAGGGCGGCGCGGGGGACTTCGATCATCGTACCGATGAGGTACTTCAGATTCGTGAGGCCAGCCTTGCCGAGGACTTCCTTGGCGACGCCCTCGACGATCTCCTTCTGGAGTTCGAGCTCCCGGGCGGAACCGACGAGCGGGATCATCACTTCGGGGATGACCTTCTTGCCCTTCTTGGCCACCAGAACGGCGGCTTCGAAGATGGCGCGTGCCTGCATTTCGGTGATCTCGGGATAGGTGATGCCGAGACGGCAGCCGCGGTGGCCGAGCATCGGGTTGAACTCATGGAGCTCTTCGACGCGGTGCAACAACTCGGGCAGCTTCTTTTTGAGCTCGCCGACCGGGATGCTGTAGGCCTTCGACATTTCCTTCTTGGCCTTGGCGTCGGCATGGGGCAGACGAGCAAGGTCGACCATGAGATTCTCGCGCTTGGGCAGGAACTCATGGAGGGGCGGATCGAGGGTGCGGATGACGACAGGGAAGCCTTCCATGGCTTCGAAGAGGCCGGCGAAATCCTTGCGCTGCATGGGCAGCAACTTGGCGAGGGCGGCTTTGCGAGCCTTGACGTCACGGGCCAGAATCATGGCCTGGACGAAGGGCAGACGATCGGCCTCGAAGAACATATGCTCGGTGCGGCACAGGCCGATGCCTTCGGCGCCGAAGGAGCGGGCAACCTTGGCGTCGCGGGGAATGTCGGCATTGGCGCGGACACCGAAGTTGCCGCGGAACTCATCGCTCCATTCCATGAAGGTGGCGAGGTAGCCGCTGCGGACGTCGGGATCCTTGGTAGTCGCCTGACCGAGGTAGACGGCGCCGGTGGTGCCGTCCATGGAGAGCCAGTCGCCTTCCTTGATGGTGACGCCTTTGCAGGTGGCGGTCTTCTTTTTCTCGTCGATCTGGAGAGCGCCGGCGCCGACGATGCAGGGACGGCCCATGCCACGGGCCACGACGGCCGCGTGCGAGCTCTTGCCGCCGATGGCGGTGAGGATGCCTTTGGCGACGTCCATGCCGTGGATGTCGTCGGGCGTGGTCTCTTTGCGGACCAGGATAACGGGCGACTTGGCGGAGAGGATGACGGCATCCTCGGCGGAGAAGGCGGCACGGCCGACGGCGGCGCCGGGTGAGGCGTCGATGCCGGTGGTAAGCGACTTCAGGGTCTTGATGCTGGCGGGGTCGAAGACCGGGTGGAGCAATTGGTCAAGCTGCGAGGGCGCGACGCGGAGGATGGCTTCTTCGCGCGTGATGAGGCCTTCGTTGGCCATGTCCACGGCGAGGCGAACGGCGGCGGGGCCGGTGCGCTTGCCGTTGCGGGTCTGCAGCATGTAGAGCTTACCTTCTTGAATGGTGAACTCAAAGTCCTGCATGTCCCGGTAGTGGTTTTCGAGACTGGTGGTGATGTCCTTCAGTTGCTGGAAGGCTTCGGGAAGGGTTTTGGCGAGGTCGGCGATGGGCTCCGGGGTGCGGATGCCGGCGACGACGTCTTCGCCTTGCGCGTTCAGGAGGAACTCGCCGTAGAAGACTTTCTCGCCGTTGCCGGGGTCACGGGTAAAGCCGACGCCGGTGGCCGAGTTGTCGCTCATGTTGCCGAAGACCATGGCTTGGACGTTGGCGGCGGTGCCGATTTCGTCCGGGATCTTTTCCATCTTGCGGTAATAGCAAGCCTTGGGGTTCCACCAGGAGCGGAAGACCGCATCGCGCGACATGGTGAGTTGTTCGAGGGGATCCTGCGGGAAGTCGCGCTTGGCGTGCTTCTTGATGATCTTCTTGTACTCGGCGATGATCGCCTTCAAGTCTTCGGCGGTGAGGTCGGCGTCGTTCTTGATTTTGCGCTTGGCCTTTTGGGCGTCGTAGGCGTGATCGAACAACTCCATTTCGACGTCCATGGAGACTTCGCCGAACATCTGGATGAAGCGGCGGTAGCAATCGTAGGCGAAGCGGGCATTGCCCGTTTTCTTGGCCAGGCCTTCGCTGGTGGCGTCGTTCATACCCAGGTTGAGAATGGTGTTCATCATGCCGGGCATGGAGAACTTGGCGCCGGAGCGGACGCTCAACAGCAGCGGGTTCTTGGGGTCGCCCAGCTTCTGGCCCATTTCGGCCTCGAGCTTCTTCAGCGCGGCGCGGATTTCTTTGTCGATCGACTCCGGAACTTTGTTGTTGTTCTGGAAGTAGATGTTGCACACATCGGTGGCGATGGTGAAGCCGGCTGGGCAGGGAATGCCCGCCTTGCACATCTCCGCGAGGCCGGCACCTTTGCCACCCAGCGTATCCTTCATGCTACTGTCGCCATCGGCGGTTCCCCCGCCGAAGGAGTAAACGAACTTCTTCATTCAACGTCCTTTCAAACTAACTACTAGAAACTTGTGGGCAGGCTCAGCCGCAAGGGCCGACCTGGTCTTTGATCCGCTTAGGATTTGGTGACGATTTCAGAGAAATCTGCCAGGGTAGAAAACTCCGTGAGCAGGCTCCTCAGTAAGGTTAACCGATTCCGCCTGATGGCCGCATCTTCGACGTTGACCATCACGTGGGTGAAGAAGTCGTCGACGGCGGGCCTGAGGGAGGCAATGGCCTCGAGATTCGCACCGTGATGGGTGGTGAGGGCGGATTTAACGCGGGTGAGTTCCGCGGCGAGATTGGCCTCGGGGCCAGGCTCCAGTTTGGAGGCGTCGATGACGCCGACTTCGGTGAATCTGGCCTGGGTGAGGATGTTCTTGATGCGCTTGAAGGCGGCGGCGAGGGGCTCGAAGTTTTCGGTCTTGCGAACGGCCTTGACGGCTTCGAGGCGGGCGAGGACGTCTTTGAGGTCTGTCCAGCCGGCGGCGAGTACGGCGGCGACTTCGTCATAGGCGAAGCCGCGAATTTCGCGGAAGTAATAGCCGACGCGGTCGGCAAAGAACTTCTCGAGTTGGGCGTCGCCTCCGGTTAGCTGAGGGATGGTGAGTTTGAGCTGGCCTTCCACGAGGATCTTGACGATGCCTTGTGCGGCGCGGCGGAGGGCCAGCGGATCACTGGAGCCTTTGGGGATGATGCCGATGCCGAAGCAGCCACGCAGAGTATCGACCTTGTCGGCGAGACTGAGGTACTGGCCTTCGATCGTTGTGGGGATCGAGTCCTCCATGGAGGTGGGCTTGTACTGGTCGTAGATGGCTTGGGCGACGGCCTCGGGGTGACCTTGGGCGCGCGCATAGATGCCGCCGATCTGGCCCTGGAGTTCGGTAAATTCCTTGACCATGTCGGTGGTGAGGTCGACTTTGGCGATCTTCGCGGCGTCGATGGAGGCTTGCGGGGCGCCGAGTTCCTTGAGGAGTGCGATGACGCGGTTGGTCTTGTCGAGGTAGCTGCCGAGCTGGGCCTGGAAGGTGACTTTGGCCAGGTCTTCGACACGTTCGGTGAGCGAGCGCTTTTGGTCGGTGTCGTAAAAGAAGCGGGCGTCGTTGAAGCGGGCGCGGAGGACGCGCTCGTTGCCGTGTTTGACGAGACCTTCGGGGTCAGCGGCGATGTTCATGACGGCGATGAAGTGCGGCGAGAGCTTGCCGTCGTTGGTTTCCACGGAGAAATACTTCTGGTGGAAGCGCATCACGGTGACGAGCACTTCGGTGGGAAGCTCGAGGTAACTGGGATCGAACTCACCGAGGATTGCCGTGGGGAATTCGGTGATGTAGGTGAGCGTGTGCTCCAGCGCGGCGTCGGGTTTGGTTTTGAGCCCCTTCTTGGCGATGAGGCTGACGATTTCGCCACGGATCTTGCGCTGGCGCTCGGCACCATCCAGGATGACGAAGTTCCTGGCGAGTTCCTGCTGGTAATTGTCGATGGTGACGGGGATGTTTTTCGCGCCGAGCCGGCGATGACCCTGGGTTGCGCGGCCGGTGGCGACGCGAGCGACTTCGAAGGGTACGACCTGGTCGCCGAGAAGGCAGACGAGCCAGCGAATGGGACGGATAAAGCGGGGTCCGCCTTTGCCGGTCCAGTACATGGCTTTGGGCCAGGGTATGCCAAGGATCAAGCCGGGTAGGGCGACGCTGAGAATCTCGAGGGCGGTTTGTCCTTTGATCTGCTTGGTGTAGCCGTAAAACTCGCCTTTGGGTGTGGTGACGACTTTGAGCGCGCCGGGGTCGATGCCCTGTTTGCGGGCGAAGCCGGCGACGGCTTGTTCGTTGGCAGCTTTGGGCGGTCCGGTGACGAGTTCCTCGGAGTCAGCCTGTTGGGCGGCGAGGCCGGTGGCCTGTACAGCGAGCCGACGGGGGGTGGCGAGGGCCGAGGTCACTTTGCCGCCGAGGGGGGCAAGGAGTTCGTTGAGCTTGGCTTCGAGGTGGGCCAAGGCCGGGTCAATCATCCAATCGGGGATCTCTTCAGAGCCGATTTCGAGGAGGAAGTCGAGGGTGTCCATGTTACGCGGCCTCCACTTCGGACGGATGCTGCTGTTTCATCCAGAGTTGGGCGAGGCCGACGGCGAGTTTGCGGATGCGCTGGATAACGCCGACGCGTTCGGTGACCGAGATGGCGCCGCGCGCATCGAGCAGGTTAAAGGTATTGGAGCACTTGAGGACGTACTCGTAGGTGGCCAGGAGAGGGAAGCGGGCGATTTCAGCGGGGTCTTCCAGGGCTTTGAACTGGTTCATGAGGTCAACGGCTTCTTCTTCGTAAAGGTCGAGGAGTTTCCACAGCCGGTCGACGTTGGCCTTCTCAAAGTTATAGACCGAGCCTTGTTGTTCGTCACGGAAGCG
>JALHNI010000021.1 GCA_022843605.1 Bryobacter sp.
TCTTTCGGAAACTCGGCGCGGCCGAAGTGAAGATCGGCGAAGGCCCCGGGCATCGCCGCGATAGTTGGGCAGTTGCCGAGGAAGCGGGCTACCGCCAGCTGATTCCTGACTTCGACAAAATTTTCGTCGACCTGAATCGCGACGACGTGGTGGGAGTGAAGGGGTTTGAGGAGCCAGAGTTCTTCTTTTCGAAAACGCTGCTTGCCGCCGACTTGATTGTCTCCTTGGCCAAAATGAAGACGCACCACTGGGCTGGCGTGACGCTCTCGATGAAGAACTTCTTCGGCCTGGTGCCGGGGTGCGTTTATGGCTGGCCCAAGAACGTTCTGCACTACAAGGGCATCGACTCGTCGATCATCGAATTGAATCGTCTCTTCCCGAACTCCTTTGCCATGGTGGACGGCATCATGGGCATGGAAGGCAATGGTCCGATTCAGGGCACCGGCGTGCACGCGGGCGTCGTGGTGATGGGCAACGACATGGTCGCGGTGGACGCCACCTGCTGCCGGATCATGAAGATTGACCCGGCGAAGATCGGCCACATCGCGGGCGCCCAGCATCTGGGCTATTCAGCGGCCACGCACATCGAGCAGCGCGGCGAACGGCTGGAGCCCTTTGCCAAGCCGTTCGGCCTGATGAAAGAGTTCGCCGGTTTGCGGCTGGACGCTTAGCGGTTCTCGCTCTCGTCCGTGCGCTCGACCAGCTTTTCCAGCGCAATCATATACAGCGCCGGCTTGCCGTCACGATCGCCCTCGAAGATCACGCGCTGACTGTTCGGCGTGAACACCGGCGGCACGCTTGGCTTCTGGCTCCGATGCTCACAAAGCGGGAACTCGCGGCGCGTCACCCGCAACAGCAACAGCACCAGCGGAGAGGCTACGCTTCCGCTCAGGCCGACAAAGACGCTCCCGTCGGCGTTACGCGCAAACTGCGCAAATTGGGACGTTTTACAGTAATGACGGTCAACATTGGAGTCCGGCTCGATCTCCCGCAAGGTGGCTTGTGAGCGTTCCTCAGCCGAGTGCGACAAATAAATAGCCGTGCGGCCGTCCGGTTGCCACTCCACCTCACTCACCCGGCCCTCCGTCTTCAATTGCCGCGTCTGGCCTTCGAACGTCACGAGATGCAGTGCGCCGGCGCGGGTATACAGCAGGGATGCCCGGCGCGGACGCGGCTTCAACCGCGCCAGAAACTGATCGCTTTCCACCAGCGTTCGGGGAGTGGCCTTGGCCAGCACCGGAATCTGTACCACGCGCCAACGTTCACCCACCCGCTCGGTAACAAACGCCGAGAGTCCGTCGTCGGTAATGGCGATCCCCGGCTCAAAGACGTTGGCTGTCTTATAGAGTTCACGATCGCGCCCACCGTCGAAACGCTTCAGGCTTTGGCCATCGATAAAGAGGAACGATCGTTCATCGGGAAGGAAGGCCACGCTGGAGGTCTCCAGAGCGGCACAATCGGTGAGTTGGCGAGCCTCGCCAGACTTCAAATCCATGCGATAGACCTGTGATTTGCCGGACCGGTCGGAACAAAACAGGACAGAATTGTTTCGGGCAACGCAATGTCCAGAGAGCGATGGCAATCGGCTCGAGTGCGCCGGATCCGTCAACCGGAAGACCTCGTTTTCCGTGGTGCCATCGGCATACCGGCGGCGTTCCGGAGCGATGTTAGGGCCCCGCTGGCCACATACGAACGGCACAGCGACGGGCAAGACCAGGAATGTGCGTCGAGTGGGGCGCCTCACATTCTTCATGCTAACAGCGTTACCGCCGACCGGACGGGATCACGGGGCAGGCGGCTTGCGCGCAGCACTCACGTCCTGCTTCAGTTGGTCCACCACCTTGCGCACCAGGTCGACACTGGCGTTGCGGAACTTGGTCCCGGCACTTTGCTGCAGTGTCGACCAGATCACGTCCCCATCCTTATTCACCAACCGGATGGCCGCAACGGCCTCGTGCTTGCGCTCTGTTTGGCGAGCACTTTCGTCCTCGCCGACGCTCAGCGCGGCAGAACGCCGGGTGCTGGTGCGCGCGCCCCCGTTGGTGCCCACCTGGGCCCGGCCGTCAATGCCTTCGCGAAAATCGAAGGTCTCTTGAAAGACTCGATCCTCTGCGCCTCCGCGCAGAAAGGCATCGGCCCGGTCAGGATTCTCGGTCATGACGAATAACCCTGTACCAGCGACCGCGCTCATCAGTTGGTCGCGAATCTGTTCCGAACCCTCGCCGGCGGTGAGCTTGTCGATGTAAACGCGCTTCACCTGAGCCAGTCCGGTGGCATCCTGAGCCAGCAGTAGACAAAGCAGGAAGGTCATTTCGACCCCCAAGCCGCTTTGCGCGCCTCATTGTCCTGAAACTGCACCCGCAGGCCGGTGCGCGCTTCCAACGAGGCGAGGACTGAGCGCAGGTCGCGCTTTTCGACCTTCAGCACCATCGCCTGTTGCTGGCCACTCGCATCCGCAAAGCCGATGGTGAGAAAGTGGTCGCGCTTCTTGCTCAGCAGAAAGATCGGCGACACCAGCACCGCCGCCAGATACCGGCGATCCGCCTTTTGGCCGTACTCGAGAAGATTAATCCGCGGATACGCGATGTCAAGATTCTGCCGCTTGTTGGAAAACACCAGGTGGGATGAGTCCGTTGCCATCAGGCGACCGCCGGTCCCGGTAGGAAACGACTCCAGCGTTCCACCGATGTACTCGACGCGCCCCCCAGTTTCAGCAACCGCAGGCACGCTGAAGGCGAAGAAAAATAGAAGATATCTCATGGCTTTCTGGTTAGCTCTACAAAGTAAGTGGATTCCGGCCGCCAAAATTCTCCGATATTTTTGAAATTTCTCTACGCCCCCCGAACGGGCGATCCTGCAACCCGGCCAGGACTTGGCGCATCGATTAAGGGACGATGCTCTTCTCGCATGATCCGAAACAACAAAAAGAGACCGTGCCGCTTCCAGGCGAGCAAGCGGAGGGCATCATCATCAGCCCGGACACTAACCGCGCGCAAAGGGTGCCACCGGGCCAATCGCGGACGTTGAAGTGGCCCGTGCTCGATGCCAGCGGCCCACCCCGTCTGGACACAGCAACGTGGAAACTCGAAATCGACGGTTTGGTCAAGCGGCCGATCACCTTCACCTGGGCGGAATTCCTGGCTTTGCCCCGGGTCAAAGTCTTCGCCGACTTCCATTGCGTCACCCGCTGGTCCCGGCTGGGCAACGTCTGGGAGGGTGTCAGCACCCGCACCTTGCTCGACTTGGCGGGCGGCGCCAAGGATGAAGCCGGGTTCGTGGTGGCCCACGGCTACGATTCCGGTTGGACCACCAACCTGCCGCTCGCTGAATTTTTGTCCGAGGACGCGCTGGTCGCCATCAAGCACGACGGCGAGGACCTGACGCTGGAACACGGCGCCCCGGCCCGCCTCATGGTTCCCAAACTCTACGCGTGGAAGTCAGCCAAGTGGCTCGGTGCCATCGAATTGGTGGAGCACGACCGGCCCGGCTTTTGGGAGCGCAATGGCTATCACAACAACGGCGACCCATGGCGTGAGGAGCGCTTCGGCTGGTGACCCGTCTCCGGCGCAATGTACTGGTGGGAGGCGGCGGCGCGATCGCGAGCTTGGGCATTCTCGGCACCGCCGCTTACCGCATCGCGCCGGGCCTTTGGGACCAAATAATGGCCGACCGTCAACGCGAGATCCTCCCGGCCGCGCATCGCCCCACCCCGCGCCTCTGGCCCGACCACGGTCTGCACGCCGCTTGGCTCGGCCACAGCACCGTCCTGTTGAAGCTTGATGGATTCACGATGATCACCGACCCCGTGCTTTTCTCGCACGTCGGCGTGGATCTCCGCTTCACCCAGATCGGCATGAAGCGCCTGGTGGCGGCCGCGCTGACTCCAGAGGAACTCCCGGCCCTCGATCTCATTCTGCTTTCGCACGCCCATTTCGATCACCTGGACACGCGGACGTTGCGCACTCTCGAATCCATGACGACCGAGGTGGTAATGGCCCGCCAAACCTCAGACCTGATTCGCGCCGACCGGTACAAACGGGTGACGGAGTTGGGCTGGGGGGAATCGGTCCGCGTCGGGCCGCTGGAGATTCGCGCCCAGGAGGTGGAGCACTGGGGAGCGCGCATGCGCACCGACACCTATCGCGGCTACAACGGCTATCTGCTCGATAACGGCCAGCGGCGGGTCCTGTTTGCCGGTGACACCGCGGAAACCCAGGCCTTCCGTTCCCTCAAGACGACGCGCGGCATCGACCTCGCGATTGTTCCCGTCGGCGCCTATAACCCTTGGATCCGTGCGCACTGTACGCCCGAACAGGCATTGCGCATGGGACTGGAAGCCGGAGCCCACCAGTTCCTTCCGGTTCACCACCAGACCTTTCAGCTGAGCCGCGAGCCCTGCACCGAGCCGATCGAACGCTTTAACGAAGCGACCCACCGCGACCGGGTCCCCGTCGTGCTCGACAGTATCGGCCAACAGGTAAGTCTGTAAATTTACCTTCGGTGAGCTCTGCGCCGAAGGCATCCTTCTCTACGGCATCGAGCACTCTCCGCTCCGCCACATCGTACCCGAAATCGATTGCTCCAGCGAGATCCTCAACGTGAACGGAAACTCTCCTCGAATCTGCGGACCAAAGAATCAAACAAGCCCCAGGAACCCGATCCAGCGCATCGTCAAATAGCGTCTCTAACCTGGATCCGTTTTGCAGCAATACACGAACTCTGAACTCAAGACTGCTCCCGCGCCGGGTGACGATGACCTTACTCTTACCGCTGGGAGCAATCGACTCGCAATGGGTCGGATCGCCCGCACATCCACACAGGCCTGCGAACAAGACACAAATTCCTGCCCTCCTGCTCTGGCGGTTCACATCACCTTCCACGGGCAAGCTGCGAAAAGCCAAGCCGCGATGAGACGTTATCGATTGCTTCATGATCCACACTTAAGTGCGCCCCGTTACCCTGCGTCTGGGACGTCTTCACTCTTATAGCCACCAACCTCTTCAAAGTACGAATCGATCAGCCGGTATCTTCTCCAACCTCGGAGGATTCATGTAGAATCAGATATAATTGCCCGGGCAGTATCTTGTGCAACCAGAACTAATTCGGGAGGAATATCCGTGTCCTTATCAAAGATTATACTCGCCGCGCTCGTCTTTCTCGTGCCGCTCGCCGCGCAACTCACCCCCGACCAACGGGAAGCGGACTTAACCGCTCTCGCAAACTACTATGCCAAATACTATGTGCCGGCCAATTGGAAGATGGTCGCCTTTAGCTCCAATCCCCTTGACCTCCGCGCCGGCGACTACATTCGCCGCGCGCGCCAAGCCCCGAACGATTTGGCCTATTTCGAAGTCGTCCGGGAATACGTCGCCAGTCTTCGCGACGGCCACAGCAGCATTGGCTTTCCGAGTAACTTTGCCGCCGACTTGGGCATTCGCGTCGACCTCTACGACGGTAAGCCGCTCATTGATGGTGTGAACCGCGCTCGCTACCCCTTGGCCGACTATCCATCGCTCGTTCTCGGTACGGAGGTGATCTCCATCGATGGCGTACCAGCCGCGCAACTGATCGCCGATGTAGCCAAGCTCAATCTAATCGGCAGCGGGCGCGCCAGCCGCCGCTTCGGAGCTGTGTATCTTGGCTTTCGCCCGCAGTCGGCCCTCACCTTTGCCGTCGATACGCCCGACGAGAGCGATGTCGTCGTCGAAACGGAAGAAGGCCTTCGAGAAACCCTCCGTCTCAAGTGGACTAAAACCGGCGAACCCGTCCGGAACTTCGGCCGCACACCCTCGCCCGTGCTCAAGGCGAACCGCGCCGCCAACGACCAGAGCAACCCGGAAACGAACTTCCTGGCCAAAGTCGCCGTCGACGCAGTTCCCGGCCATTTGGCTTTACCGCCTCGCCTGACCACCGATCTGTTCGGCAACGGCGCCCGAATCCCCTACTACGCTCTCCCGACCGGCTTCGTCACCCGACGTGGTCGGATCTCCACCGACTTCACCTATAGCGGCACCTACGTTGCCGACGGCCTGCGCATTGGATTCATCCGTCTGCCCAACTTCTCCCCAACCGACACCGTCGCCGCCATTCTGGAACTCCGTTCAGAGATCGCCTTCCTCAAAGCCAACACCGATGGTCTGGTGATCGATTGCTCCCACAATAACGGCGGTTCTCCCGCGCTGGGCGCTGAATTCATGTCGATGCTCACCGTAACGCCCTACTACATCGCCCCCCGCCAGTTCCTGCCTAGCGTTCGCGACGTCGTCTCACAGGCTTCGCTCCTCGAGGCACTGAAAACGCTCGGCGCTCCCACCTGGGTGCAGGATCGCTGGGGCATCGTCGGCGAACAGCTGCGCGCCTCGCTCGCTAGCGGTCCGCGGGCGCTCACGGGTCCCGTCTCCGCCATTATTCCGGCCAGTGAAAGCCAGCTGACTCGCGGCCCACTCGAAGATGACAATCCCCCGCTCCGGGTCAACAACGCCCCCTTCGGCTACGACAAACCGCTCATCGTGCTGATCGACGATTTCTCGCTCTCCCACGGAGAGATCTTTCCCGGCACCGTGCAGGATAATGAACGCGGTCTCCTCGTCGGCGTCCGTACCGGTGGGCTAGGCGCTAGCGTCGGATGTACCACGACCCTGATGCCCTACTCCGAGGCCCAGAACTGCAATTCCTTCTCGCTGGTGATGCGCCGGAAACCCATTCGCTCGCCCGACTTCCCCGAGGCGCCTTACGTCGAAAACATTGGCGTCTTTCCCGACGTCGAACTCGACTTCCAAACCCGCGAGAACCTCCTCAACGACGGCCGGCCCTTCGTCGCCGGCTTCACTCAGGTCATCGTCGAACAGATTCGCAAAGGCCGCTAGCCGAGCGGCTCGATTCTTTACGAGGCTTAGGCGAGTTCGCCGGAGGCACGAAGCAGCGTTTCGTGAAGAAGAAGTTCGTGGTCGTACGATTGGCGTAGAGGCTGGCCGGTTTGGATCGCGCGCCCAAGTTCGGCGAAGTCGGCCACGAAGCGGGGTTGGGGAGGGAGAGTCAAATCCTGCCAACCGGCCCGGTAGGGACCTTGCGCTTTGCGCAGGTGAATCCTCATGCGGGGAGGCGCGCTCTCGGGATGAACAATGAACGTGCCCTCCGTGCCGATAATCTCGAAGGAACGATGATCTCCGGCGCCGCCCATCTGATTGGACTGGGCGATCACCGCCAGCGCCCGGGGAAACTCGAACACGGCAAGGTTATTGTCGGCCAGTTGATCGGGAAAACGCGAATCGTGCCGCAGCCAACTCTTCACCGTTGTCGGACGCCCGAGTAACTCCACGATCCGGTCGATCATGTGGCCGCTTAACTCAAACATGCCGCCTCCTGGATAGTGGGCTTCGGTGGCCCGCTCCTTCGGGCCGCGGTCGGCGTTCATGGTGGCGCGCACCAGATAGACATCCCCGAGCCAGCCTTGCCGGGCCGCCGCGAGGGCCGCCTCCACACCAGCGTGCCAACGCCAGAGATAGCCCGTTTGCAGAAGTAAACGCTTACGGCGGGCCGCTTCCACTAATTGACGAAAAGCCGCCAGATCATTACCTGGCGGCTTCTCCAAATGCAAGTGCTTACCGGCGTCAATTACCTGCTTTCCCCAAGGCAGAGCTTCCCAAACGCTACACTCAACGACCACCAGTTGAATTGAGGCATCAGCCAGTAACTGACTCACACTCAACAGCGGCAGACCAGGCGGCGGTTTCCGCGCCGGGTTGCCTTCCGCAAAACCAACGATGTCGTAGAGCGGCGAGGCCTGTATCGCCTTGAGCTTGCCCGCAAAGTGGCTGTGCCCAGAACCCAACAGGCCGACGCGAACTTTCGGCGCGTCGGCCGCCGGCAACAAAGCGGCAGTGACTGCTTGGCCAACCAGCCGTCGGGTCATGCTCCGCACTGCGTATCCAGTCCTACGGCTTCACCCAGGCGCGCTTCTGGTGACTCTTCAGCACCGCTGCCAGAAGAATCATGCCGTGCAAGCCATCGGCGAAGGTGGGATAGTCCGGCTTGGCCTTCGGGTTCAGCACGTGCGCGTAGAAGTGCTTGAACATCTGCTTATGCGAGTCGTCGTAGCCTTCGCTGTGTCCGCCGGGCAGGTCGGCATAGGCGGCGGCGGCAGGCTTCATTAGCGAGCCATCCTTGACGATAATCTGATTCGGAGAATTGCGGTGGCCGATCCAGAGTTCGTCGGGACGTTCCTGATTCCAGGAGAGTCCGCCCTTGGTGCCGTATACTTCCCAGCGGAAGGAGTTCTTGTTACCGGCCGAGATCTGGCTAACCGTAAAGCAACCCTTGGCCCGGTCACCCAGCTTCAGCATCACCATGCCGAAATCGTCAGTATCGATCGGCACTTCCTCGTAGTCGCTGGGCTTGAGTTTCTTGCCGGCGAAGGTCTGAACGGACATCTTAGGCTTTTTGCGCAAGGCATGGACGGTGGTAAGGTCAGCGCAAAGCTCAGTAATCTTGAGCCCGGTAAGGAACTGAATCTGGTCCATCCAATGCGAGCCGATATCGCCCATGGCCCGCAGGACGCCGTTGTGTTCTTTCTCGATACGCCAGTTATAGTCCGTATCGTAGAGCAGCCAATCCTGAGAGTAAGTGCCCTGCACCGCCAGCACTTCGCCAATCTCGCCGGCCAGAATCATTTCCTTGGCATTCTGTACTAAGGGATAGTTCCGCAAATTGTGCTGAATGCAGTTGGCGAGGCCCTTCTTCTCCGCCAGCGCGACCAGCGTTTTTGCTTCCGCCACATTCATGGTGAGGGGCTTCTCGCACAACACATGCTTGCCGTGCTCCAAGGCGAACTTTGCTTGCGGGTAGTGGAGAACGTTGGGGGTGCAGATGTGGACGGCGTCAATGGTGGGGTCCTGGCAAAGCTCCTGCCAACTACCGGAGCGCTCAATGCTGTGCTCCTTGGCGAACTTGGCGGCCTTTTCCGGGGAACTACCGGCGACGGCGACGACGTCGACATAGCCCAGGCGTCTCACGTTTTCCGTATGCACCGTGCCCATGAAGCCGGTGCCCAACATAGCGGTTTGAATGCGTTTCATAGGGTCTCCGGTTGAGTGTATCGCAAGCGTATAGCGCGATGGAACGCGGCATGCAATGAGAAGGCTGATGCAGGTAAGAATCCCCATGAAGGCGGGTGTCCGGCCGCAACGAACGCGCGAGGCTGATCGCGCCGCGGCAGGGCTGGCAAGCGGAGTTTGCCGCCCCGTGATGCTGATCGGCTATCTGATGGCCGGCTGGAGACTGTTGTACGAGTTGCGGCTGGGCCATAAATTTGGCGTCGAAGACGGAATTTGGTCGCACTGGCAGGCATGGGCGGCCATCGCGTTGGTGAGCCACGCGCTGTGGTCGCGGTCGGCAAAGCACGCCGGGGAGGTTTAGCGGCGACCCAGCAGAGCGATCGCAGCCCAGGCGGAAGTCGAGATGTGCTGGGCGTAGCTTTGCCCACCGGAAGGGCGGGTGGTCTCCGGCCAGCCGCCATCGGCGAGCTGGGTCCGAAGCAGGTAGGCTCGGCCTCGATCCGCGGCAGGACCTTGGAGCGCAAGCACCGCCATTGCGGTGTCGAAGACCTCGGAAGGCGACTGCGGATAGGCTCCCCAGCCTCCATCGGCGTTCTGGCCCTTCTCCAGGCGAGCCGTGAAGCCTTCACGCCCGGCGAGAATGGCGACCGCCACCTCCAACTGCGACTTCGGCGCGAAGTTGGCGAGCCAGCGGCGCGCCCGGGCGGCAGCGGCCGCCTCGCCGCCCCGCTCGGCGGCCTGGGCCGCCAGCAGCGTTAGCAAAGGCGTGCCCCAGGTAACGGGTGAACCGATTTGCAGTTCGCCGCTTTCCGAGCGCCAGGCACCGTCGGCATCCTGATCGGCAGCCAACGACGTGGTAGCCCCACGGAGCGCAGCCTGCGGCAGTAGACCGGCGCCCACAGCTTCACTCAACGCGACAGTGAACTGAGCGCGGGCGAGCTTGCGGTCACTGCTGGCGGGATGGCCACGATTCAACTGCCAACGGTCGGGCGCGCCGAGAAACGCCAAGGTTTCCCGTAGGGCGGCCGTTCTTCCGGCGCGAATCAGGGCCCGAGCGGCATCGCCGTTGTTGTGGCAGGAAAAGCATTGGTTTTGACGAGACCAGAGGGGCACCTCACGCTCGAGATAGACCACGGCTTTCGGGGGAGGCGCGGTTTGCGCCAGAAATCCGAAGGAGAGACACAGGCTGGAAACGAGCACCGCAACCCGATCCTAGCAGTCCATTGCCACTTACCGCCCGAGCGCGATAACAGTCCAGTTACTATAGGCTGTGACTTTGCGCGACGCCCTGCGGCGAATCGGAGATCATCCGGTACAACTTTTCGTGCGCCAATGGAACTGGAAAGCGGCGGCCCTCAGCGCGATCCTCCGGGCCATGGTGTTCTATTTCACGAATCGTTCGGCGGGCGCCCGCGCCGCATGGACGGCGGTAGGTGTCGAGTTCGCCTACCGCATCGCCACCAGCGGCTTCTTCGGTTCCCTCATCCAACTGCTCAGCCGGGTAGAGCCACGGTGGGTGTCGATGACCGCTGTCCTGCTGGTCCTGCCGGCCCTAAGCCAGGGACTCGACGCGCTCGTGCACTGGTGGCAAGGAACACCCCGGCTAAGCGTGAGCCTACTCTTCGCGACCCTGATTACCGTGTGGGCCTCGCTCTTCAATTGGTATGCGATGCGCAAAGGCACATTCGTCGTGGGCGTCGGGCAGAAGGGCTTTGGCGACGACATGCGCAGCCTGCCCCGGCTACTCTGGCAGTTTACGTTCGGTTGGATGAAGCGTTAGTTCACCGGAAAGTCGACGGCGGCGGAGACCTTCCCGTCCGGATTCTTCACCGTCACCTTCACCACGCCTTTAGTGGCGAAAAACTTCGCGGGGAAATTACAGCCGAGCTTGTCGATATCGCCAAAGTTGGTCTCCTGCGGCTCCCCGTTCAGCAGGACTTTGGCGGTGGGCAGGAAATTGGCGCCGGTCAGCCCCATGGCACTGCTGCCGTTCCCTTGCACGTTGAAAGCCTTGCCGGCCGTGGTGGAATCAGGAAAGAGTTGAGTGATAGACGGCGCGGGGCCGGTGGTGGGAAGCACCACGAACGGCAGTGTATTGGAAGTTCGTCCGTCGGGCAGATCGACTGATACCGCAAAGGTGCCTTCCTTGGCATAGAAGCGTGGGGGCACAAGCGCCGCCAGGCTCTTGCCATCCGCGCCGACGCTCGTTTCGAGGGGCTCACCGTTGATCTTGATTCGGCTCCCCGGACCGAGATTGCTCCCGACAATGCTCATGGCCGACTGCTGGTTTGGCTGAACGTTGAAGCCGGTTCCAGCCATCGCCTTATCCGGCAACAGCTGGTCAATCCGAATGGGTGCGACTTTCTGCTCCGTGCGCTCTTCTTTGCTGACGCACGCGGTCAACAGGGCAAACGCCATCAGGACAAGGGTACGAAGTTTCATCAGCCCCTAGTCTAACTTGAATACGCGATAGCGGCCGTCGCGAATGATGAGTTCGGCATCGCCCGCGGGCCCCTCGTCCTGCACGAACGACGTCTGCAAAAAGTCGTTGTCATAGATGGTGCCGCCTTGCTTGGAGCGGGAGCGGTCGACGACGATGTACTTGAATCCGGCGCCGCGCAGACGATCGAGCATCTGCTGTGTCGTGGCGGCGCCCCGGCCAAGCCAGCCGAAGCTATATAGGCCGAACCAATCGCCGTAGCTCACCGAGCGGACATGGAAACGCGCATCTTCGCAGAACCACAAATAGACGCGCTCGCGAGGATGGGCGACGCGGTTGAGTTCGCGGACGGCGCGGTAAAAAGGCAGCGCCGTGGCTTGCACCACTTCGCGCTGTTGATCGGTGACCGGCGGAAGCGTCCCGTGCAGCAGCACCCGGCTGGGAGTTGCCACCGCAAGCATCGCCACCAAAGCCAGCGGCAGGATCGCCCACCAGCGCAAGCGCCGGCAGCGCAAGGCCGTCAGTGCTGAAAGCCACAGCAGCGCCATCACCGGCAGGACGCTCGCCAAATAGCGCATCACCTGTCCGGTAAGGAACCAGAAGCTGAAGTAGGCGAGCAGTCCGCCCACCAGGAAGACGACGGCGGGCGAGACGCGCGCCCGTTGCCGTAGAACGGCCGCCATTCCCACCAGAATCAGCAGGAAAAGCGGCACCCCAAAGATATAGGGGTCGGCAAAAATGTAAGAAGATTCGGTGACCATGCGCCAGGGTAAGGCCGCCAGCGCGAAGAAATCGTGCCCGAAGCCGTAGTTGCGGCTGACGGCGAAGAGCGCCTTCGATTCCGGGCTGCCGGAGAAGAAGGGATAGGCGGGGCTACCAGTGAAATACAACGAACGCAGCCACCACCCGAGACCAGGCAGCACGATCCCCACACCGAGGGCGCCCAAGGCTTCCAGCAGCGCGCGCCCTCGCCCCGCTTGCCCAAACAGTTGCCCAAACCAGGCCACTGCCAGCCAAGCGATGACAAATCCCGCCACAGTGACCATGCCTTGCAACTTGCTGGCGGCGGCAAAGCCCAGCATCAGACCGCCCAGCGCGCACCAGACCCAATGCGGCTGGCGAAGCGCACGCAGCAGCAGCACCAGGCCCAGCGTCAGGTACGTGGCCAGGCCGAGGTCCGCCATTTCCATCTTTGTCGTCCAGCAGAAAACCGGCGAAGCGAGGACGAAGACAACGGCCGCCGGCGCGAGGCGCGAGGCCCCCAGCAGCCGCGCCCCGCCAGCCAGCGTGCTGAACAGAATGGCCAAAAACTCCCAGTTCACCAGCTTCAGATTGGTCTCTTCCCCGGTGAACAGCCATTGGCGCAGGTACACCAATACCGTTTGCTGGGGCTGCGCGTTGAAACGAATGCCCGGATGATAGGTGAGTTGGTGATGCTCGGCATACCAGCGGGCGGAGGCCATGTGGTAGAGCATGGAGTCGCCTTCGAGCACGGGCATCAGCAGGTCGAGCTGTTGCAGCACCACCAGCGGCAGAAACAGCGCCAGCAGCAGGAGCGTGACAACACGCGGCCGCATCCCACGAAAAGACTGAAGGGCCCAGGCGACGCCCCCCTCCTGCCGGCGCAACAGCACGATGCCCGTCAGTGCGCTGACGATCACCAGAATGGTGACGGCGTTGGGCGTCAGCAGACGGACCGTCGCCAGCAGAAACATCAGCAGTCCGCCCAGCGCATTCCCCAAAGCGAGGCACAGCGCCAGGCGCAACGGACGGGGCATGGTCAGCGGGTAGCGGCGGGTGACGGCAAAGAGTAGCCCGGCACCGAGCAGATAGTCGGATACAAAGACCAAGAAACTGATCAGAAAGGACTGCGTGGCCCAGCGCATCAACAGGAGCGGGTCAAATTCGGTCTGCGCGAGTTGGGGAATGGTGTGCTGCCACCAGAGCGGCAGTTCATAGGCGAAGCGCATCAGCGGTTGGCGCCCGCCCCTTGGCCGCGCGCCGAAAGTGCCAACGGTTCCGCCTCACCCGACATCTCCAGGGGGCCAAAGCGGTAACGGACCAGGGTCCAAATGGCGTGGAAGCCGTCCTGCCACCGGATCTTCTTGCCTTCCAGAATGCCGCGGGGATTGTAGCTGATCGGCACTTCGTGGATGCGGTGGCCGGCCCGCCGCATTTTGGCGGTCACTTCGGGGCAGAACTCAAAGCGCATGGATCGCAAGCGGACGGCCCGGATGGCGGACGTCCGGAACGCTTTGTAGGCCGTCGCTTCGTCGGTCAGGTTGGCGCCATACAGTACGTTGGCTGTGAAGGTCAGCAAACGGTTGGCGATCCAGTTAGCGAGCTTCATGCCCTCAAACGAGCCCAGGAAGCGGGAACCATACACCACGGAGGCCTCCCCGGCGACGATCGGCGTGAGCACCTTCACGTAGTCGCGCGGATCGTACTCCAGATCACCGTCCTGCACCAGAATGATGTCCCCGGTGGCCTTGGCAATGCCGATGCGGGTAGCTGCGCCTTTCCCGAAATTCACCATCGAGTGATGGACCAGCACCAGGTCCCGGTAATCGGAAAGGATCTGCGACGTGCCGTCCGTCGAACCGTCGTCAACGACGATAATCTCTTTCTCACAACCCGGCGGCAGCGGAGCGGCCATCACCCGCGCCAGCACCTCCGGCAGAATATTCACTTCGTTGTAGACGGGGATGATGATGGAGACGCGCATCGGCTAGGGTTTCTCCAGCACCGCGAACAGCGACTGTCCGAAGGGCGGACGGATCCAGCCCTCCACCCGAGCCATCACCGGCACCACGTAGTTGTCGAAAGTGGCGATCTGGGCTTCGCTCTGTTCCTGACGCTGCATCTTCGAGTTGAGCCACCAACCGAAAAAGCCGACAGTATTCATGTAGTGCAGCAGGCGCGGACGCAATCCGGCGCGCGCAGCGGTCTCAATCAAACCGGCCCGGGTATAGCGGCGATAGTGGCCCAGGTGATGGTCGATCGGCCCGTAAAGCGCCATGAACGCGGGAATCATCAGCACGACCCGGCCGCCGGACGGCAGCACCTGCTGCATGCGCTCAAGGACGGTCTGGTCCTGTTCGATATGCTCCAGCACATTCAGGCACACAATCGAGTCGATGCGTTCCCGCTTCAGGTCCAGGAAGGCAGGGTCAAGGGCGTCCAGCACCTGAGACCGAATGTGGGGGTGGCCGGCAAAACGGGCTTGGTGGTGGCGGATACAGTTGGGGTCGATGTCCACGCCCACCACGAGCTCACGATCAAGCAGGCGCTCCGTAAAGTTGCCCAGTCCGCAGCCGACTTCAAGCACCCGCCGGCCGAGTTGCGCCTTCGAAAGATCCGATTGCCAGTCGAAGTAGCGCCGCGCTTTCGTCATGCGCTGCTGGTCGGCGACGGTGTAGTCAGAGGAGACCGAAATGGGGCCGGGAATCGCCAATTTTTAGAATTCGCTTACGGGGAAACTTGCTACGATCTTTTATGATACTAGCCGCCGCCGATAACTTCACCCGTTCTTCATGAGTTCTTCTTCAACGCCCCGTATTTCCTGGGCTCATCCGGCCTTTGCGGTCCTTATTCCCCTCCTGGTTCTCCTCGCTGGGTACTGGCCAGTCTGGGACGTTTGGTTCCGGGCCGATGACTTCGCCTGGCTCGGGTTGCGGCTGCCGGTAAAGGACCTGTCGACGCTCACCACCGCCCTGTTTCAGCCCATGGCGCAGGGTACGGTGCGTTTTCTCAGCGAGCGGGCTTTTTTCCTGACGTTTTCCACCCTCTTCGGCAACGACCCGGCGCCGATGCGAGCCTTCATCTTCCTGGTGCAAGCGGCCAATATCGGCTTGCTGGTCCGCCTGACCCGGAAACTCACCGGATCGCTGCCGACAGCTGCTTTGGTTCCCTGCCTATGGCTGCTGAATCCCGGCACCGTGGTCAGCATGACCTGGCTCTCCACCTGGAACCAGTTGCTGGTGGTGTTCTTTCTGCTGGCGGCGCTGGTCAGCTTCATGGAACGGCGGACCTGGCTCTGCTGGACGAGTTTTCTGCTGGGCTTCGGCGCTCTCGAAGTGAACATTGTCTTCCCTGCCCTCCTTCTGGCCTACGTCTGGCTCTATGAACGAGACCGCCTGCGTGAAGTGTGGCCGTTCTTCATCCCCTCCCTCATATTCGTCGCGCTGCATCTGTTCGTCATTCCCAAGAACCGGCAGGATCCGACTTATCAGCTCTTTCTGGATCTTGACCTGCCGCGCCGGCTGAGCCGGTACTGGAAATGGGGACTGGGATTCTGGCGCTACGTCGACCTGGTGGGCGCGCCGTTGCCCTGGGAACGGATCGGGAGTCCGGCTTTATCCATTCTGGGGCTCGGAACGTTGGCCTGGGCTGGCCGGAACCTCTTTAAGCGCCTCCCCGGAGGCCGGTTGGCCATTTTCGGCGCCGTCTGGTTCCTGGCGCTGCTACTCCCCGTCCTCCCCCTCCGGAATCATTTTTCGGACTACTACCTGGCATCCGCCTCAATCGGCATGGCCATGATTCTGAGCGTAGCCGTGGCGGAGTGCTTCCGCTACCATCGCGCCGCCGGTGTGCTCGCCGCGACGCTGGTGGGAGTGATGGCGTTCGCCAGTTGGGAGGTCCGCGCCACGACCATCGGCTGGTATCGTTCCCACTCGCAGGCGACCGAACGGCTGGTCCGTGGCGTCGTGGAGGCACGGCGGCTGCATCCTGACGACGTCATCCTCCTGGACGAGGTGGATAACTCGCTGTTCTGGGACGGGATGATGGACGATCCCTTCCGTCTCTACCTGGTTTTTGACGTCTTTCTCACGCCGGGATCGGAAAAGCGCCTCGGACGGTCGATTGCGGGCGACGACTTTGGTCCCTATCTCTTCTCACCGGAGGATACGCGCTATCTACTGGAGCATGAAGCCGTTCAGATCTACCGGACCGGACCCGGGCCACTCAAAAACATTACGAGGTCCTACCACGAGCGCATGGACCCCTTGCTGCCGAAAGGCCCGCCCCGGTTTATCGACGTTGCCAAGCCGGCCTACCTGGAATTGCTGGGAAATGGCTGGCATTCCGTATCGGACCGGGCCCGTTGGTGCGAGGGCGTCGCTGACCTCCGTATTGGGGGACCTAAGACTGCGGGACAGTCCCTCTGGCTCAGCGGCTATACCCCGGCAATGGTGCTGGCGGAGGGGCCGCAAGTGCTCACCGTAACGGCAAATGGGCAAAATCTGCCACCGGTAACCATTTCGCATGCAGATGCACCCTTCTCCGTGGCGATTCCGTTGCCGAATTCGCTGATTGGGGTTCAAGAGATGAGCCTCCAACTGAAGTTTTCGCGCGTCATCTTTCAACGGGAGCGCGGGCATGCGCTCATTCTGCGCCGGATCGCCGTCCGGTAACAAAATGGCCCACTGGTGGTTGTTTTGACCCAGCTGTGGCTGAAAATGGCACACCGGGTGAAAAGAACGAAAGATTTCCCTGCAACGCTGAAACTTTTGGTATCATTTGCCGTTCTAATGTTGTCGAAGGCTAATGGAGACGCTAAGGATGCCGATAATCACTGGGTTAGAAGGGTGGGGCGGGAAGAAATTAGATCCGTCCTCCGAGTCCACGCGTAAGAGTAATTACCAACCCGCAATGTTGGCCATGAAATTGCTTACTCGTTGTGCTACGATACTTGGTGCCCTGCGACCTAGCGGACACTAATCGAAGGTCAGGCGAAGAAAAACTGACCGCCTGGCGAGTTCAGCGGGAATGTTTTGAGCGGTCAACCGGATGTGGTGACCGCAGGTATTTGAAATATTGTTGATCGGGATCGGCCGAACGCCCAAAGAGGATTCTCTCTACTGCTGGGGCGTTTTCAGATAAGGCTGCACGCAGAAAACCTTAGCCGAGTCGGCTAAAATGTTTGCAACCTTTCCCCCAATCCCGCGTCTATACCGTGGACGAGAGAAAAAAGAAGAAAAACAAAACAAAGATAGAGGAGTTTTGACATGACTAAGAGCGAAATCAACAAGTTCCGGGACATTCTCGAGGCCAAGGCGGCCGAGCTGTCCGAAGTAGTGCGCAACCGTGACGGCATCGTCATCGAAAAGAGCCCTGATGCTCTTGACGAAGTGCAGCACGCTGCTGAGCGTGAGCTCGCGATCCGGAATCTGGACCGCGAGTCCAAGCTCTTGGCACAGGTCCGTGGCGCCTTGCGCCGTATTGAGGACGGTGCCTTCGGAGTGTGCTTACACTGCGAAGAGGACATCTCCCCGAAACGGCTGAATGCCGTACCCTGGACGCCCTATTGCATCTCCTGCCAGGAGCAGGCGGATCGCAATCAGGAAATGGGTGTTGAGGATCTCGAAGAGATGCTCGTCACCGCAGCCTAAGACGGCTCCAGCTAACTCTAATCGTGCGACGGCGCCGCGACTCGCGGCGCCGTTTGCGTTTTCCGGGGCAGATTCCGTCCCTTATCCGCGACCATCCATGCCCATTCGCGCGGCGGCAACTTCGACATGCCCATCCAGCGGCGTGCCGACCGTCGCAGCGTGCGAGCCTGGATCAATTCCCTGCTGCCAGTACTGACGGAAAAGATTTACCATCGCCTCCGCCATGCCGGGGTGCTCAAACACAACAGCCGTCCAGGACGGCTTCGTCACCACCGGATCGAGCATCGCCACAAGTCCGGTGCGCCCGTCAAAAATTGCCAGTTTCATCGGTAGCACCGGCAGCATCCGCACCTCGGCGCCCTGCCTCCGGTAGCCCTCAAGGCGATTCGTGAGGTTTTGATCGCCTCCACTGCCCGCCATCAGAATCTGACAGTTCACACCACGGGCTCTCGCCTGTCCCACCAACTCATCTTCCAAGGGATCCACGGCGTAGGGCGGCCCAACGAACTCCACGTACTCCCGGGTCACTTCTCCGAGCATCCGGCGGTAGTGGGCGGCGATCTGCCCGGGATCCGAAACAATCCGTAAGGGTTCCAGCGTGCCCCGTCCGCCTTGCCCTTCCGAGTAGGCGACGTGCAGATCGTCCACCAGCCCAAGCGCCAGCTTCGACTGCTCCTGCAACTCGCGCTCCAGCATGCGAGTGCGGCGGGCAAGATAGTGGGAGATGGCAATCTCCGGTTCAATCGCCGAGAAGAGCTTGGTCTTTTCCTGAATGACCTGCGCGAAGCCTTTCTCCACCAGCGAGTCGAGCACCTCGTAGATCTTCTGGCGGGGCACATGGGCGCGAGCAGCTAGCTCGAGAGCCTTGAAGCGCGGATGGCCCACCAAGACCAGATAAGATCGTGACTCGTAGGCATTCAGCCCAATCTGTTGCACCCGGCGCCAAAAACGCTGGTACTCCAATTCCGATAGCTCTTTCATCGTCAATCACCCCCGTTGAAATACACCCCAGCCCGACATTCAAGGCGACTTGGCCGTGAGGGTTACGACAATATCAGACGCAGGACTGCATTTCAATTGGGTGAATCGAGCAACTCGAAAGGTTAACGGACTTCGGCGATTTGGCTGACCAGACCGTCCAGCTCGCGCACCGTCACAATGAGGTGTTTGCGGGCGGCTACGTCGGCGGCGCGGAAAGGAAAATGAACCGAGAACTGGCGGTCAGCGGTCGTGTGGGGAGCAAGTTTGTCTCTCGCCTTGAGATTGGGATTGAACCTTTGGCCCAAGGCGGGGTAACCCTCAAAGAGGCGGTCTGCATCCATCTCGGCGATCTGCACGCCTTCCGTGCGATTGCCTTTGGCGTCCTCTAATTCCACCTTGGTTTCGCCGACGATATACGTATAGCCGGAGGTGTTCGTCAACCGGCAATCCACGACAACGATCGTCGCTTCGTCAACGGCATTCAGAGTCCGCACCTTCATCACGCGGCCCTCCAACGCCATATGCGCATCCCACTGAATGTAGAAAGCGCCAGCGAGCAGCAGACCGACAACGGCCAAGCCGGCCAGAATGATAAAAGGTCGGGGCACGGCGTTAACTCGCCTCAAACATCCGTTTCAAGGTAACCAGGCAAGTATGCGAATGTTCGAAAAGCTGCGGCCCAAAGATATGGGTCTCCAGACCGACATGGCCGGTATAGCCGTCCTTCTCGAGGGCCGCAAGAATCTGCCGCCAATCCAGCTTTTCGGGGTAGTCCAGCAGCGTCTTTCCCTTGATCTGGATATTGCCGATACGCTTCTTGGGCAGCTTGGCGTAGCCGGCCGGAAAGGGACTTTCGCGGGACATGCCGTTCATCGCGTCCCAGTTGATCCCGAAGTACTTGGAGGGCACCAGTTTCAGCATCGCGGCGAGTTCCTCGCAGGTGGCGCTGTTGCAGGGGACTTCGTTTTCGAGCAGCAGATGGATCCGCTCGGTCTCCGCGATCTTCACCATTTCGTTCAGTACCTCAGCAATCCGGGGGTAGATGCTTTGAGGTTCAGCGACTCGAAGAAAATTGAAGACGCGGACTTTGTCGACGCCGAGAATCTGTGCGGCGCGGATCGACTTGCGTAAGTCCTCCAGACGTCGATCAAAAAGCACCTGGTCACGAGCTTCCCGCTTCTGCCTCGCCTCCGGAGACTCGTTCGGGCGTTCAATCACCGTGCCCGGAAGCCCGTGCTTCAGGAGCGGCGTATTGAGAAAGGAGACCCGGATGCCAGCGTCGGAGAACATTCTGGCCGTGTTCTTCAGGCTAGCCTCATCCCAAAGGTGATAGCTCGGCTTCGGCCCAACCGAGGGAACAGCCCGTAGTTCAACGAACTTGAGGCCATGGTCCAGCGCAAACTTTACGGCCCCGGCTTCGGTGTTAGCACATTCATCAGTAACAGCGCTGACCCGGGAATAGTCGATGCGTTTACGCGCGCCGAACGCAGCCGGAGCGCCGGAAAGGGCAGTGGAGGTCAGAAGAAGTTGGCGACGGGTGATCATGGCGTTCTTCGGCCAGTCTAGCAGGCTCACAATCCCCCAGCGAGAACCGATAAGGCCACAATGGCCGTCGCACTGCATAAAGAGCCGGAGAAAATGCTGGCTTCGCCCGAGATCGGACGGATAGCGGAGATGCTGGCCTCCGAAGTGATCCGTGTCGAAGCGGCGGAGGCGGAAGAACACCAGAGCCGCCTACGAAAACTGGCCACGCGCGCCACTCCCGACCTCGAACAGTTGCTGCAACTGGAGTTGCACGCCTATCGGGAGAGCGCCGAGAAAAAGGTCGAGCAGTTGCGTCGCGACCTCGCCAGCACCGCCGACGCCATGCAGGAGTATGTCGCGCGCTTCTCCAGCCAGGATCAGAGCCAGGAGACGCTCTTCCGTACCGATCTCGAGCGCCTGTCCAAACTACGTCGATTGACTGACCTGTCGCAGATTCATGCCGGCCTCGCGGTCGTCCAACAAAGCATTGCCGGCACTGTCGAGCAGATCAAAGCCCAGAATCAGGCGATTATCGCCCAGCTCCGCGACGAAATCCGCACCCTGCACAAGCGTCTCGATAACCCGGACCGCCGCGATCCGCGGGGCGGCACCCTGGTCAATCGCGCCCCCTTCGAACGGCGCATCCGCCTCAAGGTGAACAGTCAGGAGATCTTCTCGCTCTACCTGATTCGCGTCACCAACTGGAAAGAGATTGTAGCCATTCTCGACCAGGAGCACGCCCAGACTCTGGTCACCAACATCGCTGACCGGCTCGCCCAACTCCTGGGACCGGATACCTTCACCGGCCGCTGGTATGACGGCTACTTCGCCGCCATTCTCGGCGTCGACAAGCGCAAAGCGATGGAAGGCGCGTCAGATCTGGCTCAGCAACTGGCGGGCGTCTACTCCACCGGCCGCAGCCCCGTCGCCATCCGCGTACGCGTCGCCGTTGTGGACTACATCCCCGGGCAGGACGCCGACCAAACCCTCCTGCGCGTGGAGCAACTCATTCGCGCCTTCGAGGGCTAAGCCTTGCTCCCCGTTCTTACCGCGACTGTCGCGCAGATCGCCACCACCAAAAACAGGTGCAAGACCTCGCTGTTCGCCAGATTCCACTCAAAGAATCCGCTCGACACCACCCCCAGCCATACGGCAAGCGCCGCTTCGGTCAACGCCAGAGGCTCAGCGGAAACTCCACTCCGCCACCAACTGCGCGCCATCGCCCAGAGCATCCAGCAAAGGCAAAGCGCTGCCGGGATGCCCCGGTCGGCGGCGTACTGCAGGTAGCTATTGTGCAAGTGGCCGTAATTGCCATCCGGCAAAGGACGCCGCACATCTGCCGGCACGTAGCGATCGAACTGTTTCTGCACCTGCTCCGGACCAATTCCGAACCAGGGATGCGCCCGAACCATTGCCAACCCAGTCCTCCAGGTCACCTTTCGGTGCTGGTTCGAGTCCAACTCGCCATGCGGCACCACGATCGAGACCGCCCGGTCCCGAATCGGCGGCACCAGCATCAACGCACCAAAGATCACGGGCAGCGTCCAGATCAGCCGCGGACGCGCTTTGGCGACCAAATAGACCGTGGCAAGCGCCGCGCCAATCCAGTTGCCGCGCGTCTCGTTCAGCAGCAGGGCCGCACCAATCACCCCCAATACCGCCCACAGCCAGCGCCGATGCTGCCGGGGCGCGAATAGGACCAGCGCCAGCGCCACCGCGAACAGCATCATCATCTGTCCACCGAAAGTCTGCCAATGGCTCATGAAGCCAGTGGTGCGTTGGGCAACATAATGCCGGTAAAAATCGACGCCCAGCGCCTCCGCTTCGAACCACCGCCGGCCGAACTGCACAAAGCTCCAAAGGGAACTCAGCACGCCCGCTGCCAGGCAATACTCCAGCAGTCGCCGGGCGTCGCCGGCGCTGCGCAACGTACTGGCCAACAGCGGGATGATCAGGTAGACGAAAAACTTTTTCACCTGGGGCCAGCCGCCCGCCGGATCCGGCGAGAGCGCCACCGCGACCAGGGTACCGGCCAAGAACGCCGCCAGCGGCCATCGGTAGGGCCACCGCACAGGCAGACGGCCATACGCCACCGCCAGGATCGCCACACCCATCAGAATCTGCGCTGCGGCAATCGAAAAAATGATGGCCACCGCCGCCGCCATCACCAGACCGCGCGCCACCTGTTCCCGGCTCATCCCGCTCAAAGACAAGCCTTGAGTATGCCAGAATGCGACTGAAGCCATTCATGGAACTCTACATCCTCCGCCACGGCATTGCCGAAGACGGCCACCCAAGCCAACCTGACCATCTGCGCTCCCTAATCCCCGAGGGCGAAAAACGCCTGCGGCAGGTGCTCAAACGCGCCGCCGAAGCCAACGTCGCGCCTTCTCTCATTCTCTCAAGCCCGTTCCTGCGAGCCAAGCAGACCGCGGCCATCGCTAGCGAGGTCCTGCCGGGCAAACGGGACACGCTGCTTACCGACGCGCTGATCCCAATGGGGCGGCCGGACGAGATGTGGGAAGAAATCCGCACCCACCGTGCCGAGCCCAGCCTGCTGCTGGCAAGCCACGAACCGCTTTGCAGCCAACTGGTTGCCTACCTGCTGCGCTGCCCCGCCCTGCGCTTGGACTATCGCAAAGGCATGCTCGTCCGCATCGACCTCGACAGCTTCAGCAGTACGCCACACGGAACCCTGCGCTGGATCCTCACCTCCCGGCTGGCTCACTAGCTTCGGGCCGCTAAACGGAAAAAGAGACCGATGACGCCCCGCAATGTTCTCCGCATTCTCGCCCTTGGCTTTGCCTTGGTCCGTGATGCATTCTGACGCTGAGCGTCTACGCGGCGAGTCCCATCGAGGCCGCATCCTGGAGAAACTGAACCTCCACAACGTAGGGGATGTCGTCCGCTTCGCCCTGCGAAATGGCCTGATCAACTAGATCAAGGCTTGACGACCGGCGCTGTCTCTTTCAACTTTTCTTCCGCGATCGGCTCGTTTACGTCGAACGTAATCGAACTGTCGGAACCGAACTTCCGGTAGGTGCGGAACTCGGCTTCGTTCTTCACCAGCACCTTGCCGTCCCGCATCCGCAATTCACTGCGCAACGGCAACAGGAAGGCCTGGCCACCGATGTCCGTGAAGTCGTAATCGAGCTGCGTCTTCGCCATTTGCACCGGGAAGCTGGCGGGGATATCCTCCGCCTCCATCACGATGCGCGACACCGACAGGTAATCCTTGTCGACGAAAATCAGCCCGTGATAAGCCGGAACGATCTCCTGTCCACTCGTCCCGTGGTGGATCGTCCATTTGGACTTGCTCTGCAGCACGCGGTAATTGAGGACATAGTGCAAGCGCCCCCGCAAGGTAGCCCACCGCTCCCAGCCAAACAGCGCCTCGCTGGCCGGTTCAAAGATCTCGCGCATCAGGCTGCCGAACTCGCCGGTGGACGTGGCCCCGCCGCCGAGCTTCGAATAGTCCATGTCCACGTACTTGTTGTTCACGAACATCACCTGCTTTTGCTCTTTATGGTCAAAGTAGCTGAGCTTCGCGGTGACGGTATCCAGCTTGTTCCACAACTCGAGTCCGGCCGGATCAAAGAAGCGCCGGGTCACCTGTACGCAAATGAAGTTCGGCAGTCCCTTGTCGTAAGCCAACGCGTATTCGCGCGCCTTCTCGATCACACGGTTTACTTCGGCCAGCGGCGGCGGCGGAATTACCGGCGCGGCCGGCTTTGGCGGCAACACCTTCGGCTTCGCCAGGTTCTCCGTCGCGTCCCGCAACAGCTTCAACGACTCCGCCGTCTTCGGACCGATGCCCTCACCCAGCAGCGTCTCAATCGTGCGGTCATCCAACTTCTCAGTCAGTTGCACCTTGCGCAGATACTCACCCACCTGCTTGTCGGGATGCTTCAGCTTCAGCGACGACCGGACAAAACCCAGCAGTTGGTTCACGGTGAACTTCACCTGCCCCGGCATCAGTAACGCCAGTGCAAGAAAAACACAGATCAGGCGCATCAGCTATCCTTTCTGAACCAAAAGATGGCGGCGAAGAAGGTCCAACGCCGATTGTGCAGCCAAGGTTCGGATCCGCCCGCGGTCACCGGGGAAACGATAGCGGCGAGTTTCCACACCTTGATCCGACGCGACGCCAATCCACACGGTTCCAACCGGATTCTCCGCCGTGCCGCCATCGGGACCCGCGACCCCGGTAATGCTCACACCGTGCGTAGCCCCGGACTTCTTCGCGGCCGCCTGGGCCAACAATGCCGCCGTCCGCTCGCTCACCACGCCATGAGCCTCAATCTCCGCGCCGTCGGCTTCGCCAACCAGCGCCTTTTTCATTTCCAGGCTGTATACCAGATAACCGCCGCTGAACCAATCCGAAGCTCCCGGAGCCTCCGTCAGGCGCGCACCGAGCAACCCGCCAGTGCAACTTTCCGCCACGGCGACCATCTGGCCCCGCGCCACCAGCATTCCTCCGACGGTCCTGTCCAGCGGGTCGCCATTGCGCGAGTAGATCCGGTCACCCAGTAACGCCTCTACCTGCAAACCCACTTCCTCCACCAGAATCTCGGCCGCTTCAGGAGTTTCCAGCCGCGCCCGCAGGTGGACCTCGATGTCGCCGGCCTTCGCCAGCACCGTCGTCACCGGATTCGAATAGCGCGTATATACCGGCGCAATCAGTTGATCCAGGTCGCTTTCGCCCATTCCCGCCACGCGGTACCAGCGGGTCCGCAGGGCCTGCTTCGGCAGCATCGCCACCAACCGGTCCCGCACCTCACGCTCGTACATCGTGGTGAGTTCCTTGGGCGGCCCCGGCAGCAGCATCAGCACCCCGTGCTTCGTCCGCAGCCATTGCCCCGGGGCCGTGCCTCGCGTGTTCTCCAGCCACTCCGCGCCATCGATCAGCATCGCCTGACGCTTGTTGTTATCGGCGATCTTGCGGCCCAGCCGCGAAAACATCGCCACGATGTTCTCAAAGACTTCCGGCTGGTAGGTTTGTTGCACGCCGAGCGCCTGAGCCACCGCATCGCGCGTCACGTCATCTTCAGTCGGTCCCAGGCCCCCCGTCAGAATGACAATCTCCGAGCGGGAAATCGCCAGGCGAATGGTATCGGTGAGCAAGGTACGGTCGTCACCGACAATGCATTTAAACACCACTTCCACGCCATAAGCGTTCAGTTGATCCGTCAGATAGAGCGAGTTGGTATCGACGCGCTGCGGAGTCAGCATCTCACTGCCGACCGCGATGATCTCAGCGTTCATGGGAGCAAACGCCCCTTGATGCCGGCATCCACCCGGAAGATGGCATTGTTCGTCGCCACAATCATGGCGCGCGACGGGGAGAAAGCCAGACCAACGATGTTCGGCCCGGACAGGAATAACTCCGCATCGCCACCTGGAGTGATCCGCACCACTCCCCGCCGGCCGCGCAAGGAGGCGCAGCAGTAGAGATTTCCGTCCGTGTCGAAGGCCATGCCTTGCGGCCGGCCCACGCCGCGATAGAACACGCTCACTTCGCCCGCCGGCGAGATCCGGTGAATCGCGTCAAAGCTCGAGGTCGTCGGCCCGGTCACGTACAGGTTGCCTTCCTCGTCGAACGCCAGGTGATAGGCAGCGACTGACGGTTCAAGCGTCGCAAAAACGTAGATCTGCCGGTCCGGGCTGATCTTGAAAATCGTACCGGAACGATCACCCACGAAAAGATTTCCCCGGCGGTCGAAGGCCAGGCCCGTCGCCGTCCCCATCCCCTCGCAGTAAACCGACAGATCGCCGCTGCCGGATGCCTGATAGATGATGCCCTCATATCGGCTCGAGATGTAGAGCGCGCCATCGGCGCCGAAGGCCAAGCCGGTCGCGTTCATCAGATCCGTCACAAACGGGCGCACGCTGTAGTTCAGGTCGATCTTGTAGACGGCGACCGGAGTCTTGTGTCCGCGCGCGCCGGAGAAGGTCGCGTAGATGTTGCCCAACGCATCGATCGCCGGATTGTTCACCGGGTGCAAACTGTCAGCGATCTGGATGCCGATCTCGCACGTCCATGGCGAGCCGCCCACATTCAGTTCGCCAATGCTGGCGCCTTCCGGTACCCGCGCAATCACCATTGAGTCCGAGCCCACGATAATCGGGGCAACGACTTCGCCAAAGCGAATATCGGGCCGCGCCGCAGCCCCATTCAGGTCCTTGCCTCGTATCTGAAACTCTCCTCCAGGGATCGCCGCCACAGGCGTTACCTGATCAATCCGGGGAAGATTTTTGCCGTTAGTTGGGAGTGCCATGGGTGAAGAAATCGAGCTTATTAATAGAGATGAAACCAACCGAACCAGAACAATACAATTGCGCCGTACACACCAGCCATCAGGTCATCCGCCACAATCCCCCAACCCTGTGGGAGGGATTCAAAGCGGCGCACAGGCCACGGCTTCACGATATCAAAGATACGAAACAGGACGAATCCGATCGCCAGCGCCCGCCAGTTCAGCGTCGTGGCGCCGGCCAGCGTCAGCCAGACGCCCAGCACCTCATCAATGACGATAAACTGCGGATCCTTATGGGAACCAGCCGCGACCTTTGAGGCCCAAACGCCCGGCCAAGTCGCCAACAAAGTTACCGGCAGCAACGGCAATCCGGTCGTCCAGTCCAACCGCCCCGCCACCAGCCAAACCATCAGGACGCCCACCAGCGAACCGGCCGTACCCGGGCCCCAGGGCCAGTAGCCCGCCCCGCCCGCGGTCGCAATCAACGTGGCAAACTGTTTCACAGATCGTCCGCGTCTTCGTCGCCAGCAGGGCGCGGACGCAACTCTTCCGAGGACGCAGGACGCGAAATCACGTACTTCTCATCGGCCCAATTGGCCAGGTCCAGCACGCGGCAACGGTCACTGCAAAACGGAAACCACTTCGAGAGCGGCTCGGTGTCTTTCTTGCAAATCGGGCATTTCCAGCGAACGGCCATAACAATAATTTAGATGTGCTGGGCAGTCGGCCGGGACGTGGAGAGATTCAAAATCGGAAAAGGATTCGCCGCCGGCAGCGTCATCTTGACGCCGGTGTCGAGCAATTCGCCGATCAGGTCATAATCCGTGGCTTCAGTCACCCGGAAGCGCCGGAACTGGCCCGGCATGGGCGTTTCGCCCGACGGTCCAAAATCGTTGATGTAGCAGACGCCGTCGATCTCGGGCGCCTGGGTCTGCAGACGGCCCTCCCACAGCAGGTCCGTTTCGGGCGAAGGTCCCTCCACCAGCAGCGTGAACTCCTGCCCCACCAACCGCTTGTTCATCGCCGCTGAGATCCGCCGCTGGACGGCCATCAGCCGCTGTCGGCGATTGTGGATCGTGCGGCCATCCACCTTCTGGTCCAGGCCATGCGACGCGCTGGTATCTTCGTCGGAGTACTTAAAGACGCCCACCCGGTCCAGCTTGGCCGCCTTCAGAAACTCGCAAAGTTCGTCAAAGTCCGCAGCCGTCTCGCCCGGGAATCCCACAATAAAGCTGGAGCGGATGCCGACGCCGGGAATCGTCGCCCGGATGCGTTCGATCAACTTCAGGAAGTAATCACCGTGCGAACCCCGCTTCATCCGCTTCAGCACGTTCGCTGAGGCGTGCTGCAATGGCATATCGATGTACTTGGCAATGGAGGCATGCTCCGCGATCGTATCCAGCAGTTGCTGCGTCACCCGATTCGGGTAGCAATAGAGAAAACGAACCCATTTCTCGTGCTCCGTCTCGATCTGCGCCAGCCGCCCCAGCAGCATCGCCAAACCGTCCTTCAGCTTCAAGTCTTCGCCGTAACTCGTCGTATCCTGGCCGATCAGGTTAATCTCCCGCACGCCGCGCGCAAACAGTTGCGTCGCCTCCGCCACCACCGACTCGAACCGCCGCGAACGAAACTCGCCCCGATACTGCGGAATCACGCAAAAAGTACAGGGATGATCGCAGCCTTCGGCGATCTTGATGTACGCCGAGTGGCGCCCCGTCGAGAGCACTCGCGGCGACAGGTCATGATACAGATACGGCGTCGACGGACCGCCGTGGTTCACCCCCGTCTCGCACACATCGACGATCTTCTCGATTTCATTGGTCCCCACCACCGCGTCGATTTCCGGCATCTGCACCCGCAGATCGCCCTTGAATCTCTCTACCAAACAACCGGCCACAATCAACTTCTGCGCCCGCCCCGTCTCCTTGAACCGCGCCATTTCGAGAATCGTGTTCACCGACTCTTCCTTCGCCGGGTCAATAAACGAGCAGGTATTGACGACGATCACGTCAGCCTCCTCCGGCAGCGTGGTCAGTTCGTGCCCGCGCGAAGCCAGATGGCCCATCATCACCTCGGTATCTACCAGGTTCTTCGGGCAGCCTAAGCTGACAAATCCAACTTTCAAATGGAGCTTCCTTCGTGCCGATTGCGGGGGCGGGGGTTCACATTTCATTTTAGCTGATCCAAATCATCGAAGTCTTACGCGTATCTGGTGTCGGGGCGATTTCGCCGTCAGGTAAAGAAGCGTAAATGTTTGGTTCGCCGGATAACGATCGGCTCGTGGAAACGTATTACTCAGCGAAGGCACAAGACAACAATGATGAAAAACAACCTTCTCCGCATCACTCTCGGGGGAATTCTGCTGCTGGCACTCGGCGGCGCCACAGAAGCTCGTTGCGCCTGGCAGATCCTGCCCCGTCCCGCCTCTAAATTCATCCACTACTTCGAAGCCTCCGGCGAAAGCCGCCAGTTATCCATGGTCGAACGCGTGTGGCTCGCGTTACTGATGACCGGTCAGGAAGGCCGCGAACGAGTAAGCGAAGTGCCTCCGTCCCGGACCAGCTAATACCGTCCACCTGAGACGTTACTTCAACAAGTCCGGACGGTTCCGCACTGTCTTCGCCCGCGCCGCCTCCGCCCGCCACCGCCGGATCTCCGCATGATTCCCACCCTGCAGCACCTCGGGCACGGCCCATCCGCGAAACTCCGCCGGCCGCGTCCACTGCGGATAGTCGAGCAATCCAGCCTGCTCAAACGACTCATCCACCGCCGATTCATCGTTCCCCAACACGCCCGGCAGCAGCCGAGCCGTCGCATCGATCACGATAGCGGCAGCCAGCTCTCCGCCGCTCAACACGTAATCGCCGATCGAAAGCTCTTCATCCGCCAAGTGCTCCGCCACGCGCTCATCCACACCTTCATAGCGGCCACAGATCAGCAGGAGTTCCTCGGCTTCGGCGTACCGCCGCGCCGTCGATTGCGTGAATAAAGGGCCCTGCGGCGTCAGCAGCACCACGCGCTGGCGCGGCGTACGTCCGGGAAAAATGCTTTCCACCGCCTCGAAGATCGGCGCAGGCTTCATCAACATGCCCGCCCCGCCGCCGAAACAGCGGTCGTCCACCGTGCGGTGTCGATCATGAGTCCAGTTCCGCAGGTCGTGAATGGACACCTCGAGCTTGCCCGCATCGCGCGCACGCGCCACCACACCATGCGAAAAGGGGCCCGTAAAGAAGTCCGGGAAGATCGTCAACAGATGGAAGCGCATGGCGTTAGCCGTTCAGGTCGCGCAGACCTTCGGGCAGTGTGACGTCGATTCGCTTCTGGACGACGTCCACCGTATGACAGATCTCCGGCACGAAGGGAATCATCAGGCTACCGATCTCGAGCAAAAGCGGCCCCCCGGTCTCAAGATAACTATCCACTACGCCCAGCGAGACGCCGTCCTCGAAGATCTCGCAGCCAACCAAGTCAGAGAAAAAGTACTGGCCCTGGGGGAGTTGGATTCGTTCGGCGGCATCGATCGTCACCTGCTCGCCGGCCAGGGGCTCAGCATCGGTCATGGAATCGACGCCCTGAAACTTGAAAATCGGAGTTTCGCCATGCCACCAGACGCGCTCGACGGTGAGTTGACGGCCCGAAGGCATCAGCACGATCTCCGTGAGGTCCTGGAAGCGCTCGGGGTCCATCGTCAGGGAGACTGCAGTCAACTCGCCCCTGATGCCGCGGGGGCGCTTCAAGCCCGCAACGGTCACGCGCTCCGACATGATCTATTCGAGGATTTCGAGCGTGTAGCGGCGATTCAGCTTCATGCTGGCCGCGCCGATCAACGTCCGGATCGAACGCGCGGTGCGGCCCTGCTTGCCAATCACTTTTCCCAGATCGGTGGGCGAGACCTTCAACTCCAGAACCGTGACTTGCTCACCGTTCAGTTCTCGCACCACAACTTCCTCGGGCATGTCGACGAGCGCTTTCGCGATGTCCTCGACCAACTGCTTCATCAATACAGGAGTGTTTTCCATGGGTTCCGCCATCTTTCAATCAGATTCAACCGCGCTACAGCGGGGCGTAAATACGGGACTAGACAGCCGCGGGGGCCGGATTCTTTTTCAACAAGCGAGCCACGGTATCGGAAGGCTGCGCGCCATTCTTCATCCAATGCGCCACGCGATCATGCTTGATCACTACTTCGGCCGGCTTGCAAACCGGATTGTAGTGGCCCAGAACTTCCACGGCGCGGGAATCGCGTGCGCGCTCTTTCTCGATCACCACCAAACGGTAGGTGGGCTTCTTCTTGGCGCCAAAACGCGCTAAACGGATCATCAACATCGTAAGCTGTAATTCCTTCTTTTTCTTATTGTCGCCTAATCGGGACCGTTTTGCCACTGGCCCTAGCGGCCAAACCCAGGAAACGACGTCGGAAACGGCAGTTTCATCTTCGCCATTCGTTTTCCCAGCATCCCACCCGCCAACCCGCCGGTTAGCTTTTTCATCATTTTCCGCATTTCCTGATACTGCTTTACCAGGTTATTCACGTCCTGCACCGTCGTCCCGCTCCCCACCGCGATCCGCTTCCGCCGGCCGCCGTTCAGCAACAGAGGATTATTGCGCTCGCCCTGGGTCATCGAATCGATGATCGCCACGATCCGCGTCAGTTCCTTCTCATCCACCTTGGCGTTCTTCATCTCTTTGGGCATATTCGCCATGCCCGGCATCATCTTCAACAAATTCTCCAGCGGACCCAGCTTTCGGATCTGCTTCAGCTGATCCCGAAAATCCTCCAGCGTGAACTCATCGTCCAGCAGCTTCTGCTGCATCTTCTCGGCTTGCTTCTGGTCGACCGCCTCGCTCACCTTCTCGATGAGGCTCATCACGTCGCCCATACCCAGAATCCGCTGCGCCGCCCGGTCCGGATGGAACGGCTCAAAGGCATCGGGCTTCTCGCCCAGGCCCACAAACTTCAGCGGCTGACCCGTCACCGTCCGGATCGACAGCGCCGCGCCGCCGCGCGCATCGCCATCCATCTTGGTCAGCACCACGCCCGTAATGCCAAGCCGCTGGTGGAACTGCTCAGCCGACTTCACCGCGTCCTGCCCGGTCATCGCGTCCGCAACAAACAGAATCTCCGTAGGATTCAATTGCGCCTTCAGCCCGTCGAGCTCTACCATCAACTCCTCATCGATGTGCAGACGACCCGCCGTATCCACCAGAATCGTGTCCCGGCCGGCGCGGGACGCTTCAATCTTCGCCCCCTTCACCAGTTCCGAAGGACGATTCTCACCCGGCTCGCCAATCCAGATCGGGATCTTGATCTCGCGTGCCAGCACCGCCAATTGCTCGCGCGCCGCCGGACGATAAATGTCCACGGACACCAGAATCGGCGTGCGTCCCTGCTTCACCAGCCACTTCGCCAACTTCGCCGTCGAGGTGGTTTTGCCCGAACCCTGCAAGCCCACCATCATGATCACGCTGGGCGGCTCATTCGCAAAACGCAACTTGGCTTGATGCTGGCCGAGGATCTTTACCAGTTCCTCGTGCACGATCTTCACCACCTGCTGGCCCGGCGACAGCGCCTGCATCACTTCCTGGCCCATGGCCTTCAACTTCACCGCTTCGATGAGCTGTTTCACGACGCGGAAATGGACGTCCGCCTCCAGGAGCGCAATGCGGATCTCCTTGAGCGCGGCCTCCATATTCTCGGGCGTCAGCTTGCCCTCGCCACGGAGGTTCTTAAAGACGCGTTGCAGTTTGTCGGAGAGGGATTCGAACATGGGAGCTACTAACTCTCAAGGGTAGCAACGAACCGCCTCACGCTACAATCAGGGGCATGTCGCAGGAGCTCCGCCGCTGGTTCAACGCCCACTGGACCCCCGCTAAATATCAGCAATTCCTCGCCGCCATCGACTCCGACCTCGGCGACCACGTCGAGTTCCGCATCTCCGAAGCGCCCTGCTTCTTCGACACCGCCCTCGCCGAACGAATGTGCGCCTCTGGCATCGACCTCCTGCATCAGCTCACCAATTCCGCCTACCAATTAGCCAGCGATCGCGCAGTCCCCTCCGCCTATCGCGTCCCCAACGAAGCGCCGCACCCCATGTTCATCCAGGTCGACTACGGCCTCGTCCGCGATGCCCAAGGCAACCTGCAGCCCCGCCTCGTCGAAATTCAGGGCTTCCCTTCCCTCTACGCCTTCCAGCCCCTGATGGCCGAGCACTACAAATCCGCCTACGGCCTTGACCCTGACCTCAAATACCTGCTCGACGGCCTCGACCGCCCGGCCTACAACGCCCTCCTCCGCGACGCCATCCTCGGCCGGCACGATCCGGAAAACGTCATCCTCATGGAGATTGACCCCGAAAAGCAGAAGACCCGCTGCGACTTCACCTGCACCGAACGCATTGCCGGCATTCGCACCGTCAACATCACAGCCATCAAACAACGCGGGCCCAAATTGTTTTATTTCCACGAAGGCCGCGAAGTGCCAATCGATCGCATCTACAACCGCACCATCATTGATGAACTCGAGCGCAAAGGCATCCAAGCGCCCTTCCGCTGGACCGACGATCTTCAAGTCGAATGGGCCGGCCACCCCAACTGGTACTTCCGCCTCAGCAAGTTCTCCATCCCGTTCCTCAAGCACGAAACGGTCCCGGAAACTCACTTCTTCGACCAACTGGACCGGCTCCCCGACGATCCCGAAAACTGGGTTTTGAAGCCGCTATTCTCCTTCGCCGGCCTCGGCGTCATCGTCGGCCCCACCCGGGCCGAACTCGAAGCCGTGAGCGACCGCGAAAACTACATCCTTCAACGCCGGATCCGCTTTGACCCCGTGATTGAGACGCCGCACGGCATGACCATGGCCGAAGTCCGCCTCATGTTCATCTGGACCGACCGTCCCCGTCCCGTCAACACCATCATCCGCACCGGTCGCGGAAAAATGATGGGCGTCGACCAGAATAAGGGCCTCGAATGGGTCGGAGCCTCCGCCGCTTTCTACGTCTGACGAACGGACCGCGACCTAGTGCGGCCGCAGAACCTCATTGCCCGACCCCTGCCGGTAGCCTTCCAGGTCCAGCGTGACGTAGTGAAAGCCCAGCGGCTTGAAGATCGCCACCAGCTTCTGCGCCATTCCCACATCCAGCGCCCGCGGCAACTCCGCCGGATCGATCTCCACCCGCACCAGCTTCTCGTGAAAACGCACCCGGAACTGAGAGAAGCCCAACGCCCGGATCGCCTCTTCCCCCACCTCCACCGTCCGCACGTTCTCTTTCGTCACCGCCGTGCCATAGGGGATGCGCGAACTGAGGCAAGCCGACGCCGGGCGATTCCAGGTTTCCAGACCCGCCAGCTTCGACAGCTCACGAAGTTCAGCCTTTGTCAGCCCCGCCTCCACCAGCGGCGCCTTCACCTGATAGATCTTGGCCGCATTCTGCCCCGGCCGGTGATCGCCCAGGTCATCCTTGTTCACCCCGTAAATCAAGGCCTCAAAGCCGCGTTCAGCAGCCACGTTCTCCATCACCCGGAACAGCTCTTCCTTGCAATAAAAGCAGCGATCAGAATTGTTCGCCGAATAAAGTGGATTCTCGAACTCCTGCGTGGCGACATACTCGTGCCGGATGCCGTGCTCCCTGGCAAAACGCTCCGCGTCGCGCTTATGCGCATCGGGCATCGACGCCGAATCGGCCGTCAGCGCCAGGCAATTATCGCCCAACACCTGCTGCGCCGCCCAGGCCAGATACGCCGAGTCCGCACCACCGGAATACGCAATCAGAACCCGCTTCAGATCGCGCAGAATGGCGAACAATCGTTCCTGCTTGGCCGCCAGCAGCATCGGCTCAAGCGGCGTCGGCGGAGTCAAGGTAACCAGCGTTGCCATACGCCCCGAGTATATCTCACCAGCAAATACTTGACGGAGTCAAGTATACTGGCCACATGCTTCCCGCCGACATCGCCCGCGTTCGGCACTTCAACCGCTTCTACACCCGCGCGATCGGCACCCTGGACCTCGTCGGCAGTTCCTTCACCCTCACCAAAGCCCGCGTCCTCTACGAACTCGGTCATCGCGATCAGCCTCTCGCCACCGAAATCGCCCGCGACCTTCAACTTGACGCCGGCTACCTCAGCCGCATTCTGCGCCACTTCGAGGAACGCAAACTCCTGCGCCGCACTCCCTCCGCTACCGATGCCCGTCGCAGCCTCCTCGAACTCACGCGCACCGGTCGCCAGGAACTCACGCGTCTGAATCACCTCACCGACCAACACGTCGGCCGCCTCCTCTTCCCGCTCACCGATACGGACCGCCACCGCCTGCTCGATGCCATGCAGGCCATTGAGGAGATCCTCACTTGACCCGAAAACTGTTCTGGCAGGATCCTTACCGCGCCGTGCTCGACACCCACATCCAAGCCGTCAACGGCCCCGAAGTCGCACTGAAAGAGACCATGTTCTATGCCCTTTCCGGCGGCCAGGAAAGCGACGCCGGCACCATCAACGGACAGTCGGTCCTGGAAGCCCGCAAAGACGGCCTCGATCTCTGGTACCGTCTCGCAGAGCCCCCGCAACCCGGCGACGCCCCCCGAGTGGAGATCAATTGGCCCCGTCGTTACGCCCTGATGCGCCTCCATTTCGCAGCCGAACTTGTCCTCGAACTCACCTACCGCGCCCTCCCGAGCGTCGAGAAGCCCGGCGTGAAGAAGATCGGCGCGCACATTGCCGCCGACAAGGCCCGCATCGACTTCCTCACCAACCAGCCCACCACCCCCCTGTTGCCCGCCATCACCCAGCAGGCGCAAGCCCTCATCGACGCCGACCACGCGATCATCAGCAACTACAGCGATGAAGCCGCGCAGCGCCGATACTGGGAGATCGCCGGCTTCGCCCGCGTCGCCTGCGGTGGCACCCACCTCCGCCGCACCGGCGAGATCGGCCGCCTGCGCCTCAAGCGCAACAACATCGGCCGGGGAAAGGAGCGCATCGAAATCTATGCGGATCCGTCCAGCTCAACCTGAAGATCTTCCCCAACTGCACGCACTGATCGAAGCCAGCGTGCGCGGCCTCCAAGTCAACGACTACACGCCCGCTCAGATTGAAGGGGCGCTGGGCACCGTCCTGGGCCTCGATACCCAACTCGTCGCCGACGGCACATACTTCGTGGTCGAAGCAGAGGGGCGCATCGCCGCCTGCGGCGGTTGGAGCAAACGCCGTACTCTCTTTGGCAGCGATCATGGCCCCGGCCGCGAACCTACCCTCCTCGATCCCGCGCAGGACGCCGCAAAAATCCGCGCCTTCTTCGTGCATCCCGCCTTTGCCCGTCGCGGCATCGGCACCCTCTTGCTCAAAACCTGCGAACAGGCCGCTCGAAACGCCGGTTTCAGCCGCTTCGAGATGGGAGCCACCCTCACCGGCGTCCCCCTCTACCAAGCCCACGGCTATCGTGAAGTGGAGCGCGTTGAAGTACCGCTGAAAAACGGCGAATCGCTTGGCGTCGTCAAGATGGTCAAGTAATGCATTTAGGGGATAGGTCACCCCGGAACGCTGTGGGAAAATGTCGAAGACCATGCCGCCTCGCCTCAAACAACTCACCACGATTTTGTTTGGGCTCCTGCTGCTGAATTCGGCCTACCTCGCCGCCTTCGCCACGCCTTCTGTCTTCTATATGGTGAACGTGCTGCTGCACATCACCGCTGGCGCCCTGGTCCTCCTGGCCTTCGCCTGGATGATTCGTCGCGAACATCGCTTTGGAGCCATCTTGCTCCTGCTCACTGCGGCGATCGGCGCCTGGCTCGCCGCAATCGGCAACACCCTCGACCATCGCGCCATCCTCTTCACCCACATCGCGGTCGGAGTCCTGGCGGTCCTGCTCGTCGGACAGTTCTTCCGCCGCGCCGCGATGGTCCTCGCCATACTACCCATCCTCGCCTTCGTCTACCAGCGAGCCTTTCCAGACCCGGCTGACCGCATCCGCAACAATACCGCCTTCGTGCCCACCAGCATGGAAGAGGAAGGCAACGGTCCCAAGTCGCCCTTTTGGCCCTCTTCCGCCAAAACGAATCTCGAAAACGGCAACGGCAAGATCAACTCGAAATTCTTTATGGAGTCCAAGCAGTGCGGCGAATGCCATAAAGACATCTACGAACAGTGGGAAAGCTCCATGCACCACTTCGCGTCGTTCAACAACCAGTACTACCGGAAGTCGATTGAGCATATGCAGGAGATCGGCGGTACGCAGCCATCGAAATGGTGTGCCGGTTGCCATGATCACGCTGTCCTTTTCTCGGGTAAGTGGGACAAACCGATCAAAGATCAGATCGATTCCCCGGAGGCGCAAACCGGCTTAGGCTGTATCTCCTGTCATTCCATCACGCATGTCCAAGGTTCTATCGGGAACGGCGGCTTCACCATCGAGTATCCCGACTTACATGATCTGGCCGCCAGTGAAAATCGATACATCCGCATGATCGATTACTTCCTCACTTACGCCGACCCGGAACCCCATCGTAACTCCTTCATGAAACCCTTCATGCGGCAGGACTCAGCCGAGTACTGCTCTAGTTGCCACAAAGTTCACCTCGACTCTCCCGTGAATAACTACCGCTGGATCCGCGGCTTCAATGACTACGACAACTGGCAGGCCAGCGGCGTCTCCGGCCAAGGCGCACGCAGCTTCTACTATCCCGAGAAATCAGCCACCTGCTCCGATTGCCACATGCCTCTCGTGCCCTCGCGCGACCCGGGCCACCGCGACGGCAAAGTTCATTCGCACCGTTTCCCCGCCGCCAATACTGCCGTGCCCTACGTCAACAAAGACACAAAGCAGTTAGAAGAAACCACCAAGTTCCTGCAGTCCGGCTGGATCTCCGTCGATATCTTCGCCGTCTCCCCGGCCGCCGCGCCTCCCCGCGAAATGCCCATGCAGCGCCGCGGCGATCAACCTCAACTCAGTTCCACCATGGCCGTTGGCGAGGAAGGCGAAGCGAACGCGCCGGCCTACGAGCGCGAAGTTGGCCAGGTCTCGGCGCCCGTCGGCGTCGCCGGCACCACGGTCGAACCAGGTTCCACCGTACGCGTCGATGTCGTCGTACGAACCAAGAAGGTGGGCCACTTCTTTCCCGGCGGTACCATCGATGCCTTCGACATCTGGCTCGAACTTGAAGGCCGCGATTCCAATGACAAGCTCGTCTTCTGGAGTGGCAAGCTCGACCAGGATGGCGCCGTCGAACCGGGAGCCCACTTCTACCGCTCTTACATGTTAGATGGCGAAGGCCAACACATTAATAAGCGGAATGCCTGGCAAGCGCGCAGCGTTCTCTATGTTCGCCTGATTCCTCCTGGCGCTGCCGATGTCGCTCACTACCGCGTAAAAGTCCCGCCCACCGCCAAAGGTCCGATTACCTTTACGGCCAAGCTGAACTACCGTAAGTTCTCTCACTATTACAATAAGTTCTCCTACGCTGGCCACGCCAAACCCGGAGTTACCAGCTTGGCTGCCGACCAGCGCGAATACACCTTTGACCGCATTCCCGCCAATGTCTCCGGAGCCATCAAAGATCGTATCCCCGAAATCCCCATCGTCGTCGTCGCCGCCGGCAGTGCCGTCGTCCCGCTAGGCAAAGCCGTCTATGAACCCAAAGTACGCAAAGAGGACCGCCTCCGCTGGAACGACTGGGGAATTGGCATGCTCCTACAAGGCGACCTCAAGGGCGCCCAATACGCCTTCCTCAAAGTCACTGAAGCCGACCCCACTTACGCCGATGGCTGGCTCAACGTCGCTCGCGCCCTCATTCAGGAAGGCGAGACCGACGCCGCACGCCCCTATCTCGACAAGGCCCTCGCCATTAACTCAAATCTGGCGCGCATTCATTACTTCCGTTCTCAAGTCCAAAAAGCGGCGGGCGACTATGATGGGGCGCTGGCCTCGCTCAACTTAGTTATCAGCCAGTACCCGCGCGATCGTGTTGCTCTCAACCAAGCCGGCCGCGTCCTGTTCCTGCAGCGAAAGTACGCGGACGCCGTCGCCCGCTTCACGCAAACTCTTGCCGTCGACCCGGAGGACTTGCAAGCTCACTATAACCTGATGCTCTGCTATCGTGGTTTGGGCGATTCCGCGAAAGCGGCTCGCGAGGAGGTGCTGTTCCGGCGCTTCAAGGCGGACGAATCAGCCCAGATGATCACCGCCAAACCGCGCCTGCTTCATCCCGAAGATAACAACGAACGGCAGGCCCTACACGAACATGAAAGCGCTCCTCTTCCTTAGTCTCGCCCCACTCTTGCATGCCGTCACCTTCGCCGACGTCACCGCCGCCGCCGGCATCAAGTTCACTCACAACGCCGGTAAGGCCGGAAAAAAGTGGATGCCCGAAACCATGGGCGCGGGCTGCGCCTGGGTCGACTTCGACAACGACGGCTGGCCCGATATCTACTTCGTGAACGGCAAAGATTGGTCACCCCGTGGCCGCCGCACCCTCCCCGCGCTCTACCGCAACAACCGCAACGGAACCTTCACCAACGTAACCGCCGGCAGCGGCCTCGACGTCGAAATGTATGGCCTCGGCGTCTCCTCCGCCGACTATGACGGCGACGGCCGTCTGGATCTCTACGTCACCGCCCTCGAAGGCGACCGTCTCTTCCACAACGAGGGCAACGGTAAGTTTCGCGACGTCACCGCCTCGTCAGGTATTAAGAACGCCTCCTTCGGCACCTCTTCCGCCTGGTTCGACTTTGATCGCGATGGAAAACTCGACCTATTTGTCGCCAATTATGTCTCCTGGCAACGGGAAAAGGACTTATGGTGCTCCATGGACGGCGCAACCAAGTCTTACTGCACTCCGGAAAGCTATCCCGGCACCAGCTCAAAACTCTTCCGTAACTTAGGCGCTGGCAAGTTCGCCGACGTCACCGCCAAAGCCGGCCTCGCCGACACAAAGTCCAAGAGCCTCGGCGTCGCCGTTCTCGACTATAATTCCGACGGCTACCCGGACCTCTTCGTCGCCAACGATACCCAACCGAATAAGCTCTATCGGAACGATAAGAATGGTCATTTCACTGAGGAAGGCGTCGCTGCCGGAATCGCCTTCGGCGAAGATGGCGTCGCCCGCGGCGCGATGGGCGTCGATGCCGCCGACTATGACCGGACCGGCCGTCCGCACTTAGCCGTCGGTAACTTTAGTAACCAGATGATCGGCCTCTACCATAACGAAGGCAAAAGCCTCTTCGTTGACGAAGCCCCCCGCTCAAACCTCGGTCGCTCGACTTTACTTACGCTTACCTTTGGCCTGTTCTTTTTCGACTTTGACTTAGACGGCTGGCTCGACTTATTCCTGGCCAATGGCCACATCGACGAAGAGATCAACCGCGTCCAGCGAAAAGTGCAATACGCGCAGGTCCCCTTGCTCTTCCGCAATACCGGCCAGGGACGCTTCGAAACCGTGAACGCTTTCACGCAACCCCTGGTAGCCCGCGGCGCCGCCTACGCCGACTTCGACCGTGACGGCGACCTCGACATCCTCGTCACCGCCAACGGCGGCCCCGCGAAGCTCTACCGCAACGACGGCGGCAACCAAAACCACTGGCTCAGCATCAAAGCTCCCATCGGCACATCCATCACCGTCGGCAAGCAAAAGCAGGTGGTCGCCAGCGGCTCCAGTTACTGCTCCCAAAGCGACCTCGCCCGCGTCTTCGGCCTCGGCAAAGAAACCACCGCCACTGTTGAAGTTGTCTGGCCGAACGGCAAACGCAAACAGCTCACCGCCGTCAAGGCCGACCAGTTTCTCTCGCTGCCCCAGGAATAGCCGCTAGAATAGGGGCTGCATGCGACTCGGCTGCGTAGTCCTCATTATGGCGCTCCTCAGCGCCTGTTCCAAAGAATCGCCTCCCAAAACAGAATCGTCCTCTTATGTCGATGCGAAGCAGTGCGCCAGTTGCCATCCCGCACAGGCCAAGACCTACGCCCAAACCGGCATGGGCCAGTCCTTCAAACGAACCAATGCCGCCGAAATCGAACGCATCGTCGGACGGAGGGCTACCTATTTTCACGCTCCATCCGACCGCTACTACGAGATCGCCAATGGCAAGATGCGCCGCTACCAGAAGGGCCCCGACGGTCAGCCGACCAACGTCGTCGAGGAAACCATCGATTACATCGTCGGCTCCGGCCATCACGCCCGCACGTTTCTGCATCGCACCGAGGGCAACCGTCTCGCGCAACTCCCCGTGAGTTGGTACGCCGAGAATGGCGGCGGACTCGCTATGAGCCCCGGCTACGACAGCCCCACCCACCAGGACTTCCGGCGCAAGATCGCCGGCGATTGCTTTGCCTGTCACAACGCCTTCCCCACGTCCGGCGCCGATGGCGTCTTCCCCGCTTCCCTACCCGAAGGCATCGACTGTCAACGCTGCCACGGTCCGGGACAGGAACACATCGCCGCCGCTCAATCCGGCCGCGGCCCCGCTGAAATCAAAAAGGCGATCGTCAATCCGTCGCGGCTGCCCGTCGATCGCCAAATGGAGGTCTGCCTGCAATGCCACCTCGAGACCACCAGCTTTGAACTGCCCAATGCCCTGCTCCGCGCCGGCCACAACGCCTTCTCCTACCGTCCCGGACAGCCGCTCGGCGAACACCAGGTGCACTTTGACCACGCGCCTGGCACCGGCCACGATGAAAAGTTCGAAATCGCCGGAGCCGCTTACCGGCTGCGAAAGTCGGCCTGTTTCCTGCAAAGTGCCGGCGCGCTTCGCTGCACCACCTGCCACAATCCCCACGACGTTCCACGCGGGGCGGCCGCCGCCACCCATTACGCCGCCCAATGCCGCACCTGCCACGGGCAAACCCTCAAGGCCTCCAAGGAACACACCCCTGACGCCGATTGCGTCAGCTGCCACATGCCGAAACGCCGCACCGAAGACGTCGTCCACGTCGTCATGACGGATCATCGCATCCAACGCCGCCCTCCCGCCGGCGACTTGCTCGCCCCCCGCGCTGAGCGCCACCATCCCCCCGGCGAAGGCTACCGCGGCCCCGTCACGCTTTACTATCCCGCCAACCTCCAGCCCCAACTGGACCGAGAACACTACTTAGGCCTGGCCCAGGTCGCCCAAGGCAGCAACGTCACCGAGGGTCTCGCCCAGTTGGAGAAAGCGGCCCAGCAATACGGCACCCAACGCCCGCAAATCTACATCGACCTCGCCGCGGCCTATGCCGCCAGCGGCGCCAACGAAAAAGCCCTTGCCGCTTACCGCGCCGCCCCCCAGCAATCGCTGCCCGCCCTGCGCGGTCTCGGCTCCACCCTGCTCCGCATGGGCGACCTTGCGGGCGCCACGGAGGCACTGAAACAAGCCCTCACGCTCGATCCCAACGACGCCGCCACCCACCAGGAATTGGGCCGAGCCCATTACACTCTCGGCCGGGCCCCCGAAGCCATTGCCGCTCTCGAAACGGCCATTCGCCTCGACCCCGACCTCACCGAAGCCCACGACGCGCTCGGCAACCTCCTCGCTGAACGAGGCGACATCACCCGCGGCGAACATGAACTGCGCGAAGCCATTCGTCGCCAGCCGGATTTTGCCAGCGCCCACGGCAACCTGGCCAAGGTGCTCATCGCTCGCGGCGCACTCGAAGAGGCTGAACGCAGCTACCGCCGCGCCATCGCCCTCGCCCCCAACCAAGCCGCAATCCGTCTCGCTTTCGGAACCGTGCTCGCCGGCGCTGGCCGCTTTCCCGAGGCTGAAACCCAGGTCGCTGCCGCCCTCGCAGCGGACCCGGCCTCGGCTGAGGCCCAGGAAACCATGGGTAGCCTCCTCGCCCGCCGGGCGGATTGGCGTCGCGCCATCAGCTTTTACCGTAAGGCCCTCCGCTCCCGCCCCGATTTCCCGCGCGCTCAACTCGGCCTTGGCACCGCCCTCGCCGCCACCAACGACTTCAACGAATCCCGCACCCAGTTACAATCAGCCGCCAACAGCGCGGACCCCGCCGTCAAACAGGAAGCCGCCGAACTTCTCCGCATGCTAGCCGAAAAGACGGCCCGCTAGATACACTAGGTAACGAATGAAGCAACTACGGATGCCCATCGCGGCGATTACTGACGAATTCTCCTCTGACCTGGCCACCGCACTCGAACCCATGGCCGCTATGGGCATGACCGGCGCGGAACTTCGCGTCGTTTTTGGCAAGAACATCATGGATCTCACCAACGACGAGCTCAAACTCGCCAAGGAACTTTGCGATCAGAAGGGGATGAAGGTCATCGGCATCGCCTCACCGATCCTGAAGTGTGTTCTGCCCGGTGCTCCGCCGGTCGACCCGCGCTTCCAGCAGGACACCTTCAACTCCAAACACACCTTCGACGATCAGGCCCGCCTGGCCGATCGCGCCTTCGAGATTGCCGGTCTCCTCGGCTGTAACCTCATCCGCGTCTTCTCATACTGGCGCAGCATTGAGCCCGATGCCTGCTTCGACGCCATCGTCAAAGCCTTGGCCGGCCTCGCTGACCAGGCCAAGAGCCGCGGCATCATCATCGGCCTCGAAAACGAACATGCCTGCAACATCGGCACCGCCGTGGAAGCGCGCAAGCTGCTGGACGCCCTCGATCATCCCAATTTGCAACTCGTTTGGGATCCCGCCAACGCCCTGGTGGGCGGCGAAAAGGCTTATCCCGACGGCTACGAACTGCTGCCGGTGAAGCGCATCGCCCATGTCCACGCCAAGGATTGCCACATGGAAGGCCACACTCCCATCTGGGGACCAGTCGGCACACGCAATGTGAATTGGCAAGGCCAAATTGCGGCTCTACTCCGCGATGGCTACCCCGGCTACCTCAGCCTTGAAACCCACTGGGCCGGACCGCCCAAGGCCGACGGCAGCGGCAACGACAAGTTCCTCGCCTCCACCATCTGCGGCTGGAACCTGCGCGGCCTAGTCGCCGCCTCCTAATCCCCGTAGGACCGGTCTCCCGACCGGTCCCACACCTCTCAGCAGGCTGGTAAAGCCCGTGCCTTACTGCGCGGGCGGCGGATTCGTCACCGGCAGATACAGCGTCGGCTGCCGTAGCGGCCGGCCGTCGACTTCGATTACGACCGGAGGGTCGCCGCGGACGAGGTTCGGGGGAACGATCACGTTGAACTGATAGAGTCCTAGCGATCCGGGAACGAGGCCAGCAAAGGTAACGGTGGCGTCAAAGCCGCCGATCCTAAACTTGACTGGCGCGATCAATCGCGGTGGCGTAGACGTGCCGGAGACCACCTGGCCCGCTACCGGAGTGTCGCCTTCCACCTTGCCGAAGCCCACGCCATAGAACAGCAGCGTCTCACCCGGAATCGCATCAGTGAACGGAAGCCCCGGCACCACGCTATTGATCAATGCCCCCGTCGACGGACGCACCGCCGTGACAAACTGGGCGTCCCTGTACTTAAAAGCGGGCGGCGCATAGATTCCCGGCGCCAGCGGCTGAATGTCCAACATCATCGGCTGACTCGCCTGTCCTTTGGCCGTCACCACGACGGGCAAAGTCCCGCCCGTAGGCACGTCCGCCGGCACCTGGACATTCAACTGACCCGGGCTCACATACCGCACAAAAGCAGCTTGGCCGCCAATGGTCACGCTCACCTCTTCCAGCGTCGTCGGTGCACGACCTTCGGTAAAGTCGCCACCCGCCCACTCCCGCGTTTTGTCGCCAAAGTTCGAGCCGTAGATCTCAAGCCAGGATCCGGGCGCCGCCGCCGGGAAGCCGCCAAATCCACTCACCGTCACCGCGCCGCCCTCGTTGATCGTGGGCAGCGTGGCAGCCGCTTCCGCCAAACTCACCGAGGTGACCACAATGAAGTTCGAAGCTGTTGGAGTTCCAGAGCTGTAGTTTTGCAGAGGAAGCTCTTCGAAACCAGATCCCAGGTTGTAGCGAGGAACGGCGGCCATCCGGTCCAGGATGGCGAGACCGGCCGAGTTGATGATCCGCCCAAACACCGCATATCCCCCACCATTCGTCGCTCCCAGCGTGGTGGTGTTGTTCGTCACGTTGAAGAACCACTGGTTCGTCGCGCTGTTGGGATTTTGGGTGCGCGCCATCGCCAACGTACCGCGCGAATTCACTTCACGGTATTCGAGCCGTACGTCTGATCGCGTCGGAATCGGTCGTAGCGAAGTATTGAAGCCGCCACCCTGGATGATTGAAGGCGCCGAACCGCCAAATGAGGCCGCCCGGTGAATCACCGTATTGCTGAAGTCCCCAGCCTGTACATACAGCAAAAAATTCTCGACCGTTCGGGGCGCCGAACTCCGCAGCAGTTGCACGTCGATGTCGCCCAGATTGGTCTTGAACCGGACAATCTCCTGCGCGGACAACGTGCCGACGAGGCACAACATTACTCCCAGGCTAACCGTAAGACGCTTCATGATATTTCCCTAATGTACCCCAGCCAACTTTACTTTTGGCGGATCGAGAGGCCCATCCGTCGAGCTTTTACAAATCTCGACTCAAGGTCCCCACGCTCCAGTTCGTCCCGCACGGCGTCCAATGTCGCGGCAAAATCGGCCAACGCCCCGGCAATCGCCGGACGGTTCGTCGCCAGAATGTCCCGCCACAAGTCGTGCGAACTCAGCGCCAACCGGGTCATGCTTTCTAAACCCGGCCCGGCGACAGAAGTTGTCACCCGGCCCTCCAGCATGCTCGCCAGAGCCGTCGACAGTAACTGCGGTAAATGCGAGCTCAACGCCACCTGCCCGTCGTGCTCCTCCGGCGAAAGACGCACCACCCGCGCCCCTATCCGCTCGAGCCAACCGACAAACTCCGGCCCCGGATCCCCCGTCAGAATCCACGATCGCCCCGCGAACAACCCCGCCTCGGCCGACTCCACACCCTGGCTCTCTTTGCCCGCCATCGGATGACCGCCCACAAAGCGTGGCAGCCCCGCCGCGCGTTCCCCAATCAGACGCTTCGTGCTCCCCGCGTCCGTCACCAACGCCCCCGCCTTCAACAGCGGCTCCAACCGGTCAATCGTCTCCAGAATCGCCGCAATCGGCTGCGACAGAAAAACGACATCGGCCCGCGGCACCATCTCTTCCAGCGTTCCGCCTTCGTCGATCGCTCCCGCCGCCAATGCCTTCTCAAGCGTCGCCGGTCGGCTGACGCCCAGCAGACGGCCGGTAAACCCGGCCGCCCGCAGCGCCAATCCGAACGAGCCGCCAATCAGCCCAACGCCGACAATGGCGACGCTCTCGATGGCCAACGCCTAAATACTCCGCCCGACCGCCGCCGCAATCAGCTTCAGCTTGTCCATCATGTCCTTGAACTGCTCCGGCTTCAGCGTCTGTGCGCCGTCGCTCGCCGCGCGATCCGGATCATGATGCACCTCGACAAGAATACCGTCCGCACCCGCCGCTACTGACGCCAGCGCCATCGGTAGCACCAGGCTGCGCTTGCCCACACCGTGCGACGGATCCGCCACCACCGGCAAGTGCGACAGGCTCTTCAACACCGGGATTGCCGAGATGTCCATCGTGTTCCGCGTGAACGTCTCGAACGTCCGGATGCCGCGCTCGCACAGAATCACTTCCTGGTTGCCGCCCGCCATCACATACTCCGCCGACAACAGCACTTCTTCAATCGTCGCCGCGATGCCACGCTTCAGCAGCACCGGCTTGTTGATGCGTCCCAGATCCTTCAGCAAATTGAAGTTCTGCATGTTGCGCGCGCCGATCTGCAAAATGTCGACGTACTTTATCATCAGCGGAATCTGCGATGCGTCCATCACTTCGCTGATCACGATCAGCCCGTACTTGTCGGCCGCCGCCCGCATGATCTGCAAGCCTTCTTCGCCCATGCCCTGGAAGCTGTACGGCGAGCTGCGCGGCTTGAATGCCCCGCCCCGCAACACCTTGCCGCCCGCCTCTGCCACGATCTTCGCCGCCAACTCAATTTGAGCCGGGCTCTCGACGCTGCAAGGACCGCCCATCGCGATCACTTCCTTGCCGCCGATCTCCACATTGCCCGCCTTGATCACGGTACCTTCCGGCCGGAACGCCCGCGCCGCCAGCTTGTACGGCGACACAATCAGGTGACATTCCTTCACCCCGGCCATCACCTCAAATTCGCTCGGCTCCAAACCGTCCGCCGGACCCACGCCCGCCAGCACCGTATGCACCACGCCATCCACCCGGTTCACCTTGAACTTCAGGGCTTCCAGCTTCTGAATCACTTCGCTTACCTGGGCATCGGACGCCCCTTGGTTCATCACCACTAACATTGCTTACTCGTTTCCTTTCGCCACTTGAGCGGCGCGCGTTTCCTGGATGCGGCGCATCTCGAGCATAATTGCCCGGTAGATCACCGCCACTGACAAATTCGTTAAGGGGCCGCCATTGCGAGCCACCATGTTATCCACCACCGCCGTCTCCCGCGATAGTTCCACCACCGGCAATCCGGCTGACCGCTTCACATCGCCAATCTCCTCGGCGATCTTCGCGCGCTGGTTCAGCAGCGCCAGAATCCGGCCGTCAAGCTCATCGATCTGGCCCCGATACTTGCCCAGTTCCGCCCGGGCTTCTGCCTCCGTCATTGCATTCCTTCCTTCAAACTCCGCGTGAACGCCTCCAGGCGCTCCTCCAGCCCTCCCTCGGCTCCACCTTGTTCAATCTGCCGTACGAGGGCGCTGCCCACCACCACGGCATCGGCCAAAGTAGCGGCTTCGCCCGCTTGCGACGGAGTCGAAATGCCGAAGCCCAACGCCAGCGGCAAGCTGGTGAGCTGACGCATCCGTTCGACGAGCGGCGCCGCGGACCCGGACAGCGAATCCCGCTCCCCCGTCACACCGGCACGCGAAACCAAGTATACGAATCCCGTCGAGTACTTCGCTACTAGCTCCAACCGCCGGTCCGACGAAGTCGGCGCCGCCAGAAACACCGTATCCAGGTCGTTGCTCCGCAAGGCCTCCAAGTGCCGGTCCGCTTCTTCGACACTCAAGTCGGTCAGCAACATGCCGTCGATCCCCGAAGCTTTCGCGTCCTTCGCCAACTGCGGCAACCCGTACTTCAGCACTGGATTCAAATACGTGAACAGCACCAGCGGCACATCCGAATGCGTCCGGATCTCGGCCGCCATCGCCAGCACCTTCTTCATCGTCGTCCCCGCCGCCAACGCCCGCTCCGTGCCTCGCTGGATCGTCGGCCCATCCGCAATCGGGTCAGAAAACGGCACTCCCAATTCGATAATGTCCGCGCCGCCGCGCTCCAACGCCAGCACCAGTTCCACCGTGCGATCCGGATGCGGATCCCCGGCCGTTATGTAGGCGACAAGGCCTTTGCGCTTCTGTTGGCGCAGATCGTTAAGCCGGGCGGTAATTGAGGTCATGGGTTACGGTGTCACGGTCCAGTTCAGGTAAATTCTCACGGTAGATATCGATGTCTTTATCGCCGCGTCCAGACAAGTTAATCAGAAAAATCTGCCCCGCCGCCGACGGCGCGCGGTCCAAAGCCTCAGCCACCGCGTGCGCGCTCTCCAGCGCCGGAATCAGTCCCTCCGTCCGCGAGATCTCCACCGCCGCCTTCAGCGCACGCTCATCCGTGCAGCTCACATATTCCGCCCGGCCCTCATCATGCAGAAACGCATGCTCCGGCCCGATCATCGCGTAGTCCAGTCCCGCCGACACCGAATGCGTCAACGACACCTGCCCGTCATCGTTCTGCAGCAACACGCTGTAGCAGCCGTGCAGCACCCCTGGCGATCCGCCCGTTGAGTACCGCGCCGCGTGCTCGCCCAAAGCGCTGCTCCTCCCGCCAGCTTCCACGCCCACCAGCTTCACCGGATCCTGCAGGAACGCATGGAACATCCCGATCGCGTTCGACCCGCCACCCACACAGGCAAAGATCTGGTCCGGCAGCCGTCCCGCCATCGTCAAAATCTGCTCCCGCGCCTCCACGCCAATCACCCGGTGAAAGTCCCGCACCATCATCGGGTAAGGATGCGCCCCCAGCGCTGAACCCAGCACATAGAACGTATCCTCAATGTTCGTTACCCAATCCCGCATCGCCTCGCTGATCGCGTCCTTCAGCGTGCGGCTGCCGTTCGTCACGCCCACCACTTTCGCGCCCAGCATCCGCATCCGGAAAACATTCAGCCGCTGCCGCCGCATGTCTTCCTCGCCCATGTACACCACGCAGTCGAGCCCCAACAGCGCGCACGCCGTCGCCGTCGCCACCCCGTGCTGACCCGCCCCCGTCTCAGCGATCACCCGCTGCTTGCCCATCCGCTTCGCCAGCAACCCCTGGCCCAATGCGTTGTTGATCTTGTGCGCGCCCGTATGCAGCAGATCCTCACGTTTGAAGTAGATCTGCGCCCCACCCAACTTCTCCGACAATCGCCGGGCATGGTACAGCGGCGTCGGACGTCCGGCGTAATCCTTCAACAGACGGTCGAGTTCGGCTTGAAAAGCCGGATCCTGCCGCGCCGAAAGATAAGCCTTTTCCAGCTCATCCAGCGGCGACATCAAGATCTCCGGCACAAACCGCCCGCCGTAAGGCCCGAAATGACCCGATGCGTCGGGCTGCGTCTCTAGCGATGTCATACGCCAAACTCCTTGCGAGCCGCGCGAATAAACGCGGCCATCTTCTCGTGATCCTTCAACCCCGGTGCGCTCTCCAGCCTCGAACAGGCATCCACGCCCCACGGCCGCGCCGTCCGGATCGCCTCGGCGACGTTCGTCTCATCTAAGCCGCCCGCCAGAATAATCCGCCCCGGCAGTCCCTGCGCCCGGCTCCAATCATATGTCTTGCCGGTCCCGCCAGGCATCCCCGCCAGCGCCCCGACAGCCAGCGGTGGCGCGTCCACCAGCACGGCTTCCGCCCGGTTCTCCTCGATCGCCGCCGCATCGTCAATCGACAACGCCGGCCACGTCCGGAAATCCCCCGGCCCGATGCCCATGTGCACCTGCACCACGTCCAGCTTCAGGCTCTCCGCAATGTCCCGCACCACGTCCGGATGCTGGTCCACAAACACGCCCACTTTCGTGAAGTTCCCGTTGAACCCCGCAATCCAATCCCGTTCTTCTACATCGATATAGCGCGGACTCTTCACGTAAAAGTTAAACCCCAATGCATTCGCGCCCGCATCCACCGCCGCCTGCGCGTCGCGCAAATTCGTCACGCCGCAAACCTTCACCAATGCTTCAGGTAACTGCTTCATCCCCGCAGCGCGCGCAGCGCCTCCGCCGGGTCGCCCGACTTCATCAACGCCTCGCCCACCAGAAACGCGTGGTACCCCGCATCCGCCAACCGCCGCACATCGTGCGCCGTAAAGATCCCGCTCTCGGCTACCCGCGTCGCCCCCGAAGGAATCGCGTCCGCAAGGTCCAGCGACAAACTCAGCCGCACGTCAAAGGTGTGCAGATCCCGGTTATTCACCCCAATGATCCGCGCCCCCGAGTCGATCGTCGCCTGCAGCTCTTCCGCCGTATGCACTTCCACCAGCGCCGCCAACCCCAAGCTCTCGGCCAGTTCCCGCAAGCTCCGCATCTCGGTCGAATCCAAAATCGCCGCGATCAGCAAGATAGCATCCGCTCCGTGCGCGGCCGCTTCCACAATGTGCAGCGGATCGATCGTGAAGTCCTTCCGCAATACCGGCAACTCACAAGCCACCCGCGCCACCTCAAGGTCCGCGAGACTGCCTTGAAAGAACTCCTCATCCGTCAATACGGACATCGCCGCGGCCCCACCCGCTGCATATTGTTTTGCCGTCCGCACCGGATTGAAGTCCGCCGACAGCAATCCCCGCGACGGCGACGCCTTCTTCACCTCGGCAATAATCGCCGGCGGCGACGCCCGCAGCGCCCCCGCAAAGTCCCGATGCTCGCCCACATTGTCCGCCGCCAGTTTCTCCAGCACCGCCGCCCGCGTCCGCAACGCTGGCAAAGCCGCCTGCTTCACAGAAACAATTCGAGCCAGGATATCGGGCACACGAGCGCTAAGAGGCGTGGAAGTCACGGATACCTTTGATTTTATCAGTCCCTCACGCCTAGAATGACGTCATGCGCGTACTCGCCCTCACTTTGGTCGCGATTTCCACGCTCGCCGCCACCAAAGCCAAGCTCGACCCGCCCAAACGCGCCGAAAAAAACGGCTGGATCGTCGTCCGCCTCTCCGGCTCCCCCACCGAACTCGGCCGCCAACACGGCCTACTCCTCGCCCCCGAAATCGCCGACTCCTACCGCGTCGTCAAAGCCATGCTCGAACACGACAGCGGCCACCCCTGGCCCTTCTTCCGCAAGGCCGCCGAAGAAGTCCTCTGGCCCCGCGTCCCCGCCGAATACCGCCAGGAACTCCAAGGCATGCTCCAAAGCCTCCAAGCCTCCGGCCTCCAAATCGACCTCTGGGACCTCGTCGCCTACAACGCCTGGCTCGAACTCACCCCCTACTACGTCTCCTATTACAACGACCGCAATAAAGTCGCCGGCCTCACGCCGCCCCGCTCCGCCCCAGAACACTGCTCCGCCTTCGTCGCCACCGGCTCCTACACCAAAGACGGCCGCCCCGTCATCGCCCACAACGCCTGGATCGACTTCGCCGTCGGCACCCGCTGGAACGTCATCTTCGACGTCTCCCCCGCCTCCGGCCACCGCTTCCTCATGGACGGCCTCCCCGGCCTCATCCACTCCGCCGACGACTTCGGCATCAACTCGGCCGGCCTCACCATCACCGAAACCACCATCGCCCAGTTCTCCTCCGGCTTCGACCCCCTCGGCATCCCCGAATTCGTCCGCGCCCGCCACGCCCTCCAATACGCCGACTCCATCGATACCTTCGCGCAAATCATGAAAGACGGCAACAACGGCGGCTACGCCAACAACTGGCTCATCGCCGACCGCAAAACCGGCGAAATCGCCTCCCTTGAGCTGGGCTTCAAACACACCGTCCTCCAGCGCACCAAAGACGGCTACTTCGCCGGCGCCAACTTCCCCGCCGACCCCAAAATCCTCGCCGAAGAAACCTCCTTCGACCCCCACGACTCCGGCTCCAGCGCCAACGCCCGCCGTACCCGCTGGGACCAGCTCATGGCCGCCAACAAAGGCCGCATCGACATCAACCTCGCCCGCCGCTTCCTCGCCGACTCCTACGACCCCATCGGCAAAAAGACCCAGCCCTCCGAACGGACCCTCTGCGGCCGCAACGATCTCTCCGACCGCGGCATGAAGCCCTGGCAAACCGAATTCGGCCCCGCCGGAGCCGTCCAGAACAAAGCCGCCGACGCCACCCTCATGGAGCAAATGTCCCTCTGGGCCGCCATCGGCCCCCAATGCGGCCCCACCTTCTCCGCCTCCCGCCACCTCAAACGCAACCCCAGCTTCGCCTGGCAAAAAGACCTCCTCAAGGACCTCGCCAAACAACCATGGACCCTCTTTCGCTCCGCCTCCTCCCCGGCCACTACGCCATAGCCCGCCCCAACTCCTGGCCCACCTGGCTCCCCACTGCAGGCTTCGTCTCCGTCACCCGCACCGCCCACGAATTCTCCATCGTCTGCGAACAACACCACATTCCCGAAGGAGTCCAAGCCGAACCCGGCTGGAGCCTCCTCGAACTCCAAGGCCCGTTCCCTTTCCACCTCACCGGCATCCTGGACTCGATCCTCCACCCCCTCGCCCAAGCCAAAATCCCCATCTTCGCCCTCTCCACCCACGACACCGATTACGTCCTCGTCAAAACGAAGGACCTCCCCCAAACCCTCGCCACCCTAACCCACCAAGGCCACACCATCCTCTAACCAATACCAAGTGGGGCGGGCGCCCCCGCCCGTCAACCTTCCCCTTGAGCGATAGCCCGCATCTCTATCGCTCACAAGCTGGAAGCGCAAGCCCTAGATCGAAGGAATCTCATAGGCCTGATCGAGCACGTCAGGGTGAATCACGATCACTTTGTCAAAAGTGTGCGCAAGCGCCACAGCTTCCGGCTTCCCGCCCCAAATGTGATCCACCAGAATCAGCCACCATTCGGGATACTTCGTTCGAACCTTGGCGACCTTCTGCTCCTTCTCCCGAACGCAAATCAGCGGGCTTTTCTCAAGCACCTCGACATAGCCACCTTCATCATCGTCCGAGATAGATCCCAGGACGAAAGCGTCTCCACTGGTTTCAGGCAGCCGCTCGAGTTCCAGTGTGAGATTGTCGCCGATCTGAATCAAGATGTTCTCCTCCCTGTCCGAGTTACTGACATGGATCAGTTCAAGCCGCTGTCGGAGAAAGGTTTCCCATTCATTTACTCTTGGCAGTGGCCGTTTGAAATCGACATCTACAGCCCAACGCACACCGCACGTTGGCCCCACAATACTCTTGAACAGTCTTTCCAACCGATTCTCAAATGGGTGGGCAATCTTCCCGATCGGTTCGGTCTGCCCTGAAACTTCTACGTGTTGGTCCAGTCGGCGAACCTCGATCGCGATTCGTCCCGAGACAAGGAAATCCGGCGAAGTATTTCCATCTGGCTCAAACTGAATCTCCTCCGGCGGGTAGCCCCTGCCCACCAGATACTTCCGCACCCACTCCTCATCTTGCTTCATCGTCAGATTGATCGCAGAAAACTAAAGCCGATGTCAAACTTCGCACCCAAGAGCCCGTGTTCTTATTGCGCACAAAACGCCCTCCTGATCCAGTGGGGCGGGCTCCCTCGCCCGCCAACCTTCCCCTTGAGCGATAGCCCGCGAATCTATCGCTCACAAAACCCTCCTATCCTGAGCGATAGAAACCACCCCAATCGCTCATGCGCTGGAACTGGCAACAACCCGACTGGCCGCACTTCACCTGGGACCCCACCCGCCTCGCCACCGCCGAGCAGCGCTTCCTCGTCGAAATGGGCACCGGACTCGGCGTCACCAAGCACATCGACCCCGGCGAACGCCTCCAACTCACCATCGAAGCCCTCAGCGACGAAGCCGTCACCACTTTCCCAGATCGAAGGCGAAATCCTCGACCGCGCCAGCGTTCAATCGTCCATCCGCCAGCACTCCGGCCTCGCCCCGGATCGCCGGAAAGCCCGGCCCGCCGAACTCGGCATCGCTGAGATGATGGTCGAACTCTACCGCGGCTTTGCCCGCCCCCTCACGCCCGCCATGCTCTTCCATTGGCACCGCCTCCTCATGCAAGGCCGCCAGGATCTAGCCACCATCGGCCGCTACCGCACCGGCGACGAACCCATGCAGGTCGTCTCCGGTTCCCTCTACGCGCCGAAGGTCCACTTCGAAGCGCCCCCAGCCGCACAGACGACCCGCGAGATGAATCGCTTCACCACTTGGTTCAACAGCACCGCCCCCGGCGGTAAAACGCCGCTGCCCGCACTCACGCGCTCCGGCATCGCTCATCTGTACTTCGTCTCGGTCCACCCCTTCGAAGACGGCAACGGCCGCCTCGCCCGGGCCCTCGCCGAGAAAGCGCTCTCCCAGGCCCTCGGCCAACCCACGCTCATCGCCCTCGCCGCCACCATCCTCAAACGTCGTAAGTCCTATTACGGAATTCTGGAAGCCGCCAACAAACGCAACGAGTTGACGCGCTGGCTCACCTGGTCCGCCGAAACGACCCTTGAAGCGCAGCAACGAACCCTCGCGGGTCTCGAATTCCTCATTAACAAAACCCGCTTACTTCACCGCCTCCGAGGCCACCTCAACCCGCGCCAGGAAAAAGCCCTCCTCCGCATGTTCCGCGAAGGCACCGAAGGCTTCGCCGGCGGACTCAGCGCCAGTAACTACATCGCCATCACCGGTGCCTCCCCCGCCTCCGCCACCCGCGACCTCGCCAAACCTCGTCGCCCAATCCGCCCTCACCCGCCAAGGCACCCTCCGCCACGCTCGCTACCACCTGGCGATCTAACGTTCCTGTAGAGCAGGTCTCCCGACGGGTCCGTTCCGATTCCATCACCTGTTGACTCGAAATGACTGAAGACTTGTGTTATCATTGTGTACGCAAAGGCATTGCTATGCAGACAACTAAAGTCGGGATTCGGGAGTTTCGAGAGAACTTAGCGGGCTACCTGGAATCCAAAACCCCCGTCGCGATCACGCGCCACGGTGCGACAATCGGCATCTACGTTCCCACGAAGCCCAAGTCCAGCCAGGCGGATCTCGAAGCACTTCGTGTCGCCGGTGAGAAGATGCAGCGGTTAATCGTCGCCGCCGGCGCTAGCGAAGACGAGATCCTTGCTGACTTTAAGCAACTGCGGCGCGAGCGCCGGCCCAAGAAGGCATAATGCTGGTGCTCGACGCGAACATTCTGATTCGCGCCGTACTCGGATCTCGCGTTCTATCCTTGCTGACGAAATACGGGGAGCAGGTGGATTTCATGGCTCCCGAAACCGCCTTCCAAGAAGCCAGAGAAGTACTACCCGCCATTCTGGAACGGCGCAATGTACCGGTGCCACCAGCGATGGCGATCCTGAATCAACTCGCCGACTTGATACAGACGGTCGAGGCCCCAACCTATCGGAGTTATGAGTCCATCGCCCGCGAGCGGATCGCCTACCGCGATGAAGACGACTGGCCAGTCCTCGCTGCCGCTCTTGCATTGGACAGCCCAATCTGGACAGAAGACACTGACTTCTTCGGCTGCGGCGTAGCTACTTGGACGACAGATCGAGTGGAACTCTACTTGGCCAAAGCCGCGCAAGAAGAGCGCCGCACTCCACCTCCGAACCTTCTCTAAGCTCCTCTGTAAACCCGCAGCGCGCTATGTCGAACTAAGTCGCGGTCGCCAAGGACGTCGAAAAGGCCGTCACCCACGCCATCGAGACTTTCGGCCGGCTCGACTACGCGGTAAACAACGCCGGCTACGAGGGGCCCGTAGCCGGCATCACGGACTTCCCGGAAGATAAGTGGGACGAAGTATTGGCGATCAACCTCAAAGGTCCCTATTTGTGCATGCAGTACGAAGCGAAAGCAATGCTCGCCGCGGGGCACGGTGGCGCCATCGTCAATGTCGGGTCCATCAACTCTTTCCTTGGCATGCCTGGCTTCCCCGCTTACTGCGCAGCCAAACACGGATTGATCGGATTAACCACCAGTGTGTCCGCCGAATTAGCCCCCAAGGGCATTCGCGTCAACTTGGTTTGTCCAGGGATCATCGATACGCCCATGCATCGGCGGGGCCGCGCACTCTTCGGCGATGCCATCTATGACCATGTGCTGGCGACCCGCGTGCACCTCAGACGAGCCGGCCGTCCAGAAGAGATCGCCCGCACGATTCTATTCCTTTGCTCAGAGGACGCCAGTTACATCACCGGGACGACGCTCACGCCGGACGGCGGATTCGTTCTCACGGCTTAAGTCAGCTTCGCCCAACAGCCCTAAGCGATCCTCAACCCATGCGCCGCCTTGCCGCCCTAGCTCTGTTACTCCTCGTCGCCGGCACCAGTTGCAACCCACGCCAACCGCGTCTGGTCAAGCTACCCTCCCACCGCACCATCGCCGTACTCCAGGAGCCGTCGCCCGTAAAGCTGGGCGACGGCACCGTGCTCCTCACCATGTCCTACCGGACCCATCGCAAAGTAACGGACACGCAAGCATTGCGCAGCGAGGTCGAAGAGGTCTGGACCCTCTTCCGCCCGGCAGTCGAAGGCCTCAGTTACAAGGCCGCCGCCATTCAGGCAACAGAAGTATCATCCCGATCCGGCGCGCTCCCCTTCATGAGTTTCGAATTCTCAAACTCCAAGCAATTCGTCTTCACCCGTGCCGCCGACGGCGCGTGGACCTGCCTCTGTGACCAACCCCCAGCCCCCAAGCCCTAAAACAGCGTTCGCAGCTTCGCTTCCGGCCCCAGCCAAAGCTCCGTCGGCACCGTCTCTGACGTCGGACTGTTCACCAGCCGCGGCCGGATCACCAGCAGCGTCTGGCCGCGCCGCGTCTCCTTGTTCCTCGATCCCAAGCCGGGCACGGCACTGACAATCGGAATCCCACTGCGTGAGTTCGTATCGCTCATCGTCACCAACCCCGCGACGATTCCCCATTCGCCCTCCCGCAGCCTCACCTTACCCTGATACTTCCGCGTCGAAATCACCGGAATGCCGTTCAGCGATTGCCCCGTCAGCACCTTGAATTCGCTCTCCACATCCAACGACACTTCGTCCATCGAATGCACCCGCGGCGTAATCTTCAGCGTCAACCCCAGGTCCTCGAATTGAATCGTCGGCGGCGGCGCAAATCGCGTTCCCGTCTCCCCGGCGCCGCCCACATACTGATTCGTGATGATCGGGTACTTGTCTCCCACCACGAAGGTCGCCGGAAAGCTATCCATCGTCCGCACCTCGGCCTTCAACTTGGAACTCGACTGGTTGTGGCTCATGCTCGCAAAGATCTGCGCATCCACCACCCCGATCCCCAGCAACGACGCCCCTCCACCGAACGTCAGCAGCCGGCTCGCGGTCGACGAAATCGGAGCCATGAAGTTCCAAATGCGCGCCAGATGCACCAGCGTGCTCGACGTCGGCAGCGACAGCCCGTACTCCAGCGTCGACCCCACCAACGTCTCAAACAGTTCCACCTCCACCACCACCTGCCCGCGCCGTTCGGACATCTGATTAAACAGCATCACCGCCGGCTTTACCTTCGAAATCGGCCCCCGCATGTAGGCCGTCTTCAGCGCCGTATCCACCGCGAACTTCTGCAACTCCATCACCTGCTGAATCGACCTGGCCAGTTCCACCGAATCCGTCAACCCCTCCGGAATTGGCACCATCACCGCCATGCTCGGCTCTTGCTCCGTGCGCTTTTGCGGCGTGTCGCGCACCACCAGCAGCAGCTTCTCGCTCAGCGGCGCCACAAACGAATTCGTCACCACCTGCAAAACGTGCAGAGCCTCCTGCCACGTCGCGCCCGTCAGCTTGAACGAGATCAAGCGATCGGCAGGCACCGGCGACGTGTTGTAGTCGCCGTCGAACACCACGTCCAACCCGAACGCCCGCGTCACCTGCTCAAACAGTTGCGTCGCGGGCAAGTTCAGCGAAAAATCCCGCTTTCCCGGCGTGCCCTTCACTTCCGGCGGAGGCGACAAACGCTTCATCAGCGCCAGGTCCTCCTCCGTGATGTTCGTCTTGGTATTGTCCGGGGGCAGGTCCTTCAGCGACGTTACCGGCGAAAGGGTGATATTCGCCTGGTCCAGCGCCGTGCTGCGCAGGGCCATGCTGCGGCCCTCATACTCAGGATTCTTAGGATCGAGGAAGGAGGCCTGCGTGTACAGCGCGTAGGCTCGCAGAATGTCGCCCTTCTTCTCGGCCTTCCTGGCCCGTTTGAAGAGTTGCTCCGGCGTATCGGCCCAAGCCGCTAACGCCAAGCAAATAAAAACTAAACACACCCGCACGAAACAGTTGACGCGCCAACCGCCCCTAGCGTGCAGACGCTTACTGGGCCCGAAGATACTCCGTCAACGTCTGCTCGACGCCCCGTTTCCAATCCGCCAACGCCGGCGCACCGGACTTCGCGAAAAACGCCTCCACCTGCCGCGTCAGCGATGCCCGCTGTCCCGCGTGCGCCGGATCGTCCCACAAATTGCGTTTCTCCCCCGGATCCGCCTCTAAGTCATACAATTCACTGGGCCATTCCGGCGTCCGCAACACCAGCTTCAGGTTCGCTGTCCGCACGCCCCGCACCATCGAATACTCAAAAAACACCCGATCCGGCCACTTGCCCGGAGCCTTCCCTCCCAGAAATCCGGCATAGCTGCGGCCCACCCGCTCGCGCGCCGCCGGCGCCTTCACCCCCGCCCAATCCAGTACCGTCGGGAAAAAGTCGTACGACGAAACCATCGGATCCAGTTCCCGCCCCGCCGGAATCCGCCCCGGATGATTCCAGATCAGCGGCACCCGCACCGACTCTTCGTACATGTTGAACGGCCAAGTTCCATTGCCCTTGCCCCAAAAACCATGATGACCGCCGTTATAGCCTTGGTCCGCCGTGAAGATCACCGTCGTGTTCTCGCGCAGTCCCTCGCGCTCCAGATACTCCATCACCCGCCCGACATTGCGGTCCATACCCGTAATCAGCGCCGAGTAACCGCGCATGCTGGCCGGGTCAAGATGCAGCCGCGCCATCGTCCGATTCGCCCAGGGATGCGCCGTCTCGCGCGGGAAGCAACCGAATTTGCTGTCTTCGTACAGCGCGCGATCCACTTCCGGCTGGAAGTCAAAGGGCGTATGCGGAGCGTAGAACGGCACCAGCAGGAAAAAGGGCTCCGGACGCCCCCGTTGCGCAGCAAGAAACTCGAGCGCGAAATCGCCGATTCCGTCTTCCTTGAAGCCCGGCTTCTTGATGCGCTCCCCATTGCGCACAAACTCCGCATCCTTGAACGTGCCGCCGCCCCCCGGCACCGTCGCCCAATAGCTGAAGCCTTCCTGCGCCACCTCATCCAGCCCCATGTGCCACTTGCCCGAAAGGCCACACGTGTAGCCGCTCTTCGCCAGCAGACTGGAATACGAAGTCAGCCCTTTCAGCCAACGGCGGGACTTCGGGCCAAAGCTATCCTCCGGGCGCAAATAGTCCTGAATCTTGTGCCGCGAAGGCAGCGTGCCGGTCAGATACGTCACGCGGCTGGGCGAACACACCGGCGTCGCCGCGTAGGCCCGCGAAAACCGGCTCCCGCCATCGGCCAGCTTCTGCAGATTCGGCGTCCGCATCTCGCCGCAACCGTAAACGCTCGAAGCCCAAGCCCCATGATCGTCAGTCATAAACACGACGATGTTGGGCCGCCGCGCGGCCGCAGGAGCCGCAACCGCCCCAGCCGCAAAGCGGAAGATTTGGCGTCGCGAGAGCACTAGCAGCCGGCGCGGATGATCAGTTTGGCCGTGCCGTACTTGGAGCCCGGCGTATAGGTGAACGTCAGCGGCTGGTCCGCCTTCTGAACCATGCGCAAGGACTGGCCAACCTGCTGCTTCGCTTCGGCATCGAAACGATCGCCAACGCGCAAACCCAGACTCGTCAACACCGCATGCTGGCGCGCGGGCGCAATATCCTCAAACTCAATCGCCTCGATCACGGCATTGGGCGAGACCGCCAGGGGCTTCGGCGTCTCCGCCAAGCTACAGATAGTCGTCACAACAAAGATCGCGAGGAGCACCAGCGATTTCTTCATCCCGTAATCATACAAAATTTAGATGTTACGAATCTGACATCCCAGTCCGGCCATTAAGCGGTGATAATGGAATGTCCGGAAGTCCATGCTTAATCGCCTAACCCTAGTCTCGGTTTGTCTTTTCAGTTCAGGCTTGATCGCCCAAACCACGCCCGAGGCGGAGTTGGAGCAGGCGCGTATCGCCGCGCGCGAAGCCCAGTCCCGTAGCGAACTCGAAGAGAAAGCCCGGGACCGCAAACAGGCGACGTTGACGCCTGATGAACTCACCAAGACCGAAGAAACCCTCAACTTGGTGAAGGACAAACGCGTCCTGGAACGCTTCAGCGATGGCATTAAGGGTTTCCGGTTCCTCTTCGGCGGCCTCGCCACCAACTCCGGTTTCGCCGCCGGCATGGAATACCACAAGGATCTCGGTAAAAGCGCCTGGGAGTTCCGCAGTTCCGCCCGTCTTTCCACTCGCCTTTGGCAGCTCTATGACCTCGAACTCGCCACCCCCGAGCGCAGTTCGCGCCGCCGCTTCGGCAGCTTCAAGGTACAGCACCGCAACTTCGCCAGCGTCAATTACTACGGCCCCGGACCCGATAGCGAAAAGAATGGCCGCAGCACGTTCCGGCTGGAAGACACCATCTACGAAACCCGCGGCGGACTGCAGCCCTTCAAAAACTTCCGCGTCGCCGGCGACTTTGGCTTCCACCAGGTGAACGTCGGCCCCGGTACGGATCGCCGTTACGCCAGCTCCGAACAACTCTACAATCCGCCGGGCATGCAGCGCCAAAGCGATTTCACGCGCATCGCTTTCGACGCCTCATACGACTGGCGCGATATCCCCGGAACTCCCCGCGACGGCGGCCTCTACAAGATTCGCCATAGTTGGTTCCACGATCAGGACATTGGCCGTTACAGTTTCCGCCGGTTCGACATGGAAGCCCAACATTACTTCGGTTTCTTCAATGACCGCCGCGTCATTGCTCTCCGCGCCAAGAGTACTCTCGCTTGGGCTAAAGCCGGCCAGTCTGTGCCCTTCTTCTTCCAGCCCACCGTGGGCGGCTCGGACGATCTCCGCGGCTACCGCGCCTTCCGTTTCTACGACGACAACTCGTTCCTCATGACCGCCGAATACCGCTGGGAAGTATTCACCGGCCTCGACATGGCCGTCTTCACTGACGCGGGAAAAGTCTTCCCGAAACGCAGCCAGCTCAACTTTAAGGACCTCGAAAGCGCCGTCGGCTTCGGCTTCCGCTTCAATGCCCGCAACACTGTTTTCACGCGCGTCGACGTCGGTTTTTCACACGAAGGGTTTCAGGTATGGTTCAAGTTCGACAACGCTTTCTAGTCGCTCTGATGGCCTGCATGGCGGCGGGGGCCGTGGAGAACCCCTCCCGCTTCCCAACGGTCGCCGTTCCGCCCGCCCGGAAGTTCTACGCTGACGATCCCCTGCGAACCGCTCCCCTGCCCCGCAGCCTCACCTCCAATCCGCGCGCGCGCAACTTCAACGACCTCTACGATCTGTTCTCGCTCTCCCTCACCGAGATCGGAGAGCGCCAGCCGAAATCACTCAAGTCCGCGCGCATCCCCTCCATGGGCGGCAACACCCTCGGCGAAGTGCCCGATAGCGTCGATTGGTACACCAACCGCCACAGCCTCCAGAAACCGATGCCCGTCGCCGACCTCGTAAAAGGCCCCAACAACACCGGTCCCCCGTCGATGGACGGCCCCTGGTCGGTGCTTTCGGCCAAAAACCAGGGCGTCACCCCCGGCTTCGTCATCCGCGATTCCACCGGCCGCCGCTACTTCATCAAATTCGATCCGCCCTCCAACCCTGAGATGGCCACCGCCGCCGATGTCATCGGCTCCCATTTCTTCTATGCCCTCGGCTACTATGTGCCCGAGAACTATGTCGTCAGCTTCTCTCGCGATCAGTTGAGCGTCGATCCCAAAGCCAACATCACCGAATTCACCGGACGAAAACGTAAGATGACCATCGGCGATGTCGACGAGATCCTGCGGAAAATTTCGGCCGGAGCCGGCAAGTTTCGTGCCACCGCCAGCTTGTTCATCAGTGGCGATATCATCGGTCCGTTCCGCTACTACGGCACCCGCAAGGACGATCCGAACGACGTCTATCCGCACGAGCATCGCCGCGACCTTCGAGGCCTGTCCGTGCTTTGCGCTTGGCTCGGCCACGACGATTCCCGCTCCATCAACACCCTGGATACGGTGGTGGAAGAGGACGGCCGCAAGTTCATCCGCCACCAGCTCATCGACTTCGGCTCTACCCTGGGCAGCGCCAGTACCAAGGCCAACTCCGCCCGCTCCGGCCACGACTATCTGTTCGGCTGGAAGCCCGCCGCACGCGAGTTCTTCTCGCTCGGCTTTTATCTACCCTACTGGGCCAGAACCTCGTTCCCGAACTTCCCCTCCGTCGGCCGCTTCGAATATCAGGCCTTCGATCCAGAACGCTACCGTCCCGAGTACCCGAATCCCGCCTTCCTGAATGCCCTGCCCGAAGATCACTACTGGGGAGCCAAAAAGGTGATGGCCTTCACCGACGACGACATCCGCGCCATCGTCAAAACCGGACAATACTCTGACCTCGGCGCCCAGAGCTGGGTGGTGGAGTGCCTCATCAACCGGCGCGACAAGATCGGCAGAGTCTATCTGAACAAGGTCCTCGCCGTGGACCACTTCGACGCCACAGGAGACGAGTTGCGCTTCGAAGATCTCGCCGTCCGCTTCAAATTTGCCGCCCCCCGGACTTATACCAGCAAGTGGTTCCGCTACGATAATCAGGCCGATACCCGCCAGCCGATGCCCTCGCCGGGCTTCCGCTTCCCCGCCGTCTCCGACGGCTATTTCGGCGTGGAAATCGGCGCCAACGGCACCAAGGCCGTCACTACGGTTTTCTTCCGCCAGACGCCTCAAGGCCGCCAAATGGTGGGCATTGACCGCTCCGCCAACTAGCCCGCGAAGCGCATTTGGTAAACTCTAGGTTTCCCTCCGAGTGCTGAGGGCCGGCCCGGCCAACTTGTCCTTCTTTCATGTGGATCGTTAAGCTCGCTCTCAATCGCCCCTACACCTTCGTCGTCATGGCGATGCTCATCGTAATTCTGGGCACCTTGTCGATGTTCATGATGCCCACGGACATCTTCCCGGAGATCGATTTGCCGGTCGCCAGCGTCATTTGGACCTATAACGGCATGGCGCCCGAGGACATCGAAAAGCGCATCGTCACCAGCACCGAACGCGCCATCACCACCACCGTCAATGACGTCGAACACATCGAGTCGCAATCGATGCCCGGCTACGGCGTAGTGCGCGTCTACTTCCATCCCACGGTGAAGATCGACATGGCGATCGCCCAACTCGCCGCCATCACCGGCTCTATCACCCGCGTTCTGCCGCCGGGCATCTTTCCGCCCTTCATCATCCGTTACAACGCCGCCAGCGTACCCATTCTTCAACTCGCGCTCAGCAGCAAAACCTTGAACGAGCAGCAGGTCTATGACTTGGCGAACACCCAGTTACGCATTGGTCTAGCCACCGTTCAGGGCGCCAGCGTCCCCCTCCCCTATGGCGGCAAAAGCCGCCAGATCATGGTGGATCTTGACCCTGCCGCCATGCAGTCGCGGCGCCTCTCGGCCATCGATATCTCGAACGCCATTAACGCGCAGAACCTCATCATTCCGGCAGGCTCGGCCAAGATTGGCACCCGCGAATACAACGTCAAATTGAACGCCAGTCCCGAACTCGTCGACCATCTGAACAACCTGCCCGTCAAGACCGCCAACGGGGCCACGGTCTACGTTCGCGATGTCGCCCAAGTCCGTGACGGCTTCTCCGTCCAAACTAACGTCGTTCGCCAGAACGGCACGCGCGGCGCCCTGCTCACCATCTTGAAGAACGGCACCACCTCGACGCTCACCATCATCGATCGCGTGCAAAAGGCCCTCGACCGCATCCAGACCCTGATGCCCAAGGAGATGGAAGTGAAGCGCATGTTCGATCAATCGATCTTCGTGCGCGCCGCCATCGACAACGTCGTTCACGAAGGCATCCTCGCCGCCGGCCTCACCGGCCTGATGATCCTGCTCTTCCTGGGCAGTTGGCGCAGCACCCTCATCGTTTGCATCTCGATTCCGCTCTCCATCATGACGTCGCTCTTCCTGCTCAACATGATCGGGCAAACCATCAACGTCATGACCCTCGGTGGGCTCGCCCTCGCCGTCGGCATTCTCGTGGACGACGCCACCGTCGAGATTGAGAACATCCACCGCAACCTCCACGAGCGCAAGCCCCTCATGCAAGCCATTCTGGATGGCGCTCAGCAGATCGCCGTCCCCACCTTTGTCTCCACCCTCTCCATCTGCATCGTTTTCGTGCCGGTGATCTTCCTCACCGGCACCGCCCGCTTCCTCTTCACGCCCCTCGCCTACGCCGTTGTCTTCGCCATGATGGCTTCGTATTTGCTCTCGCGCACCATCATTCCCACCATGGTGCGGTACCTGCTGCGCAAGGAAGCCCACATCTACCAGCAGGATCATGCCACCGGCAGCGGCCCCATCTGGGCCGTTCACAACCTTTTCAACCGCGGCTTCCTAAAGCTGCAAGCCGGTTATCGCGGCATGCTCGATT